>NZ_JBHWFF010000003.1:0-11169 GCF_042733785.1 Streptomyces sp. NPDC059695 | reverse complement strand
TCGGGGGCCTACCCCGGCTCCTCCCGGGTTGGGCATGGTTGTGGTCGTTTGGGGGCCGCTGGCCCCCCGGGCGGGGGGGGGGGGGGCCCCCCCCCGGGGGCGCCGGGGGGGGGGCCCCTTCCTGTTCACGCTGTCCGTTCGGGCTACTCCTGGACGGTGCGGCGACGCCGCGTCCACCACACCAGGGCCGCGCCGGCGGCGGCGATCGCCGCGGCGATGCCGGAGATCAGGCCGATCGGGGTGTCCGATCCGGTGTCGGCGAGGCCGCCGTCCGGGTCCGGCCGGTTGGCCGGAGGCGTCGTGGCCCCGCCGCCTCCGGTGTCACCGTGGCCCGGCCCGGTCGGGACCGGGCCCGGCGACGTGGGCGGATCGGTCGGGTGGGTCGGCTTCGGCGTCGGCTTCGGCGTGGGTGTCGGGTCGGGCTTCCCGTCATCCGTCAGGGCGGCGCCGTCGCCGCCCAGGAACGCGGTGTCGCTGTCGCGGGCGGAGGTCTCCGTGCGCACGGAGTCCTTGGTCGTGCGCGGCAGTTCACGATGCTGGGCGGTGAACTCGACGCCGGTGACGTTCCGCTTGGGGACCTTGGCGAAGTCGATGCCGCCGACGAAGAACGTGTAGATCCGGCCGTCGCCGAGGGGCCATTCGTAGGTGAAGTCGCCCTCGGTGAAGGACTTCACCATCTCCCGCCACACGGTCCGCTTGTCCCAGTGGGCGTTCTCACCGCGCAGCGGCCACCGCTTCACGTTGTTGCTGTTGATGAGGGGACGGAAGTCCGTGGCCTTCTTCGCGTCCTGCTGGCGGATCCACTCGGCCGCGACACGGGACTTGTAGACCCGGCGCAGGTCGGCGTACTTGGGTTCGGTGTTGATCTGCTTCTCGACGTGCGGGACGAGATACTGGGTGATCAGCCGGTGGCCGCGCTCCTTCTCCTCCTTGCTGAGCTTCTTCGAGCAGTCCTCTCCCGGTACGGGCGTGGTGAAGTCCATCGCCGCGTGGTTGACCTTCAGCGGGGCGTCGAGGATGTAGATCCCGCCGTCCTGCTCGCGGACCTTCGCCCGGCCGGGAACGATCCAGTTGCGTCCCGATCCCCAGCACGGCACCCCGTCGACCTTGGGGGCGGCGGCCATGAACTCCTTGCCCGGGGACTTCTTGGGGTCCATGGCACGGGAGAAGTCCCGCTTCATCTCCATGTCGGCCACGAGGAGGACACGTCCGGCGTCGGTCTCGCCGAACGCCTTGTCCATGATGGTCTCGGGCTGGTCGGGGTTGAGGTTCACCCACTGCCGGTCCGGGGTGAGCGCCAGCCACGTGAACAGCGCGTCGGAGGCGAGTTCGAGCTTCGCCTGCCCGCCCCAGCCCGGGTTGTCGTCCTCGTCGGGCATGAGGTCGGCCTTCATGGAGTAGTCCAGGGCCTTGCCCTTGACCGGGTTGCCGACGTACTGGAGCTCCAGAGTGGAGAAGTCCACCCCGCCCGGGCCCCGGCCGAGCGCGGACCGCGCGTTGTCGGCCACGTACTGGTTCTGCAACTGCCGGGCCTGGGCCGGGTTCTGTCCCGACCCGTAGGCGATCGATGCGCCCGGACCCTGGGTGCCGCGGTTCGGCAGCGGGTTGAACACGTTGTACGTCTTCGTGTACTTCGTCTGCGGCCACTGGCCCTTCGCGGTCGCCCGGCGCTCCGCGATCCGGATCGGGTTGTTCCCCGTGCCCCGCTCCGTCCGCAGCTTGTCGTTCTCGGCCTTGTAGTCGCGGAGGGTGGCCCCGTTCGGCTTCTCCGACGTGAACATCGTCAGGCGGTGCCGGGTGAAGTCGTACTTCGCGTCCTTGTGCCGCAGGATGATCCTGTCGGCCCGGAGCTGGGCCGGCTTGCGCTTCCCGTCGGACTTGAACTCCCCGAACTCACCGCTGCGCTGGTTGTAGGAGTCGTACCGCCGCGAGGCGATCTTCCTGCCGTCCTTGTCGAAGATCTCGATCGTGACCTCGCACAGCCAGTCGGGGCCGACCATGTTGAAGTCCTGAACGGCCTTGACCTCGAACACGCCCCCCTTCTGCTTGCTGACCTGCGCGCTGATCAGGTTGACCTTCCAACTGCCGAACGGCTTCGGGTTGTTCGACTCGCTCCGATGCCGCTTGTAGCGGGAGTAGATCGCCTTGCGCATGTCCTCCGGGTCCTTGGAGGCCGCGTACGCCTGGTCCCACTTGTCGATGTCCGCGCGGCTGCCGGTGACCTGCCCCAGCTCGGCCGCGGTGGGCGCGGGAACGTTCTCGAAACCCTTGAACGCGTTGTTGTAGTAGTACTCCTCGTCCGGCCCGGACTTCGTCCAGTACTGCTGACCCGTCGGCGCACCCGAGTTGTTCGGCGTCCGCGGGACTGTCCGCTTCAGGTGCATCTGATCGCACCGCTTACCGCCGGTGATCTTCGCGTAGTCCCCGGGAGCGGCCGATGCCACGGACGGCAGGCCGACCAGCAGCACCGCCGCCGAGGAGACGACCGCCAACGCGGCGGATAAGCGCCTCTTCAGACGCTGTCGTATAGGTGTACTCACGTAGTGTCCCTGGTCGTGGGGGCCACGGGACTCGAGACTGCGAGGGCAGGCCGGACAAGGGGCCCCCGTATCGTGCCCGCTCCTGCCGCCCCACCACACTAGGGGGCGCCAACACCGCGCGTACAAGCGGTTGTTGACGCGTCGTGTGATGACTCGGCGAAGATCCTGCGCGGGCCGCAGCACGCTTCGGTAGGTTCGGGGCCATGACCACACCCCACTCCGACTACGACTCCACCCGCCACCCCGACCTCCTGGTCTGGCTCTCCGAACGCCGGGCCGCCTTCGAGAGCTGGGCTCGGGAGGCGGGCGGCGTCGACAGGTTCGACTTCTCCGACGCCTCTCTCGACGCCCTGGAGGAACGGGTCAAGGAGACGTTCGCCGAGCCGGAGGAGATCACCGCACAGCGCCGCTCCCCCTTCGTCCAGGGCGCCGTGTGGTACATCGGCGAGGCTCTGCGCCGACGGCGCGAGGGCTGGGTGTGGACGTTCGAACCGGACGTCGCGTTCGGCCTGCTCCCGGCGTTCTATCCGGCGGTCCCGGACCCCGCGTACCTGGACACGCCCTGCGTCGGCGCACCCGACGCCAGGCCCGGGGACCACTGGTACCCCCTGAACACCCTGCGCCGACTCCTCACCACCGAGGACGAGTTCGACAACCCCGTCGACGAAGGGCTCGTCGGCATGATCGAAGGCTGGTACGACGAGGACGAGGAGAACGACGAGGACGGCTGAAGACGACGAGTGACCTGCGCCCGCAGTCCGGGCGCCGGGGAACCGGCTTCCGTGGGTGCGCTCCCCGGCTGCGGTTCACACGGCGAGGTGCTGATGCGTGTCGGAGCCGGTGGCGGGCTCGGGGGCGATGCCGTGCTGTTCCTCTTCGGGGCGGCCCTTCCGGGGCAGCAGGAAGGTGATGGCGAGGAACGCCGCCAGCAGGCATCCCTGGACGATCAGCGCGCGGTGGAATCCACCGGTGAAGTCACCGGTCCCGGCCTTGGCGAAGAACACCGAGCCGAAGGTCGCGACGCCGAGGGAGCCTCCGATCGCCTGGACCGCCGACAGGACGCCGGAGGCGGATCCGATCTCGTCGTCGTCGACCGCGGCCAGGATGAAGCCGAACAGGGCGGCGATCACCATGCCGGCGCCGACGCCCGCCACCGTCGTGCCGGGAACGATGTCCCAGATCGAGAACGAGGCGGCGTCGAGGCCGTCGAGCTCGAACCACAGCACGGCCGCGCCCGCCAGCTGGACGAGCGGCCCGATCTGGAGCACCTTGCGGCCGATCCTGTCGGCGAGGAACGCGCCGCTGATGGCGCCGCCGATGGCGGTTCCCACCGCGAGGGGCAGGTTGCCGAGTCCGGCGTCACCGGCGGTGAAGTGCCGGCCGATCTGGAGGAACAGGGTCAGGACGAGCTGGGTGCCGATGAGCCCGCCGAAGAACAGGGCGATGCCGCCGAGGCCGACGGTGAAGGCCGGCTTGCGCAGCAGGCCCGGGGTCACCAGCGGCTCACGGCCCGCGGCGGCCGTGCGACGCTGCTGGAGGGCGAAGAGGGCGAACCCGATCGCCGAGGCGGCCATGGACAGCCAGGTCCACAGGGGCCAGCCGCTCTCCTGCCCCTGGTTCAGCGGCAGTACCAGCAGGGCGCAGGACGCCACGATCAGGGCGGCGCCGGCCGTGTCGACGCGTACAGTGCGGTCACCCGCCTTCCTGGGCACGAACCTCGCGGCGACGATCAGCGCCGCGATGCCGATGGGCACGTTGACCAGGAACACCGACCGCCAGCCCAGGCCGAAGAAGTCGCCCTGGATGAGGAAGCCGCCCAGGACCGGGCCGACGATGCCGCCCAGTCCGAGGACGGGCCCGAAGATCGCGAAGACCCTGGTGAGCTCGGGGCCGGAGAAGTTCTCCCGCAGCAGGCCCAGGCCCTGGGGCAGCAGCATCGCTCCGGCGGTGCCCTGCAGCAGACGGAAGGTGATCAGCGACTCGATGTTGGGGGCCGTCGCGCACAGCAGCGAGGTCACGGTGAAGGCCGCGAGTCCGATCAGGAACATCCGACGCCGGCCGTAGCGGTCGCCTAGTCGGCCGCCGAGCACCAGGCCGGCGCCCAGGGTGAGGGCGTAGCCGCCGATCACCCACTGCAGTCCGACGGAGCCGGCGCCGAGGGACTTCTCCAGGTCCGGCCCGGCGACGTTGACGATCGAGGCGTCCAGGAGATCCATGATCTCCGCGACGATCATCACCGTCAGGATCAGCCACCGCCACCGGTAGGGCCCGGTCGGCTCGTCAGGAATGGGGGACGGGTCACGCACGTCAGATACCTCCATGGTGAAGTAATTCCACGGTGAAGGTAAAATGATGAGGGTAGGTTGTCAAAGCAGGGTGACCACGCGGACCGCGTGACAGGAGAGAGGGGCGGAGGCGTGGAGGAAGCAGTGCGCGACGGCGTCGCGGAGCAGCGTGAGCGGCTGATGGAGTCCCTGAGGGTCTACGGCGGCCACTACGCCGAGCTGGGCCGGCGCTTCGCCGCCTGGCTGGGCCTGCACTCGACGGACGCGACCGCCGTGCTGGAGATCGCCGCCGCCGAAGAACGCGGGATGCCGCTGTCACCGGCGCGGCTGAGCGAGCGCATCTCCCTGTCCACGGGCGCCACCACCGCGCTCCTGAACCGGCTCGAGGCGGCCGGGCACATCACCCGCACCCGCGAGCACTCCGACCGACGCGTCGTCACCCTGCGCGGCGGCCCGCACATCCAGGAAAGGGCGGACGAGTTCTTCGGCCCGCTCGCCGGCCGCCTCGACGCCGCGATGTCCCCCTACCCGTCACAGCTCCTGGAACGGTTCGAGCAGTTCATGACCGATCTGAACACCGCCATGGACGCCCACCTCGCCGGACAGGACCCGGTGGCACCGCACGCCCCCGGCGTCCCGGAGGACGGGCGGCGCTAGGGGGCGTCTCGGCCGGGCGCAGGATCCGCGGTGCGCAGGGCCCGCTCGATCTCGACGGCCGGGAACGGCGTCCGCTTGCTCTCCGTGAGAAGGCTGCGGTGAAACGCCTCCAGGACGACGGCGGTCCGAGCGTGCCGTTCGATGATCGCCGCGATCTCCGGCGCGACGCCCTCGGGCTTCCGGCCCGCGATCCACGCACGGAGGAACGCCTCGTGGTCCGTGCCGGCGCGTACGCCGTCCGGCAAGTGGTGGCGGAGCAGGTGGCTCGGGACGTAGGAGCGGTCGTAGGCAAGGTGCCGAGAGAGGAACTCGCGCTCATCCGGGGCGAGTTCGAAGCAGGAGCTCAGAGCGAGTCCGAAGTCCGCGAAGTAGAGCAGTCGTCCGTCGGTCAGGATGTTGCGGAAGTGGGCGTCGAAGTGGACGAGCCCGCGCGAGCGCATGAAGGCGGTCCCGCGCGCGAGCGCTTCCTCCACCCCTGGGTAGGGCGAGCCGTCCCCGGTCCGCGGGCCGGACTCCCGCTGGTCGGCGAGCCACGTGGCGAGCGTCCGCGGCACGTGCTCCAGGAAGAGAACCAGACTGGAGGAGGACCGGCCGATGGCCTCCAGCCGCTCGCGCACGGCCGGTGAGTCGTCCCAGTGCGCGACCGCGCCGTCGATGCCCCCGAACTCGTCGGCGAACCCCTCGGGGGGAGAGTCGGGCAGGACCCGCCAGTGGTACATCAGCGGAAAGCCGTCGTACGCGTTCCCGAGGACCCAATGGGTGGTCATGGTGTGCACGGCCAGCTCGCGCCAGGCTCCGAACCCGGCCGACCCCAGTCCGTACTGGTAGAACATCGGCAGTCCGAAGAGGTTCGCCGTCGAGCGCACGTTCTCCGGCCGCATCTCGATGTCCGTCAGAGGGACCCGCTTGACGAAGACGCGCGTCCCGTCGATGTCCCACTCCCCCGACCTGCCGCCGATGCCGGTCCCGAGCGGTGCGACGGCGGCCACGGCCTCGCCGAGCCGGTGGTCGCTCAGAAGGGACAGGCGTGTGGCGACGGTGCCGTACGTGGCGAGGCGTGCGGCACGGCACGCGTCCGGATGGCGCATCGACGGCTCCTCGGTACCCCGAACCGGGGCGTCGGTGATCGCATGAACGTGATCGACCCTATCGACCGGTCCGGCCCCAGCGGGCCCTCACGGCCGCACGGGTGCGGATGGTCCGTCGTCCTCGCGGTCGCGTCCGGTCCTTGCGCGCACCACGCGTGGGATCCGACGCCCGCCCGCCCGGCGGCTATACCTTCCGAGGGCAGGACAGCGCCATCACTCCCCATTCGACCGTTAGGGCCGCCACCGTGACCGGACGCACCCCAGAGACGACCGAGAGCCCGAGAGCGGACGAGTCCTTGGGCGAGCCGAGATGGCCGATGGCGGCGGCGGTCGTCGCCGCCATGGCGCTGACCGTCTTCCTCCCCGACGACCTCCGCCTGGCACCTCGCTGGGTTCTCCCCGCCGTCGAGGGGCTGCTCCTGCTGGCGCTCATCGCCGGCGACCCGGGCAGGATCGACCGGCGCACGGCCGCCCTGCGGACCCTGTCGATCGCCCTGGTGGGGGTGCTGGCCCTCAGTGCCGTCTGGTCGACCGTGCAACTGGTCGACGACATCCTCCACGCCGGGAAGGAGACCAGCTCGGCCACCAGCCTGCTGCAGACCGGCGGCACGGTGTGGACCTGCACCGTCCTCGCCTTCTCCCTGCTGTTCTTCGAACTCGACAGCGGGGGACCCGCCTCCCGCGCCCACCGCATGCCCTCCGCCCCCGCGCTCGCCTTCCCCCAACAGCTCGATCCCCGGCTGACCAGCGCCGCCTGGCGGCCGCAGTACATCGACTACCTCTACCTCGCGCTCACCAACGCCACCGCCTTCAGCCCCACCGACGTCATGCCCCTGGCGCCCTGGGCCAAGATCACCATGGGCGTCCAGTCCCTGGTCTCCCTGCTCATTCTCGGGCTCGTGGTCGCCCGCGCGGTCAACGTCCTCGCCTGACGCGCTGTCGGGACGCCCCCGTCGGCCGCACGGCTTCCCCGGCCGGAGAAGGCCCTCAGCCGACGGCGGCGCCCGTGCGGTGGGCCGCCGCGGTCTTCGCGTACAGCAGGTGGGCGATGGCCTCCGCCGTCAGGATCAGGACCACCAGCCACGGCGCCAGTACGTTCGCGCCGAGGACCACCAGCAGGGGGACCGCCACCCCCGGCACCGCCCAGGTCGCCACCTCGCGCCGGGTCCGGCCGAAGCGCAGCCCGATCAGGGCGTGCGCCGCGTGGTAGACCGCGAGCCCGCCGGCGAGCGCCCAGACCGTGCCCGGGGCGAGGTGGTCGTGGGCGGACTCGTCCACGGCCGTGGCCAGCCCCGCGGCCATGGAGATGACCGCGGCGGTGACGAAGAAGTGCAGGAAGCCGCCGACGTCCCGGGCGAGGAGGTACGCCTCGCGTGCGGACGCGCTCCCCATGACCCGCTCCGCCGCGGTCGAGGCGAAGTCGAAGTACGACCACCACAACGCCGCCAGAAGGGTGAAACCGAGGAGCGCCACGAGACCGGCCCGGGCGGTCCAGGTGTGGTCGGTGGACGTGATGAGGCCGAGCACCGATTCGCCGAGCACGATGATCACGAACAGACCGACCCGCTCGACCAGGTGCCCGGTGTGGACCCGTCGGGGGATGCCGCGCCCCCGCGCGGTGAGCAGCAGGGCCATCTCCGCCACGAGCAGCCCCGCCCAGACCGCGTACCGCCAGGGCGCGGGAACCGCCGCCGACCCCGCCCAGAGCAGCCCGGACAGCAGGCAGTAGGTGAGCGGTCGCCAGCGCGGGACCCTGCCGGGCGCGGGATAGCGCGTGGCGGGCCACCACAGGGCCAGCAGGACCAGACGCGTCCCCGCGTATCCGAGCGCGTAGGCGGGCCCCCGGTCCCCGTCGGCCTCCGGGACCGCCGCGGCCATCACGGCGAGGCAGAGCATGGCGGCCAGCATGGCGAGGCGGCGCCGGGCGCTGTCGTCCTGGAAGAGGTTGGCGGAGACGGTGAGGTTGGCCCACATCCACCACGGCGGGAAGTAGAGCCCCAGGAAGACGGCGAACTCACGCCAGCCGGGATCGCCGTGCAGGCCTTGCGAGAGCTGGGCGACGAACGCGACGAAGACCAGGTCGAAGAAGAGCTCCAGCCATCCGGCGTGCCGGGGCTCGGCCTCGGATTCCGACGCTCCCGAGGGGGGAGGCGGCGGCGACGGAACTGCGGGGAACGGAGTGCTCATCGGGCCATCCGGGTGAGGATCCGACCGGACACGGACTGCCTGCATGAGACCACGGAACGGCCTCTCCCGCGCTCACGAACCGCCCGACCGCCGCGAGAGGGAGTCGCCGCCCGGGTCGTCCGCGAGACGGCGGTACGGCGGGCCGGAGTTCCGGATGCCTACGGGGGCGGTCGGAGCACGCTGCGGGGGCCCGCGCAGCGGGCGCCTTCCGCTTCCACGCGCCGGCGCAGCTCGCGGTCGGCGGTGACCACCAGGCACGGCCGGTCCTTCGCGTGGCGGGCCAGCTCGGCGATCAGGTCGTCGCCGCTGCCGTGCGCCTCCTCGACGCGCACGTCGGGAAGCGACGCCACGCCCCGGGCGCCGCCCTCGACGACCAGGACGATCTCGTACGGGCCCGCGAACGGGCCGTCGTCCGGTCCGCCGTGCGCGGCGAGCCTGTCACGCAGCCGCTCCGCGGCCCCGCGCCGGTCGCGCCACCAGCCGTCGGGCACCGACCCGACGACGTTGGCGCCGTCGACCACCAGCAGCGGGCGAAGGGGAGGGGTCTCGGGATGCACGGCCCCATGATGTCAAAGGGACGGGCTCACACTGCGCCGCCCTCCTGCCGTCCCTCAGCCGCGTGCCTCCTGCGGGGCGCGGCCGGCGGCTTCGGCGTGCTCGCGCACCGCGATGCGGGACAGTTTGGTGAGCATCATGCCGTTGCGGACCGCGACGACGTAGTCCACGGGCAGTCCGTGCATCCGGGTTCCCGGACCGCGCAGCGGATGCCAGTCCAGGACGAACAGGGTGTTGTCGCCCCAGGGGATCAGGTTCATGGCGATGCGTGCCGCGCCGAACGGATGGGCCTTGGCCTCCAGCTCCAGCCGCTGTCCCGGATCGCAGATGCGGACGACGCACGTGTCGTCGAGGGTGAGGGGGCCCACGCCGACCCGGACGCGCAGGCGTGCGCCGACCTGGGGCCAGTGCGTGTCCGCCGCGAGGACCTGCTGGGTGCCCGTCACCCATTCCCCGTAGCGATGGCCGTCGGACAGCAGGTCCCAGACCTCGGACGGCGAGCTGAGGATCAGACGGCGGTTGCGGGCCACATCGACCACGCTCCTTGACCAGGTGAGGATGCGGAAGCACGGCAGTCGTGGCCTGGGGGCCGCGTCACGGCGGAGCAGTACCGCAGTCGCCGCGGCGCGCACGGAGCACCTCCTCGGTCGCGGCGCGCCCATCGACACTATCCGCATCGCGCGCCGCGGGCATCCGCAGGGATGCGGATGCCCGCTCAGCCTCTTGCCGCATCGTCCTCGTGGGGATCCTCCGCCGCCGGACCACGCCCGGAGTGCTCCCGCAGCGGGTGGCAGGCCCTCAGTTCCGGGCGTTCAGTTCCGCGACGATCGAGGCCGGTGTGTGGCCGCTGCCGTCGGACACCCGGTGGAAGTCGACCGAGACGAAGTTCGGGTCGCGGCCGCCGGCCGCCGTGCGGCACTGCTGGTTGACGCGGTCCCGCAGCTTGGTCCCGTTGTCGAGGGCGGCGTTGATGACCGTGGGCACGTTCCGGTGGTGGCTCATGGTGAAGAGCCTCCGGAAGCCGGGCTCCTGACGGTCCAGCGGCACGTCGGACCACCGGCTGACGCAGGACAGGTCGTTGCCGAGGTCACCGAGGCTCCAGAAGTTGCTGACGGTCCAGGCCCTGTCGTACATGACGCCGAGGTGCTCACGGTCGGGCGCGTCGCTGAAGATCAGCAGGCGCTTCCCCGCGCCGACGAGTTCGGTCATCCTCGGCCACCCCCGCTCGCGCACGTTCCACGCGTCGGGCCGGAAGAGCAGCTGGTCCAGGCCGCGTACCCGGCCGAGCGAGTCTCCCAGCTGCCGGGCGGTGACGTAGTCCTCCAGGAAGACGGTCACGAACTCCTGGGGGTTCGCCTCGAGGAAGTCCACCACGGTCTGCATGCCGCTCCGGAAGGACTGCCGGGGCAGCGCGTACGTGGCCCCGGCAAAGGTCTTGCAGTCGCCGTGGCAGAGGTAGACGTCGCTCGGGTAGCAGTCGCTGCCGAAGCTGATGACGCAGAGCCAGGTGCTCCGCTCGTACCAGTGGGTGTCCAGGCTGAGGCCCCGTACCCCGTTGTCGAGCTGATGGCGCAGGGACTCGGACTGCGACACCGAACTCCAGCGGGAGTCCTCGTAGTTGGTGAAGGCATTGTGGGTGCCGAGGAAGGACACCTCGTCGAGCCGCCGGTCGCCCCAGCGCGCCCGGGCCTGGGCCGCGGCGGCACTGTTCGCGTCCGACGTCGCCGAGAGGGCGGGGGCGTCCGGCGGCGCGGCTCCGGCCGCGGCCGGGATTCCGACGAGGCTCACCAGCAGGAGCAGGAGCACGGCGATCCGTCCGGTCCTCCGGGACGCGGCGGTCCCGGGGCGTCCCGGAGG
>NZ_JBHWFF010000002.1:575411-578129 GCF_042733785.1 Streptomyces sp. NPDC059695 | reverse complement strand
CCCGCCCGCGCGCCCGCCCCCCGGCCGGGGGGGGGCGGTGCCGGGGGGGGGGCGCCCCCCCCGCCCCCCCCGCCGGTCCGTCGTCTAGACCAGCGCGCTGCCCGGGAGCTCGACCTTCGCGCCGAGCTCGACGAGCTTCTCCATGAAGTTCTCGTAGCCGCGGTTGATCAGGTCGATGCCGTGCACCCGGCTCGTGCCCTGGGCCGCCAGAGCGGCGATCAGGTACGAGAAGCCGCCGCGCAGGTCGGGGATGACCAGGTCGGCGCCCTGGAGCTTCGTCGGGCCGGACACGACCGCGGAGTGCAGGAAGTTCCGCTGGCCGAAGCGGCAGTCGGAGCCGCCCAGGCACTCGCGGTACAGCTGGATGTGCGCACCCATCTGGTTGAGCGCGGAGGTGAAGCCGAGCCGGGACTCGTACACCGTCTCGTGGACGATGGACAGGCCGGAGGCCTGCGTCAGGGCCACGACCAGCGGCTGCTGCCAGTCCGTCTGGAAGCCGGGGTGCACGTCCGTCTCCAGGGCGATCGCGTTGAGCGAGCCGCCCGGGTGCCAGAAGCGGATGCCCTCGTCGTCGATCTCGAAGGCGCCGCCGACCTTCCGGTACGTGTTGAGGAAGGTCATCATCGAGCGCTGCTGGGCGCCGCGCACGTAGATGTTGCCCTCGGTCGCCAGCGCCGCCGACGCCCAGGAGGCCGCCTCCAGGCGGTCCGGGAGCGCCCGGTGGGTGTAGCCGTCGAGCCTGTCGACACCGGTGATCGTGATGGTCCGGTCGGTGTTGATCGAGATGATCGCGCCCATCTTCTGCAGGACGCAGATCAGGTCCTCGATCTCGGGCTCCACGGCCGCGTTCGACAGCTCGGTGACGCCCTCGGCGAGGACGGCGGTGAGCAGCACCTGCTCGGTCGAGCCGACCGAGGGGTACGGCAGGCGGATCTTGCAGCCGCGAAGGCGCTGCGGGGCCTCCAGGTACTGCCCGTCCGCCCGCTTCTCGATGGTCGCGCCGAACTGGCGGAGCACGTCGAAGTGGAAGTCGATGGGCCGGCCGCCGATGTCGCAGCCGCCCAGGCCCGGGATGAAGGCGTGGCCGAGGCGGTGCAGCAGCGGGCCGCAGAAGAGGATCGGGATGCGCGACGAACCGGCGTGGGCATCGATGTCGGCCACGTTGGCCGACTCGACGTGCGTCGGGTCGAGGACGAGCTCGCCGGGCTCCTCGCCGGGGCGGACCGTCACTCCGTGCAGCTGGAGCAGCCCGCGGACCACGCGGACGTCACGGATGTCGGGCACATTGCGCAGGCGGCTGGGGCCGCTGCCGAGCAGGGCGGCGACCATCGCCTTGGGCACGAGGTTCTTCGCGCCGCGGACGCGGATCTCGCCCTCCAGCGGGGTACCGCCGTGGACAAGCAGGACATCGTCTGTGCCGGTCATGAATCTCGCGTTCCGAAAGTGGGGTCCGACGGGTGGCCAGAGAAAAGGGTAAGGGGCCATGAGACCCCGATCGGGTGCCTCGGGGGGCCTGTCAGATGTAATGAATTCGGCACAACACCCTCTGTTCCCATGATCTTGCGGAGCGTCACCGTCCGCTTGTCCTCGTGGGGCACCCCGGGGCCGTGACCGCGACCCTCCCGAACAGCACCGGTTCCCGGCTTCCCCGCATCCCGCCCGACAACCCCCGCGAACGCCGAACATGCGGGATCATGTGTCGCATGACCGAGGTGTCCTCGCTCACAGGACGGCTGCTCGTGGCCACCCCCGCGCTGGCGGACCCGAACTTCGACCGCGCGGTCGTCCTGCTGCTCGACCACGACGACGAGGGGTCGCTCGGCGTCGTCCTCAACCGGCCCACGCCGGTCACCGTCGGCGACATCCTCGCGCCCTGGGCCACCCTCGCGGGCGAACCCGGCGTCGTCTTCCAGGGCGGCCCCGTCTCGCTCGACGCGGCCCTCGGCCTCGCCGTCATCCCCGGCGACGAGGGCCCACTCGGATGGCGGCGGGTGTACGGCGCGATCGGCCTGGTCGACCTGGAGACCCCGCCCGAGCTGCTCGGACCGGCGCTCGGCTCGCTGCGGATCTTCGCCGGGTACGCGGGCTGGGGCCCCGGTCAGCTGGAGTCCGAGCTCGGCGACGGGGCCTGGTACGTGGTCGAGTCGGAGCCCGGTGACGTCTCCTCGCCGCGCCCCGAGACGCTCTGGCGGCAGGTGCTGCGACGCCAGCGCGGCGAACTCGCGATGATCGCGACGTACCCGGACGACCCGTCCCTCAACTGAGGCCCCGGCTTTCAGTACCCTTGGCGGTTATGAGCACTCTCGAGCCCGAGCGCGGGGCAGGTACGGGAACCCTCGTCGAGCCGACGCCGCAGGTGTCCCACGGTGACGGCGACCACGAGCGCTACGCCCACTACGTCCAGAAGGACAAGATCATGGCGAGCGCGCTCGACGGCACGCCCGTCGTGGCGCTGTGCGGAAAGGTCTGGGTGCCGGGGCGCGACCCCAAGAAGTACCCGGTCTGTCCGATGTGCAAGGAGATCTACGACTCCATGGGCGCCGGCGGCGGCGACAAGGACAAGGGCGGCAAGGACAAGTAGGCGGATCCTGACGTCGGGGACGGGCCCCCCCCCCGCCCCCCCCCGGGGCGCCCCCGAGGGCGGGGGGGGGGGGCGGGGGCCCCCCCGCCTGGCAGGGGGGGGGGGAGCACGGGCGGGTGGGGGTGTGGGTGCGGGGA
>NZ_JBHWFF010000002.1:566972-575401 GCF_042733785.1 Streptomyces sp. NPDC059695 | reverse complement strand
CGTGTCGCTCGGCGGGGGGCGCGCGGATGTCCGCTCCGACGAGATGTTCGCGCAGCTGGTGGGCGCGGGGGGCGCGGACCTCTGCGCCGCCGGCGCCGGGCCCGCGACGGGGGCCGTTCCGCGTCTCCGGGTCCTCCGCGCGCGTTGCACGGGGTGCTTTCGCCGGTCACGGAGTGGTTGAGGTGGTCGAGACCTCTTGTCGGGCCGCCGGAGACCCGCCTAACCTCACGCGTGTTGTGCAGCACGAAACGCTCATTGCACATGATGCAACGCATGCATCCGGAGGGGATCCGCATGAAGTCCGCCCTGAAGCTTCCCGCCGCGCTCCTGCTGGCCGGCCTCACCGCCACCGCCTGCGCGCCCCAGACGTCCGGCGGCCCGGCCGCGGCCGACGACAAGAGCGGGACCCTGCGCGTCTGGCTCTTCCAGGAGGTGAGCAACAAGCCCAAGGAACAGGTCGTCCAGCAGGCCGTCGCCGCCTTCGAGAAGAGCCACGCCGGCGCGAAGGTCGAGGTCGAGTACATCCCCGTCGAGACCCGCGCCCAGCGCGTCAAGGCCGCCTTCAACGACCCTAAGTCCGCGCCCGACCTCATCGAGTACGGCAACACCGACACCGCCGGCTACGTCAAGGACGGCGGACTCGCCGACATCAGCGCCGAGTTCGACGCCTGGGACGAGGCCAAGGACACCGACCCCACCGCCCGCCAGTCCGTCACCGTCGGCGGCAAGGTCTACGGCGCCCCGCTCTTCGTCGGCGTCCGCGCCCTCTACTACCGCACCGACGTGTTCCGGGAGCTCGGCCTCAGCGCCCCCAAGAGCCAGGCCGAGCTCGTCTCCACCGCCAAGAAGATCCGCAAGGCGAAGCCCGAGCTGTACGGCATCGCCGTCGGCGGCGCCTACACCTACGGCGCCATGCCCTTCGTCTGGGCCGCCGGCGGCGAACTCGCCACCGCGGACGGCACCACGTTCAAGGCCGCCGTCGACAGCGAGGCCGCCCGCAAGGGCATCAGCACGTACACCTCGCTCTTCGGCGACGACAACTGCCCGGCCGCCAAGTGCGCCCAGATGGGCGGCAACGCCACCGTCACCGCCTTCGCCTCCGGCAAGGCCGGCATGGCCATCGGCGGCGACTTCAGCCACGCCGCCGTCGAGGCCGGAGCCGTGAAGGGCAAGTACGCCGTCGTCCCGCTGCCCGGCACCACCCCCGGCTCCATCGCCCCCGCCTTCGCCGGCGGCAACAACATCGGCGTCCTGAAGAGCACCTCCCACCGCACCCTCGCCGTCGACCTCCTCAAGTCCCTCACCGGCAAGGAGACCCAGGGCAGGCTGTTCGACGCGATGGGGTTCCTGCCCACGTACACCGACGTCCGCACCGCCGCCGCCGAGCGCCAGCCCTTCGTGAAGCCCTTCATCGACACCCTCGGCGCCGGCACCAGGTTCGTCCCGGCGTCCCCCGGCTGGGGCCAGATCGACGCCTCCCTCGTGCTGCCCACGATGTTCCAGGAGGTCGTCAGCGGCCGCAAGGACGTCGCGACGGCCTCCGGCGACGCCGCGGAGAAGATGGACGCGGCGTTCGCGGCCGCGGGCTGAGCCCCATGACGACGACCCAGCTCACCCGCCCCACCGAGCCGGTGAAGACAGCCCCGCGCACCACCCGCGCCCCCCGGCGCACCAGCCCCTGGACCCCCTGGCTCTACCTCCTGCCCGCCCTCGCCGTCCTCGGCGGCCTCCTCGTCTACCCCGTCTACCAGCTCGGCCTGATCTCCTTCCTGGAGTACACCCAGGCCCAGGTCAGCGGCGGCGAACCGACGTCCTTCCAGGGCTTCGCCAACTACACCGCCCTCTTCACCGACCCCCAGTTCCGCCAGGTCCTCCTCGCCACCGTCGTCTTCGCCGCCGCCTGCGTCGTCACCACCCTCGCCGTCGGCTGCTCCCTCGCCGTCCTCCTCACGCGCGTGCGTGCCCTGCCCCGGCTCGTCCTCATGCTGGCCGCGCTCGGCGCCTGGGCCACCCCCGCCGTCACCGGCTCCACCGTCTGGGTCTTCCTCTTCGACCCCGACTTCGGCCCCGTCAACCGGCTGCTCGGACTCGGCGACTTCTCCTGGACGTACGGGCGGTACAGCGCCTTCGCCCTCGTCCTGCTCGAAGTCGTGTGGTGCTCGTTCCCGTTCGTGATGGTGACGGTGTACGCCGGCATCCGCGCCATCCCCGCCGAGGTCCTGGAGGCCGCCGCCCTCGACGGCGCCTCGCAGTGGCGGATCTGGCGCTCGGTCATGGCCCCGGTGCTCCGGCCGATCCTGGTCGTCGTCACGATCCAGTCGATCATCTGGGACTTCAAGCTCTTCACCCAGATCTACGTGATGACGAACGGCGGCGGCATCGCCGGCCAGAACCTCGTCCTCAACGTGTACGCCTACCAGAAGGCCTTCGCCTCGTCCCAGTACAGCCTGGGCTCGGCGATCGGCGTCGTCATGCTGCTCATCCTGCTGGCCGTGACGCTGGTCTACCTGCGCCTCCTGCGACGCCAGGGAGAAGAACTGTGACCCCCTCCCGTACGTTCCGCATCCGGCGACCCGGACGTCTCGCCGCCGAGGCCGTCACCCTGCTCGTCGCCGCCGCCGTCGCCTTCCCGCTGTACTGGATGGTCCTCTCGGCCCTCAAACCGGCCGGCGAGATCCAGTCCACGCACCCCCGGCCATGGACGCTCGCCCCGTCCCTCGACTCCTTCCGGCGCGTCTTCGAGCAGCAGGACTTCGGCCGGTACTTCGTCAACTCGCTCATCGTCGCGGGCACGGTCGTCCTCGCCTCGGCCCTCATCGCCTTCCTCGCGGCGACGGCCGTCACCCGCTTCCGCTTCCGGTTCCGCACGACGCTGCTCGTCATGTTCCTCGTCGCCCAGATGGTGCCGGTCGAGGCGCTGACCATCCCGCTGTTCTTCCTCATGCGGGACTTCGGCCAGCTCAACACCCTCGGCTCGCTGATCCTGCCGCACATCGCGTTCTCGCTGCCGTTCGCGATCTGGATGCTGCGCGGCTTCGTGAAGGCCGTCCCGGAGGCGCTGGAGGAACAGGCCCAGATCGACGGCGCGAGCCGCACCCGCTTCCTGTGGCAGATCCTCTTCCCGCTGGTCTTCCCCGGCCTCGTGGCGACGAGCGTCTTCTCGTTCATCTCGACCTGGAACGACTTCCTCTTCGCGAAGTCCTTCCTCATCAGCGACACCTCGCAGTCGACCCTGCCCATGGCGCTGCTCGTCTTCTTCAAGCCCGACGAGAACGACTGGGGAGGAATCATGGCCGGATCGACCGTGATGACGATCCCGGTGCTCGTCTTCTTCGTACTCGTACAGCGCCGCCTGGTCTCCGGACTCGGCGGGGCGGTGAAGGACTGACGCGATGACCCACCCCGATGCCCTGGACCTCATCCCCGCACCCCTCTCCGTCGAACGGACGAGCGGCGGGAGCCTCGCGCTCGACGAGCGGACCACGATCGACGCCGGCCCCGGCACCGAGTCCACCGCCCGCTGGCTGCGGACCGTGCTCGGCGCCGCCACCGGGCTTCCCTTCGCCGACGGCGCCGGGGGGGGGGGGGGGCGGGGGGGGGGGGGGGGGCGGGGCCCGCGGGCCCCCCCGGGGGGGGGGGGCCGGGGCGGGGTCCCCCCCCCGGTGGGGGGGGGCCGGGGGGGGCGCCCCGCCCCGGGTCTCCCGTGGCGGCGGGGCGCGGGCCCGGGGGGCCCCCCCCCCCCCCCCGGCCCGGACACCGGGCACCCCGAGGGCTACCGCCTGACGACCGGCGGCCCCGACGCCGCCGTCGACATCGAGGGCGGCGGCCCCGCCGGCGTGTTCCGGGGCGCCCAGACCCTCCGCCAGCTCCTCGGCCCCGACGCGTACCGCAGGGCGCCCGTGCGGAAGGAGTCCGCCCGCGAGCTCCCGCACGTGACGATCGAGGACGCCCCCCGCTTCGGCTGGCGCGGCCTCCTCCTCGACGTCTCCCGGCACTTCCTGCCCAAGGACGACGTCCTGCGCTACCTCGACCTCCTCGCCGCCCACAAGCTGAACGTCTTCCACTTCCACCTCACCGACGACCAGGGCTGGCGCATCGAGATCGAGCGCCACCCCCGGCTCACCGAGGTCGGCGCCTGGCGCGCCCGGACCAAGTGGGGCCACCGGGCCTCACCGCTGTGGACCGACACCCCGCACGGCGGGTTCTACACCCAGGACGACATCCGCGAGATCGTCGCCTACGCCGCCGAGCGGCACATCACCGTCGTCCCCGAGATCGACCTCCCCGGCCACGCGCAGGCCGCCATCGCCGCCTACCCCGAGCTCGGCAACACCGACGCCGTCGACACCGCCGCCCTCACCGTCTGGGACACCTGGGGCGTCAACCCCAACGTCCTCGCCCCCACCGAGGCCGTCCTCCGCTTCTACGAGGGCGTCTTCGAGGAGGTCCTCGACCTCTTCCCGGCAGCCGTGTCGCCCTTCGTCCACATCGGCGGCGACGAGTGCCCCAAGGACCAGTGGAA
Source organism: Streptomyces sp. NPDC059695 (assembly GCF_042733785.1). NCBI lineage: Bacteria > Bacillati > Actinomycetota > Actinomycetes > Kitasatosporales > Streptomycetaceae > Streptomyces > Streptomyces sp. NPDC059695. The sequence goes on along the minus strand of NZ_JBHWFF010000002.1, from coordinate 570,879 downwards.
GGCCTCCCCGGCCGCCCAGGCCCGCATCCAGGAGCTCGGGCTCGCCGACGAGGACGAGCTCCAGTCCTGGTTCATCCGCCACTTCGACCGCTGGCTCGCCGCCCGGGGACGCCGCCTCATCGGCTGGGACGAGATCCTGGAGGGCGGCCTCGCCGAAGGGGCCGCCGTGTCGTCCTGGCGGGGGTACGCGGGCGGGATCGCCGCCGCCGAGGCCGGCCACGACGTCGTCATGTGCCCCGAACAGCACGTGTACCTGGACCACCGTCAGGCGCCGGGCGACGACGAGCCGATGCCCATCGGATACGTCCGCACCCTGGAGGACGTCTACCGCTTCGAGCCCGTCCCGCCGGGGCTCTCGCCGGAGGCCGCCGCCCACATCCTGGGAACCCAGGCCAACGTCTGGACCGAGGTCATGGAGAACCGCTCCCGCGTCGACTACCAGGTCTTCCCCCGTCTCGCCGCCTTCGCCGAGGTCGCCTGGTCCGCGCTCCCCGCGCCCCCGGCGCGCGACTACGCCGGTTTCGAGCGCCGTATGACCACCCATTACCGGCGCCTGGAGGCACTCGGCGTGGACCACCGCCCGCCCGCCGGACCCCACCCCTGGCAGCGGCGCCCGGGGGTCCTCGGCCGCCCCCTGGAGGGCACGCCCCCGCACGTGTGAGGGACCCGGCGCCGCCCCGCCGCCACCCGCTCGCCCAAGTGCGGCGAAACGGAAGTCATCGCCCCACCCGGTGCGTTTTGGACGGAACAGTCCTTCGCGGACCCTCGCGCCGGACTCCTCGGAAGATGTGCCAGAGTTGCCACGTCCGGCCTGTGAGCACGTACGGTACGCCCACACGCAGGCACGTCGTACCGCCCGCGCGCAGGCGCGGCGGCCGGGCACAGTCGGGGACCACCGGGACACCGGGAAGGGGCAGCGGGTTGACCACGCACGCACCACAGACGGCGCAGTCCGTGACGCTGCCCGCCTCGCTCGACGAGGCCGTGGCGGCGCTCACGGCCATGCCGGCCGCCGTGCCCGTCGCCGGCGGCACCGACCTCATGGCCGCCGTGAACAAGGGCCAGCTCCGCCCCGCCGGACTCGTCGGGCTGAGCCGCATCAACGAGATCCGCGGCTGGCAGTACCAGGACGGCCACGCCCTCCTCGGCGCGGGCCTCACCCACGCCCGGATGGGCCGCCCCGACTTCGCCGCCCTCATCCCGGCCCTCGCCGCCGCCTCCCGCGCCGCCGGGCCGCCGCAGATCCGCAACGCGGGCACCCTCGGCGGCAACGTCGTGACCGCCGCGCCCACCGGCGACTCGCTGCCCGTCCTCGCCGCCCTGGAGGCCGACCTCGTCGTCCTCGGCCCGCTCGGCACCCGCGAGATCCCCGTCTCCCACCTCCTCGCCGGCCGCGACCTGCTCGCCCCCGGCGAGCTCGTGGCCTTCGTCCGCGTCCCGCTGCTCCACGCCCCCCAGGTCTTCGTCAAGGCCACCGGCCGCACCGGCCCGGCCCGCGCCACCGCCTCCGTCGCCGTCGTCCTCGACCCGGCCCGGCGCGGCGTGCGCTGCGCGGTCGGCGCCGTCGCGCCCATGCCGCTGCGCCCGCTGGAGGCCGAGCGCTGGATCGCCTCGCTGGTGGACTGGGACAACGACCGGGGGCTCGCCCCGGAGGCGCTCGCGGCCTTCGGCGAGTACGTCGCCGCCGCGTGCATCCCCGACCCGCCGGGCGACGAACAGTTGCCCCCGGCCGTACTGCACCTGCGGCGCACCGTCGCCGCACTCGCCCGACGGGCACTGGGGAGGGCACTGGCATGAGCGACGCGCACAAGGGTCAGACGGGCGGCTGGGAGCCGATCCCGCAGAGCGAGGGGTACGACGGCGACGCGACCGCCTTCGTCCAGCTGCCGCCCGACTTCATGCTGGACGGCGTCCCCCTGGAGGCGCCGGGCCACGGCTACGTGCCGCCGATGATCACCCCGCTCCAGCCGCTCGCCCCGGCCCCCGCGCCGGACCCGGCGGCGACGGGCGCCTGGACGGTGCACGTGCCGACCGAGGCGCAGCAGACGCAGTACTTCACGGGCGGCGAGTTCGGGGAGGGAACCTTCCAGGAGGGTCCGTTCGGCGAGGGGGCTCCCCAGGGGGGCTCGTTCGGGGAGGGGTCTCTCCACGAGGGGCCGTTCGGGGAGGGGTCTCCCCAGGCGGGCTCGTTCGGGGACGGGTCTCTCCAGGGGGGCTCGTTCGGGGACGGGTCTCTCCAGGGGGGCTCGTTCGGGGACGGGTCTCTCCAGGGGGGCTCGTTCGGGGACGGCACGTTCCAGGGCGGTGAGCACTTCCAGCCGCCGGCGTACGTCGAGAACGTCGTCGAGCACCTCGACCGCGCGGAGCAGGACCCGCACGCGACGGCCGAGTGGCGCTTCGAGGGGGCCGTGGCCCCGGCCGCCGACCCGGGGGCGACGGGCCAGTGGCAGATCCCGGTCGCGCCGGACGAGGCCGTGGCCGGAGTGACACCCGCCTCCTACGCCGAGGCTCCCGCGACCCTGCCGGGCGGCGCGCCCGCGCCCTGGGCGCTGCCGGAGGAGCCGGCGGCGGTCCCGGAGGAGCCCGGGCAGACCGGGGAGGCTTCCGGGGGCGGTGCGGAGGCGGCGGCCCGGGAGGCCGTGCGGGAGCCCGCGCCGGAGGACGTACCGGACGTCGAACAGACCGTCGCCCCCGAGGCCGCACCGGACCTCGAACCGGCCGTCGCACCGGCCGTCGTGCCGGACCCCGAACCGGCGGTCGCACCGGACGGCGAGGCCGCGGAGGCGGCCGCCCCGGAGGAGGCCGCCCCGGCCCCCGTGCCCGCGCCCGCCGTCGACGCGTCCACGGACAGCGACGAGCACCCCCACACCTCGTACACCCTGCGGGTCAACGGCACCGACCGCCCCGTCACCGGTTCCTGGATCGGCGAGTCGCTGCTCTACGTCCTGCGCGAGCGCCTCGGCCTCGCCGGGGCCAAGGACGGCTGCTCGCAGGGCGAGTGCGGCGCGTGCAACGTGCAGGTCGACGGCCGGCTCGTGGCCTCCTGCCTGGTGCCCGCGGCGACCGCCGCCGGAAGCGAGGTGCGGACCGTGGAGGGCCTCGCCACCGACGGCGAGCCCTCGGACGTGCAGCGGGCGATGGCCCGGTGCGGCACCGTCCAGTGCGGCTTCTGCATCCCGGGCATGTGCATGACCGTGCACGACCTCCTGGAGGGCAACCACGCCCCCACCGAGCTGGAGACCCGCCAGGCCCTCGCCGGCAACCTCTGCCGCTGCTCCGGCTACCGGGGCGTGCTCGACGCCGTCCGCGACGTCGTCGCCGAGCGCGAGGCCGCCGCCCAGGCCGGAGCGCCCGAGACGGCCGGCGAGCCCCGTGTCCCGCACCAGATTCCCCACCCGCACGACGGAGGCATGGCGTGAGCAGCGACGCGACCACCGCCGCTCCCACGGCTCTCGACACCCCCGGGGGCCCCGGACAGGAGCCGGCCGCGCACGGCCTCGGCACCTCGCTCCCGCAGGCCGAGGCGCGGGCGAAGGCCGAGGGCACGTTCCCGTACGCCTCCGACCTGTGGGCCGAGGGGCTGCTCTGGGCCGCGATCCTGCGCTCGCCGCACCCGCACGCCCGGATCGTGTCGATCGACACCACGGCGGCGGCCGCCATGCCGGGCGTACGGGCCGTGGTGACGGCCGCCGACGTGCCGGGCGCGGCCACCTACGGGCGGCGCGTCGCCGACCGGCCCGTCTTCGCCTCCGAACTGGTCCGGCACCACGGCGAGGCCCTCGCGGCCGTGGGGGGCGGCCCCCCCCCCCCCGCCCCGGGCGCCGCGGCGGGGGGCGGGGGGGGGGGAGGGGGGGGCGGCCCCGGGTCGGGGCCGGCGTAGGCGGTGGGGGCCGAGGCGCGGCAACCC
>NZ_JBHWFF010000002.1:456738-566962 GCF_042733785.1 Streptomyces sp. NPDC059695 | reverse complement strand
CGCGGGCGCCCCACCGGGCGGCGCGCCGCCGCCGGGCGCGAGTACCCCTCCCAACTGGTCCGGCACCCCGGCGAGCCCCTCGCGGCCGTCGCCCCCGACCACCCGGACACGGCCCGGCTCGCCGCGGCGGCGATCGACGTCGAGTACGAGGTGCTCGACCCGGTGACGGACCCGGAGAAGGCGTTCGAGGCCGAGGCGCTGCACCCCGACGGGAACCTGATCCGGCACATCCCGCTGCGCTTCGGCGACCCGGAGGCGACGGGCGAGATCGTCGTCGAGGGCCTCTACCGGATCGGCCGCCAGGACCCGGCGCCGATCGGAGCCGAGGCAGGCCTCGCCGTGCCGCGCCCCGACGGAGGCGTGGAGATCTACACGGCCTCCACCGACCCGCACACCGACCGCGACCTGGCCGCCGCCTGCTTCGGGCTGCCGCCCGGGCAGGTCAAACTGGTCGTCACCGGAGTCCCCGGCGCCACCGGCGACCGCGAGGACCCCGGCTTCCAGATCCCGCTCGGCCTGCTCGCCCTGCGCACCGGCTGCCCGGTCAAACTCACCGCCACGCGCGAGGAGTCGTTCCTCGGCCACGCCCACCGCCACCCCACCCTGCTGCGCTACCGCCACCACGCGGACGCGGAGGGGCGCCTGGTGAAGGTGGAGGCGCAGATCCTGCTCGACGCGGGCGCGTACGCGGACTCGTCGTCGGAGTCGCTCGCGGCGGCCGTGGCCTTCGCCTGCGGCCCGTACGTGGTGCCGCACGCCTTCGTGGAAGGCTGGGCGGTCCGCACCAACAACCCCCCCTCCGGCCATGTGCGGGGCGAGGGCGCGATGCAGGTCTGCGCCGCGTACGAGGCCCAGATGGACAAGCTGGCCGCGAAGCTGGGCGTGGACCCGGCCGAGCTGCGCATGCGGAACGTCATGGCGACGGGCGACATCCTGCCCACGGGCCAGACGGTGACCTGCCCGGCCCCCGTGGCCGAACTGCTCTCCGCCGTCAGGGACTTCCCCCTGCCGCTGCTCCCGAAGGACACCCCCGAGGGCGACTGGCTGCTGCCCGGCGGCCCCGAGGGCGCGGGCGAACCCGGGGCGGTGCGGCGCGGCGTGGGCTACGCGCTCGGCATGGTGCACATGCTGGGGGCGGAGGGCGCCGACGAGGTGTCGACGGCGACCGTGCGCGTCCTGGACGGGGTGGCCACGGTCATCTGCTCGGCCGTGGACACGGGCTCGGGCTTCTCGACCCTCGCGCGGCAGATCGTCCAGGAGACCCTCGGCATCGACGAGGTCCACGTGGCCCCCGTCGACACCGACCAGCCGCCGGCCGGCCCCGCCGCGCACGGCCGCCACACCTGGGTCTCCGGAGGCGCCGTCGAACGCGCCGCGAAGATGGTCCGCACCCAGCTTCTCCAGCCGCTGGCGCACAAGTTCGGCATGTCGACGGAGCTGCTCCAGATCACCGACGGCAAGATCACCTCGTACGACGGCGTCCTGTCGACCACGGTCACGGAGGCGATGGACGGCAAGGAACTCTGGGCGACCGCCCAGTGCCGTCCGCACCCCACCGAGCCCCTGGACGAGTCCGGCCAGGGCGACGCCTTCGTCGGCCTCGCCTTCTGCGCGATCCGCGCGGTCGTGGACGTGGACATCGAACTCGGCGCGGTGCGCGTGGTGGAGATGGCCGTCGCGCAGGACGTGGGCCGCATCCTGAACCCCGCCCAGCTCGCCGCCCGCATCGAGGCGGGCGTCACCCAGGGCGTCGGCGCGGCCCTCACGGAGAACCTCCGCACGGCCCGTGGACTGGTCCGGCACCCCGACTTCACGGGGTACGCACTCCCGACATCCCTGGATGCCCCGGACATTCGCATCGTGAAACTCGTCGAGGAACGCGATGTGGTCGCCCCCTTCGGCGCGAAGGCGGCGAGCGCGATCCCGGTCGTCACCTCACCCGCCGCAGTGGCCTCAGCGGTACGGGCGGCGACGGGCCGCCCGGTCAACCGCCTCCCGATCCGCCCCCAGGCGGCGGTCGCCGTGCCCAATTCGTAACCATGTGATGTCCGTTGCTTGTGCAACTGGGAGGTGCGCACTGTTGTCGTTCCTGACTACAGTGAACTTCTAGACTTGTGCGGTACACGGCATGGTGGTTCACGGGGGAGGTCGCGGCATGCGAGCAGAGTTGGATGGGATGTCGTCCGGGATGCGGACGCAGGCCGTCAAGTACAGCGCCGACTCCATGCAGAAGTTCAAGCAGGGCGTCGAGGAGCTCATCACCCAGCTCCAGGGCTCCGACGCGAGCGCTCCGAAGCTGAAGTCGGACCCGGTCACGCGCACGCAGTTCGGCGGCGGCGGAGCGGCCTGGGCCGAGGCGCAGGGCGCCTACTCGGCCTACAACGAGGTCCTGGGCCAGCTGGTGCAGCTTTCCGGCCTGCTCCACGACTGCCTGGAAGGACTCGGGATCGCGGTCGTCGCCTCCAAGAACGGCATGGAGGGGATGGACGACGACATCAAGCGCAAGATGATCCAGATCCACCAGCGGACGTTCGACGCCAAGGAGAAGGCGGACAAGGAAGCGGGCCGCACCGTTCCGGGCAGTCAGGGCGACACGGCGACCGAGGGCGACGGCTCCTTCAAGTAGGCCGGCGCGGACGGAATTTCGGGGACACGGGGAAGAGGCGAACGATGAGGCCTGCAGAGGGCGGCGGAGGCGGCGGAACCAACTTCGCCGGCATGAAGCACGAGCAGATGCTGGCGTGGCTGGACGAGGCGAGCAGCTATTACGTGGGCGACGCGGCGAGTCGGCTGAAGAGCGTCTCGTCGCAGATGGCCAAGATCGCCGAGGACCTGCGCGCCAGCATGAGGAACATGGACTGGGAGGGCGAGGCCGAGAAGGCCTTCGTCGAGTGGGCCACCAACGTGGCGAACTCGACCACGCACCTCTCGAACTACGCCGAGCGCGGATCCGTCGCGATGGAGGACAACGCCTCCGCCATCGCCTCGGCGCAGAGCGCCATGCCGCGCTACACCTCCCACGCGTCCGCCAAGGAGAACCTGCAAGCGGCGCTGAAGGCCCACAACGACCCCGACTCTCAGACCATCGCCCGCAACGCCCGGAGCGAGATGTCCCCCAGCGAGGAGCTGGCGGCCATCGAGGCGAAGGAGAGGGAGAACCAGCAGGCGGCGGCGGACCAGATGTACCGCCTCTCGTCCGCCTACCAGTGGTCGACCTCCCGCATGAACAACGAGGTGCCGCCCACGTTCCCGCCGCCGCCGGGGGCGTTCGTCCCCGACGCGAAGGAAGTCCGGGACGGCTCCGGTTACATCGGGTCCTCCTCGCAGGGTGGCGGTCAGCGTTCCACGAGCACGGGTACGGGTACGGGGACGCACACCACGCCCTCGCAGCCGGACACCCGGACCACGCCCGACCCGACCACGGTCCCGCCCAAGGGCGACCCCACCGGGCCGACCCACGTCATCCGACCCGAGGTCCGGCCGGACGTCCCCGTGGACCTCGGCATCGACAGCGTGAAGACCCCGCCGAAGCCGGACGTCACCGCGCCGACGACGCAGCTCCCGGGCGGTCCGCCGCCGGTCACCAAGCCGGACGGCGGTCTGCCTCCGCTTGTGACGCCCGGCATGCCGCCGCTGTCCCCGAAGGGCGGCCCGGGCCCCCTGGGTCCCACCTCCCCCGTCACCGGCGGCACCGGCAATCCGCGCGGCCCGCTGACCGGCGGCACCGGCAACCCCCGCGGCCCGCTGACCGGCGGCCTGCGCAACGTTCCCGGCATGCCCCGTGAGGGCATCAGCGGCGGTCGCCAGGTTCCCAGCACCACGGGCCGGCCGCAGACCGGCATCCCGCGCAGCACCGTCGTCGGCAACGAGAACGCCGGACAGAACCGGACCGGCATGGGCCGCGGCATGGGCGGAGCCCACGGCATGGGCGGCTCCATGGGCGGCGCGACCGGCCAGAGCGGCATCACCGGCGGCCGGCGCCTCGCCGGCGAGACCGGCGGCGTCGTCGGCGGCAAGGCGCAGCGCGCCGGTGCCGCGGGCGGCGGGAAGCCCTTCACGTCCGGCGGCTCCGGCCTGGTGCGCGGCGGAAACGCCGCGAAGCCGGACGAGCGCGAGGAGCAGAACGGAGAGCGTCCCGACTACCTGGTCGAGGACGAGGAGACCTGGCAGCAGGGCAACCGCCGCGTGGCCCCGCCCGTCATCGACTGATCAGCGCGAGGAAGCAGATGCGTACCAGCAGTATTCGTCGGAGCCGTGCCCGAGTCACCGCCTCGGCCGCCTTGGGGATGCTGCTGGTGGGCATCGCTTCCGTCCCCGCTCACGCGGAGAACTTCCGTGCCCAGCAGTGGCACCTCGACGCCATGGGCGCGGAGGAGATCTGGCAGCTCAGTACCGGTAAGGGCGTCACCGTCGCGGTGATCGACTCCGGTGTGGAGAGGAGCAACCCGGATCTCCGCGGCCAGGTGCTCAAGGGCAAGGACTTCGCTCCGGACGAGTCCGGCGACGAGTTCACCGACTACCTCGGTCACGGTACGGGCATGGCCGGCCTGATCGCGGGCACCGGAGCGAGGGACGGGGGGAACGGGGCCTTCGGGCTGGCTCCTGGAGCGAAGATCCTTCCCGTACGCGTCCCCGGCCTCGACGAGGGCGACGGCAGCATGGCGGAGAGCGACGAGGAGTTCAACCGCGTCGTTCCTCAGGCGATCAGGTACGCGGCCGACTCCGGCGCCAAGGTCATCAACGTCTCGCTGGGAGCCACCGCGGGCTCGCAGACACTCACCGACGCGGTGAAGTACGCGCTGGACAAGGGGTCTCTCGTCTTCGCCTCCGTCGGGAACAGCGGAGACAGAGGCAACGGGGTCGAGTACCCGGGAGCGACCCCCGGCGTCGTCGGTGTCGGCGCCGTCGACAACAAGGCGAAGCACGTCTCGACGTCCCAGCACGGCCCTCAGGTCGACGTGGTGGCCCCCGGCAAGGACATGGTGCACGCCTGCGGTGGTGGCACCGGCATGTGCAAGTCCACCGGTACCAGTGACGCCACCGCCCTCGCCTCCGCCGCCGCCGCGCTCCTCTGGTCCAAGCACCCCGACTGGACCAACAACCAGGTCCTGAAGGTCATGCTCGACACCGCCGCCAAGCCCAAGGACGGCGGGAAGCGCAGTGACTTCGTCGGTTACGGAGCCATCCGCCCGCTTCGTACGCTGAAGACGCCCGGCGACCCCGGTCCGGCCGGCGTCCGGCCCATCGACGACCTCACCGAGGCCTCGACCGCGACTCCGTCCGCCTCCGCCTCCACTTCCGGTGCGGCGGACCCGGCCCCGTCGCAGTCCACCCCCGCCCCGGCCCCCGCCCCCCAGGCCTCCGTCTCCGAGGACGGTGGCAACACCGGCCTCTGGATCGGCCTCGGGATCGGCGCCGCCGTGCTCGTCGGCGCCGCCATCGCCGTCACCGTCCTTCGCTCGCGGCGGAGCTGAGCCGGAACCTTCCGCCGCCCGCCGTCCGTAACTCACTCATGGGGAAGTAGATGTCGTTCGACGAGGAGTGGAGCCAAGCCCGCAGCCAGAGCGCGGCGATGAGGCTCAACAGCGTGCCCACGGACCCCGGTGGCAGCGGCGGGGCCAGTGACTACAAGGTGACCTCCGCCGACCTCAAGGCCATCGGCAACGAGGCCCAGGAGCTCTTCCACTGGTTCGAGCGCGACGCCTTCCACGCGGGCGCCCAGACCGACACCGCGGCCAAGGGCCTGGACGGCGACGGGTTCCTGACCGGCTCCGCGATGTGGACGATGTGGGACACCTGGCGCGGCCAGGCCGAGGCGCTCCTCAGCGCCTGCGCACACATCCACAACCACCTCGAAGACACGGTCATCAGCCACGCCAACCATGAAGAAGTGCTGGTCACGAACTTCTCCATGTCAGAGATCGACAAGCACTTCAACTGAGCCTGAGCCGGCAACGGCGGCTGACGAGGGAAACAGATGCTGAAGTTCGACCAGGTCCTCCACGCGCACCTGAGCGGCCTCAAGGAGGCCGTCACCGTCTGGTCGGAGACGGTGACCAAGCTGGAGAAGACCAAGGAGAAGGCGGAGACCGGTCTCCAGGGCAAGGCCGACAAGGCCGACTGGAAGGGCGAGAACGCCGGTGTGACGCAGGCGTTCGTCCGGAAGACGGCCAAGGAGTTCGGCGACGCCCTCACCGAGGCGAGCAGCATCCGCAACATCCTGCGGGACGCCGAGAGCGAGTTCCAGGCGGCGAAGGCCGAACTGGAGAAGCTGGTTGCGGAGGCTCCTGGCAAGGGCATGCGCATCGACCAGGAAGGCGTCGTCGGCTACCTCATCCGTCCCGACAGCAGGTCCAAGGACTACGACGGCCCCAAGCCTCAGCCGGCCGACTTCGATGCGGAACGTGCAGCGATCAAGGCCGCGATCGACCGGGCGAACAACGCCGACGACGTCGCCTCCCGCGCCCTGCGCGGACTCGTCGGCAGCGACAAGATGAACTTCTCCGGCACGAACTACGACTCTCTCGCGGCCGCCTCGAAGGCGCAGGACGCCGAGGACGCGCACGCCGCCTACGAGCTGTACAAGAAGGGCGACGACGCCACCCCGGAGGAGATCGACAAGCTCAACGCCCTCTTCAAGGCCAACCAGAAGGACCCGTACTTCGCCGAGAAGTTCGCCCTGGAGGTCGGACCGAAGGGCTCCATGGAGTACTGGGCCGACATGGGCGACCCGAGCGACGGCTCGCGGCTCGGTGTCGACCACCGCGACAAGCTCAAGGAACTCCAGACGAACTGGAGTCTGACGCTCGCCACCGCGACCCATTCCACGAGCCCCGAGATGGAGCAGTGGAAGGCCGACGTCATCAAGGCCGGCGGCGAGCCGATCCAGACGCGCGGCACCAGCCCGTACGGCTTCCAGGTCATGAGCAACCTGATGCGCGTCGGCGACTACGACGACAAGTTCCTGAAGGACTACGGCAACGGGCTCGTCGTCACCGAGCGGAAGATGACGGGCGACGGCCGGCTGCCCGCCGACCGGGCCTGGCACCAGCTGGGCGGCCCCAGCCACCTCAACTGGATGGGCGGCGACCTGGGCAACGACCCGATGGTCGGCTTCATGGAGGGACTCGGGCACAACCCGAAGGCGTCGACGGACTTCTTCAACAGCAGCATCGATCTCACGCCCGAGAACACCAAGGACGACAAGAAGATCGATCCGTTCGACTACTTCACCAAGGACCGTGAGTGGCCGGACTCGATCAACGACAAGGGTGACCTGACCAAGGAGCCCGGCTACAACGCGCTCGGCCACGCCCTGGAGTCCGCGACCACCGGCCACCCGTACGACGCGGACCCCGAGGGCCTCAAGGACGTACGGACCAAGGAGAACGCCGAGGTCATGCAGAAGGTCGTCGAGCGGTACGGCGACGACCCGAAGTACATGCACAAGCAGCCGGGCATCGACGACAGCCTCGGCAAGATGGGCGCCGCCTACATCGACGAGTTGAACCGCTCCCTGGAGACGGACAGTGACGGGGCGATGGAGGAGAAGAAGAACTCTCCCTTCGGCGCCAATGACGCGAAGGGGCATTCCCGGTTCGGGTCCGAGTTTGATACAGGGCTGCTCTGGAACCGCGGCGACGCCGTCAACTTCATGGGCATCGTGTCGCAGAGCGAGACCGGCCACTCCACGCTCTCGGCGGCCGAGTCGCTGTACACGACGAGCGTTCTCGATCACGTGGGACCGAAGCCAGGGTCGACCTTCAACGAAATGGACCTGACAGACACTCGCACGACCCTGCGGATTGGGTCGGAGGCGCAGGGAATCATGGACGAGTCCCGCATGGCGCAGATCGACAAGGACTACGAAAAGGACTCCGAGGAGCACAAGAAGGCCGTCGGCAAAACCACGGAATGGGTCAAGTTCGGGGTTGGCGCGGTCGCGGCTGGTGGTGTCGTTGCCCTGACCGGAGGCGCGGGCGGTGTACTTGTGCCTCTGGCTGCCGAGACGGTGGGCGGTGCGGTGACGACCTTCATCGGTATGGAAACCGACGACGTGGCGGAGAAGTACGAGAAGGACGAGGAGCTCAAGAAGAAGTCCGACGAGCTGAAGCAGCAGGCGCTGAACGACGGCAAGGAGTCCTCGCTCAGGCCGGGCATCGCCTACGCGACAGCCCCCGGCTGGACCGACGAGCAATCCAACTACCTTGATGAGCACCTTGTCGAATACGTTCGAACCTCGCGCCTGCATGCTCGGGACAACAACCTCCCCGACCCGTACGAGAAGGACTGACATGCGGTCTGCCCTGCGACGAATCGGTACGGCTTTCGCCGTCGCCGCCCTCCTCACGAGTTGCTCAGACGGCGACGGTGGGTCTGGTACCGACGAAACCGGCGGCGTGTCAGCGTCGGAGGCTTGCGGGAGTGCGTTCGGTAACGACGCTGCATCCATGGCTGCTTTTAAGGCCGTCATGGGCGGTGACCGTTTCGACGAGGGATCAGCTAAGCCGAAGGAGGCCATCGATGACCTGCGGAAGGCTTCGCGTGAGCAGTGGGCTGCCGACTACCGACCGGAGTCGGTCCGGTACTGCTGGCTCTGGCCGGCCGAGGGAGACGGTCAGAAGGACCTGATGGTCGAGCTCACCCCTGCGCGGAAGGCTCCGGGACTGCATCCAAACCACGCGAAGCGGGTTACCTCCTACGCCTCGGGGTTGCAGGCCTTCTCCTCGTCAGGGCTCGGTTTCCTCTATTTCTCCTGCGGCTTGAAGGCGCCTGCACACGACATCGTCGTCGAGTTGAAGGTGCGCGGCCCTGCGGGTGTCCCGGAAACGGATCTGGAGCAGCGCACTCGACTCATCACACTCGCCAACACGCTGGCTCGGAAGGTTTCCGGGGAGCTGGGCTGTCAGGACGACGGTCTAGCTGCCGGGATTCCCGTCTCCGTTCCGAACCCGTCCTCCGCTCCTTAAGAGGCTGCTCCCTGAGCATCGCCCTCCACAGGAACCTGATCCCGGTCGCCGCCCTCGCGCTGGCGGCGACCGGCTGTTCAGCCGGAGGCGACGAGGCCGCCTCCCCGGGGCAGGCACCTCGGAGGTCTGCGGCGGCTTCGCCAAGCAGCCGGACGCCGCCGCGCCCTCGAAGCCATCGCGGGCAAGAGCGCCCGGCTGACGAGGCGTCCCCTTCTGCGCGCTGGAGACGGCCGGGGACGAGAAGAACGTCCTCAGCATCGGTTTCCGGGAGGCTCTGGCCGTCCCCGGGACCGACGCGGTCAAGGACCTCGCGACGGTCTACGCCACCGGCCGGCGTGCGACCTCGTCCGACCTCTTCGCCTCGGTCTCCTTCACGTGCCGCCTCACGGCACCGGCCCACGCGATCGTCCTCGACGCAAAGCTGGAGCGGGCGGACGAGAACGAGGCCGACCACCCCGGCATCAGGGACGAGCAGATCACCCTGGCGAACGCGGCGGCCCGGCACGTCGCCGCCGAGCTGGGGTGTACGGACACCGGGCTGGTCGAGGGCGTGCCGGAGAAGGTGACGTAGACCCTAGTCGGCGAAGACCGGCATGGCCGCGATCCGTCCGCCGCGTGCGATGAAGACGCGGTGGGCGTCGCTGACGAGCTGGTAGGGGCCTTCGCGCTGCATCGTCACGGTGAACAGCCTCTCGTCGCCGTTCCTGTTCATCACCCGGACGGCGCTGTCGTCCGGCTCGGGCAGCCAGACCGTCCCGCCCTCCACCGCGGGCGCGGTGAGGGTTCCGGTCGTCGTGCCCATCTCGCCCATGACCACCGACCACTCCGTGCTGGAGCGGCCGGTGTCGGCGACCGTGCCGAGCCGGTAGGCCACGTAGCCGTCGACGGCGAGGACGAAGGCGCCGTCGGCGACAGGGCTGGACCAGCCCTGCTCCGGGTCGCCGTAGCTCCTGCTCTCCTCCTTCCACAGGAAGCCACCGTCGTCGAGACGACGGGCCATCAGGCCGGGGCCGCCGACGTAGAAGGTGTTGCCGCTGATCGAGGGTGCCTGACCCCGGGTGCCCTGGCCCTTGAGCGTGCACACGGTCTCGGCCGTCGTGGTGTCGAGAACCTCGACGTGACCGTCCCGGCCGTGGATCACGAGCCGCTTCCCGCTCGACACCGCCTTCGCGGGGCCGTCCGGGGAGCGCGGGGACGTCATCGGGCGTGTCCACGCGGTGGCGAGCGTCCAGGCGTCGACGGCGCGCAGCTCGTTGGCCTTCGTCACCAGGTAGACGTGGGTGTCGTCGGCGGCGAGGACGTCGTCGACGTCGGACTGTGTCTGCCACACGGGTGAGCCGGTGGAGGCGACGAACGCGTGCAGGACGCCGTTCCCGTCGGTACCGACGACGAGCCGGTCGGCGACGGAGACGTACCCGGCGGCCGCGTCGATGTCCTTGGCCCGCCACCGCACCGTGCCGTCCGTGACGGACAGCGCCAGCAGGTCGCCGTTCGTGCCCTGCACGACCAGCACATCGCGCACGGGCAGCGGGAGTCGACCGTTCGGGGCGGTCACGTCGAGGGGGCCCCACAAGGCCTTCGGGACTTCGCCCGGCTTGCTGTCGATGAAGGAGACGAAGGCCGCCTCCGGAGTCGCCACGGCCGCCGGCACACCGGCGGTCGGCGACTCGCCTGGCCGGTTCAGCCACCAGGCCCCGGCGCCGCCGCCCGCGCCGAGCACGGCCACGCCGGCCGCCGTCAGGGTGAGGAAGCGGCGCCGCGTCGGCGCGAAGGCGGGTACGGCCGTGTCCTCGGGAGCCGCCAGGCGCTTCGTCGCCTCCTCCCGCCGCCTGATGTCCTCCGCCAGCGGACCCTTGCGCCACGCCCGGTCCGCGCCCCTGGGCGGGTCGAAGGCCTCGGCGACCTGCGGCGGGGCCGGGCGGAACGCCGGGTCCTTCGAGAGGCACGGGCCGATGAGGGTCTGGAGTTCCGGCGGCACCAGGCTCAGGTCCGGCGTGCCGTGCACCACCTCGTACTGGACCGCCGCCACATGGCCCCCGTCGAAGGTGCGCCGTCCGCTCGCCGCGTACGCGAGGACCGCGCCGAGCGAGAAGACGTCCGAGGCCGGCCCGACGCGCTGCCCGAGCACCTGCTCCGGTGCCCCGTACCCCGGGGTGACCGGGATCTGGCCCGTGGTGGTGAGGGTCAGGCCGTGCTCGGGGCGCGCGATGCCGAAGTCGATGATCCGCGGGCCGGTCGAGGTGAGCACGATGTTCGCGGGCTTGAGGTCGCGGTGGACCAGGCCCGCCCCGTGGATGTCGTGCAGGGTGCGGGCGAGCCTGGCGGCGAGGGCACGGACCGTCGGCACGTCCATCGGGCCGTACGCGCGGACGGCCTCGTCGAGCGTCGGCCCGGCGAGGAACTCGGCGGCGATCCACGGCCGTCCGCCCTCGGTCTGCGCGCCGAGGACCCGGGCCACACCCTTGCTCGTGACGGCCCGCGCCATGTCCGCCTCGCGGACGAAACGCTGCGCGAGGTGCCGGTCGTGGGCGAGCTCGGGCCGGAGGACCTTGACGGCGGCGGTGGTTCCGGCGCGGTCCCGGCCCACGTACACCTTGCCCATGCCGCCCTCGCCGAGGACGCCGAGGAGCCGGTACGGGCCGAGCCGGAGCGGGTCGCCGGCGGCGAGGGGCTGAGGGGTCACGGGCTGCTTTCGGGTCGGGGGTGGATCGGAGGTCCGGAGGGAGGGGGAATCGCTCAGGCGAAGGGGAAGGCCACGACGGACGACGCTCCCGCCCCGATGATCCGGGTCCGCGAGGAGTCGACGACGTACCGGCTGGCTTCCGCAGGGAAGACCCAGGCCGAGCGGTGGGTCTCGCGGTCGACCGCGCTCAGCCCGCCCTGGACGGGCGCGTACACGTACTTCTCGCCGACGACGGGGACCGCGAGGAGCTCAGGGGTGAGGCTGCGGCCGGAGGACCCTTCCTCCCACCGCTTCTCCCCCTTGTCGGCGGTGACGGCCACGAGCCCGCGGCCGGCCTCGTTCGCGTGGACGAGGCCGTCCGACACGGCGGGGATGCCGAAGGCGGAGCCCCTGCCGTACTCCCAGGCCACTCCGCCGTCGCCTAGGCGCAGCGCCCGGAGGCGGTCACCGCCCAGGTAGAGGTGTTGGGCGTCGGTGACGAGCTGGCCGGGCTTGAAGGACATGGACTCCTTGAGCGGGACGCTCCGCCGCCACAGCCGGCGCCCCGTGCGCAGATCTCTCGCCTGGACGTCGAAGGACTCGAGGTCGTCGCTGTTCTTGCCGAGTACCAGCCGGTCGCCGACGATCCGGGACAGCCAGGGGCGGACGTTGCCCCACGCGTAGGGCTGGCGCCAGATCTCCCGGCGCGTACGCAGGTCGACGGCGACGAGGTGCCAGCCGAGTTCGCGGTCCTCCATGGGATCCGTGTACCGTCCGGCCCTCGAGGCGGTGATGAGGCGTCCGCCGGCGGCGGTGAGGAGCTGCGTGCCGAACTGGGATCCGTCGAAGCCCTTGATCTCGATGGTCGGTGCCGCCTCCTTGCCGGTGCGGGGAGAGAGCGTACGGATCTGTAGGACGCCCCCGCCCTCGGTGGGGCCGTCGGAGGCGTAGAAGAACCCGCCGTCGGTGGTGATCTGCTGGGGCTCGAACACGGTGATGTCCTCCCAGAGCGGCTTGCCCTCGCGCGTGTCGAACGCCCGGAAGGACACCGTCTCCGCGAAGCCCACGACATCGCCCGCGAGGAGCGGCGTGACGCTCTCCTCGCGGTCCAGCGACTCCCCCCGCCACAGCGCCGCCGGCGCCCCGTCCGAAGCCGTCGTCGCCGGGATCGCCGTGGGCCCGGCCGTCGGTGGGGTGCCGGTGGTGCTGTCGCGTGAGCCCAGCCAGGCCCACACCCCCGCGCCCGCGCCCGCCACGCCCAGGAGGGAGCCGCCGGCCAGGGTGAGGGCGCGGCGGCGGGAGGGCGGGGTGCTCGGGACCGTCGCCGTCGTCGCGGATTCCGCCGGGGCCGGGAGGCGGTGCGGGGTGTGGAGCCATACGTCGGTCGCCCGGCGGGCGATGTCGGCGAGGAGCAGCGGCGGCAGATGGTCCGCGAACTCGCCGTGGCCGTCGTGGAGGCGGTCCACCAGGGTGTGCGTCGTCGGGCGGGCCGACGGGTCCTTCGCGAGGCACGCCGTGAGGAGCGGCAGCAGCGGCTCCGGTACGCCGCCGAGGTCGGGTTCGGCGTAGCGCACCCGGTAGAGGAGGTCGGCCGGGGAGCCCTTGCCGAAGGGGCCGTGGCCCGTGGCCGCGAACACCAGGACGCCGGCCAGGGCGAACACGTCGCCCGCCGGGGTGTGTTCCGCGCCGCTCGCCTGCTCCGGCGACATGAACGCGGGCGTGCCCGCCGCCGCTCCCGTACGGGTGAGGTGGTCGTCGCCGGCCGCGCGCGCGATGCCGAAGTCGATGATCTTCGGGCCGTACGCGGTGACCAGGACGTTCGAGGGCTTCAGGTCGCGGTGCACCACGTCCGAGGAGTGCAGCTGGGCGAGGGCTCCGGCGAGGGCCGCGCCGAGGGCACGGACGGTCGGTTCCGGCAGCGGGCCGCCGAGGTCGACGGCGTCGTCGAGCGGCGGGCCGAGGACGTACTCCGTGGCCAGCCACGGCGTCTCGGCCAGCGGGTCGGCGTCGACGACGGCCGCGCCGTGCCGCGCGCCGATGATCCGCGCCGCGTCCGTCTCGAGACGGAACCGGGAACGGAACGCGGGGTCCGTCGCGAGGCGGGCGTGCACGGTCTTCAGGGCGACGGTACGGCCGCCGGGCGTGCGCGCCAGGTAGACCGTGCCCATGCCGCCGGAGCCGAGGCGGGCGAGGAGACGGTACGTGGCGACGGTGGCCGGATCGTCGTGGGTCAGGGGCGACAGCATCAGGTCAGGTCCGGGGAGAGGGGTCGGGGGCCGTGTCGACGGGGAGTTCGGCCGCGAGCAGTTCCGACGACTGGCGGGCCAGCGCGGCCACCACCCGGCCCGGCAGCCAGCCGGGCGTGAGCAGGGAGCCGGCCGAGTTCAGGACGGTCCGGTGCGGGGTGGGCGGTGCGAGGGCCGCCGTCAGGTCGGCGGCGGTGGGGCGGTCCGCCGGGTCGCGGGCCAGGCAGGAGGAGACCACCGGGCGCAGCGCGGAGGGGAGTTCGTCCCGCTCGGGCACGGTGTGGCCGGTCGCGGCGTACGCGAGGACCGCGCCGAGCGCGAAGACGTCGCCCGGCGGGCGGGGCCGGCCGCCGGACGCCTGCTCGGGGGCGAGCGCGCCCGGTTCGAGGCCCGGCAGGCCGGTGCGCGCCTCCCCGTCGGCGCCGGCCGCCCGTACCGCCCCGAAGCAGCTCAGCCGGGGGCCGTCGGCGGTGAGCAGGACGGCGGCGGGGGAGACTCCGGCGTGCGTGAGGCCCTGCGCGTGCGCTCCGGCGAGGGCTTCGGCGAGGGCGGTGCCGACGGCCCGCACGGTCGCCTCCGGCAGCGGCCCGCCGTGGACGGCGAGGGCGACGGGGAGGGGGAGGGCGGGCACGTACGGGGTCGCGTACCAGGGGCTCTCGCCGGGCGCGGCCAGGTCCGTCACCGGCGCGACCCACGCGCCGAGGAGCCGCCGGGCCGCGTCCGCCTCCGTGGCGAAGCGGGCCGGGTCGGCCCCGGGCAGCGGGGCGCTGAGCAGCACCGTGCGCTCGCCGTCCCGCGTACGGGCGACGAACCGACGGCAGGGGACGGCGGGGCCGTGCGGGTCGAGGCGGGTGATCAGCCGGTACGGGCCGATCCGGCGCGCCGGCACCTCCCGCGTGCGCGACTGCTCCACGTGTACGTCCCCCCGTCGTTCCGGCGCCCCTGTGGTGACGGGGCGCCGGGAGAGCCTATCGAGGCGGGAGCGGGGGGCCGCTCCCGGGCCGGAACGCCCGGGCTGTCCGAGTTGCGAAGGTGAAGCGGAGCGCCTGGCACCCGAGCGCCTGGGAAATGAGGGGAGATTCTCTGTCCGGACTGCCCGAACGGGTGCTCGGAGATGACCGGCGGGCTACGATCGCGATGCCTCGCCCGGCAAGGAACTTGCTGAGGCGAAGCCGGAACGATCACCGCAGGACAGTCGCCACGGGGGAGAGCATGTCGTTCGAAGAGGAGTGGGCGTCCGTACGGTCCACGTCGACGGCCAACGTGAGCATGAGGCTCAACCAGGTCGCGCCCGAGCCCGGGGGCGGCGGCGGGGGAAACGCCGACCTCGGCGTCGACCAGGACAAGCTCGGCGCCATCGGCAGCGCCGCGTACGCGCTGCACGGCCGGCTCGCCAAGGACGGCAACCACGCCCGTACGAGCACGACCGAGGCGGCCACCCAGCTGAAGGGCCACGACTTCCTCACCGGTTCGGCCATGGCGGCCGTGCAGGAGACCTGGGACTCCCAGCTGAAGACGCTGCTCGACGCCTGCGCGAACATCTCGAACCACCTCGACTACAGCGCGGCCTCGCACGCGAAGGAAGAGCAGGACATCGCGGCGGCCCTCGCGGCCTCCCAGATCGACCAGTACTTCAAGTAGGCCGGGGGATCCGCTGTGCTGACCTATCAGAACGTCATGCAGGCCGCGCTCGACAGGATGAAGACGGCCGCCGACGAATGGTCCGCCCTGAAGGGCAAGCTCGACACGCTCACCCAGGACGCCCAGTCCACCATGGCCGCGAAGGCCAGGGACGACTACTGGCGCGGGGTGAACGCCGAGGTCACAAAGCCGTTCGTGGACAAGACGGCGAAGGAGTTCGGCGACGCGGCGAAGGCCGCCGACGGCATCCACAAGGTCCTGGCCGACGGCCACCGGGCCTTCAAGAAGGCCCAGGACGACCTCAAGGCGATCGCCGAGACGGAGGCCCCCGCCAAGGGCTTCTACGTCAAGGCCGACGGCACCGTCGCCGCCCGGGAGCCGCTCTCCGAGATCAAGGACCCCGGCGCCCGCCACGACCCCGACTTCCAGGACCTGGTCCGCAAGGAGCGCGCCGACATCCGGGCGATGGAGGAGCGCATCAAGGCGATCCTGGAGGTCTGCACCGAGGCCGACGTGGCCTGCTCCAACGCGCTCCGGGCCAACAACACCGGCGACCGGAACAACTTCAGCGGCCCGAAGTACACGAGTCTCGACGCCGAGGAGGCGCAGCGGGCCGTCGACCTCGCCAAGAAGGGCCGGGACATCTCGCACGAGGAGCTGATGCGCCTCAACGAGCTGCTCAAGGACAACAGCGGCTCCAAGGAGTTCTCCCGGGCCTTCTACGACGGCATGGGCCCGAAGGGGGCCCTGGAGTTCTTCGGGCAGCTGTCGACCGACACGTACGACTACGCGAAGGTCGACAAGGAGCGCCTCGCCGATGTCCAGGACCTGCAGAAGAACCTGGGCCTCAACCTGGCGACGGCGACGCAGGGCGGCGACGCCTGGACCGACAAGTGGTCCACGGACATGCGCAAGCTCGGCACGGAACGCATCCCGCTGGTCAAGTACGACAACAACCCGGCGTACGGCTACCAGTTGCTCGGCGGCATCATGCGCTACGGCGACTACGACCCCAAGTTCCTGGTCCCGATCGCGGAGCACGTCACCCAGCTCCACGCGAAGGACCCGTACATGTTCGCCGACAGCAAGCCGCTCGGCGGCGGCTGGCTGAAGAACCAGTACAACCCGTCCGGCGTCAACGGCTCCGGCTTCGACCCGATGAACTCGATGCTGGAGGCGCTCGGGCACAGCCCGGAGGCGGCGAAGGAGTACTTCTCCAAGGAGCCCACGGCCTACAACAAGGACGGCAGCGTCGGCGGGACGGTGGACCTGGACCCGAAGAAGGACGGGGCGCAGAAGGGCTACCTGGACTACTTCCAGAACAAGGACTACGAGTTCTTCCCCGACGTCGAGGGCCACAACCCGGACGACTGGAAGAAGACCGCGGAGTACATGCCGGACGCCCTCGGCCACGCCCTGGAGGCGGCGACCACGGGCCACGGCTGGGACGACCCCAACCCGCAGCTGCACCGTGACGAGAAGTCCGCCGAGATCATGAAGCAGGTGATCGACTCGTACGGGACGAACACCGAGCTCCGCGGGCAGCACAAGCCGCTGATGGACAGCCTGGGCCGGATGGGCGCCGCCTACATCGACGACCTGAACTACTCCACGTACAACTTCGGCGATTCCGGCGACGCCCTCGGCCGGGACAAGCTCTTCGGCGCGAGCAGCGACGGAAGCTCGCGCACGGACTTCGGCGAGGGCGCCAGCCTCCGGTTCATGAACGCCGTCGCGGGCGACGAGCAGGGGTACAAGACGCTCTCCGCCGCGCAGCAGGTCTTCGAGGCCGGCGGTCTCAAGGCGCTGGAGGGGGACAAGGACTCCCAGCTCACCTTCCTCCACAACTCGACCAAGCTGCACGGCATCCTCGACGAGTCGCGGATCGACGCCATCTCCCTGGAGTTCAAGGACCAGGAGGAGGCCAAGAACCTGGAGATGGAGAAGCAGGCCGAGTGGCGGAAGTCCGCCGTCAGCGGCGGTGTCGCCGCGGTGGTCGGTGTCGGCTCCGCCGTGGTGCTCGGGCCCGCCGCGGGACTCGTGGCGACGACCGCGGTCCCGATCATCATGGAGACCGTCGGGTCCGCGGTCAGCACGGACTACGCCTCGGACACCCTGCAGTACCTCAAGGACAACGAGTACAAGAACGACGACGACGCGGACTCCGCCGTCGTGGACGCCCGCCAGCAAGGCCGTCGCGCGGTGGTCGTGCCCGCTCTCAACGTGGCGGAGATGCAGGGGCTGACCCGGTCCGAGCGGCAGGAACTGATCCGCGAGATCGAGTACTCGTACAACACCGGCGCGAAGAGCGTCGACGACCTAACCGCGAACAAGTGAGGCGGACAGTGAGCAAGACGCGGAGGCTCCCGGGGATCGCCGCCGGCGCCCTGGCAGCGGCCCTGGCCCTGAGCGGGTGCTCCGACGACGGGGACGGCGGGGGGAAGGAGCGCACGGGGGCCGTGACCCCGGCCGCCCTGAAGAACTGCGGGAAGGTGTTCGGGGAGCGGAACGTCGAGGCGCTCCGGGCCGACCTCGGGGAGGGTTTCCAGCCGCACGACCGCTCGCTCGCCGAGATGAAGCAGCGGATGCTCGTGGAGGCGCAGGGCTGGAATCCCGACACGGACGAGCTCGCGCGGACGACCTTCCGTCCCTGCCAGATCGAGGGCCGGGCCGACGGGAAGGAAGCCTGGGTCAATGCCACGGCCGGCTGGTCGAGGTACGACGTGGCCTTCGTGACCGGGGGAAAGCACGCGCGCGACTTCCGCGAGGTGGCGAAGGGGGTCTATCTCGACCGCCGCGAGGAGCTCGACGGCCGCTCCCTGATCATGCCGTGCACGGTCCCCGGCACCCGGGCCGGACAGGGCGAGGAGCTGCCGCTCCAGGTCTCCGTGGCCGACACGGACCGCACGACCCGGTCCGTGTCCACGGATCAGCTGCTGAAGGCGCTCGCGGAGAGCACCCGGGGGCTGCTCGGGTGCGCCGAGAGGGTCACGGTGCCGGAGAAGCTGGTCCCCTGAGGACGCGGGGGGCGGCAGGGGACGCTCAGTCCTCCGCCGTCTCCGCCGCCGGGCCCAGTTGGGACAGCAGCAGGAGCGTCGCGCGGGTGATCAGGGCCGCGAGGAGGATCGTCGCCAGGCCGTCGACGTGCAGGGAGGCGATCTTCGGGCCCAGCCAGGAGAGCAGCCACCAGATCAGGGCGTCCTGGACGAAGCCCGCCAGTCCGAAGACCAGGAGGGCGGAGGGCGGGACGCGGCCCGACGGGCCTATGAAGATCACCTGGGTGAGGACCGTCATGACGACGCTCGCCATCAGGACGGAGAGGACGATGTCCATCGTCTCCGTGCCGCTCAGGGTGATGCCGGGCAGAAGGCCGCAGGCGAGGCCCACGCCGAGGACGACGCCCAGTCTGCGTCTGCCGTGATCGTTCATGCGCGGACTGTGGCACAGCCCGCAGGCGGATGTGAAGGTTCCGTAAGGAAGCTCTCCGGAACCAGTAGAGACCGTGGCGGGAATTGAACCCACGTAACTCGCTTTGCAGGCGAGCCCCTCAACCACTCGGGCACACGGTCGGGTGGTGACGAGTACGACGCTAGGCGGGTGCCGGGAGGGGCTCAAGGGTTTCCGGGGGCACGCCATACGACTGCCACACGGCCGCAACACTCCGTTCGTGGGCCTACGACGAAGGGCTGAGTCCGAACCCTCCTCCTGACAGGAGCCAACCCCCGGATCACCTCTTACTCTGGGGGAATGAGCGCCCTCGAACCCCGCGACGCCGACGTCGCCGCCCTACCCGGACCCCCTGCCGCACCCGGCGACACCAAGGGGTCCGTCCTCGACCCGGAGCACCGGGCGCTCAGCATCGGCATCGTCTCTGTCGTCCTGCTCATCGCCTTCGAGGCCACCGCCGTCGGCACCGCCATGCCCGTCGCCGCCCGCGAGCTCGACGGCATCCCCCTCTACGCCTTCGCCTTCTCCGCGTACTTCACCACCAGCCTCTTCGGCATGGTCCTCGCCGGACAGTGGTCCGACCGGAGCGGTCCGCTCGCCCCCCTCACCGCCGGCATCAGCGCCTTCGCCGCCGGACTGCTGCTCTCCGGCACCGCCGGCGCCATGTGGCAGTTCATCCTCGGCCGGGCCGTCCAGGGCCTCGGCGGCGGTCTGGTCATCGTCGCCCTGTACGTGATCGTCAGCCGCGCCTACTCCGAACACCTCAGGCCCGCGATCATGGCCGCCTTCGCCGCCGCCTGGGTCGTCCCCTCCGTCGTCGGCCCGCTCGCCTCCGGCACCGTCACCGAGCACCTCGGCTGGCGCTGGGTCTTCGTGGGCATCCCCGCCCTCGTCGTCTTCCCACTGGCCCTCGCCCTCCCCGCGATCCGCCGCACCGCCTCCGGCCCCGCCGACCCGGCCGCGCCCCTCGCGCCCTGGGACCGGCGCCGGATCATGCTGGCCCTCGGCATCTCCGCCGGCGCCGCGCTCCTCCAGTACGCCGGACAGGAACTGCGCTGGCTCTCCCTGCTGCCCGCCGCCGCCGGTCTCGCGCTCCTCGTGCCCGCCGTCCGCGGCCTGCTGCCGCGCGGCACCTACCGGGCCGCCCGCGGCCTGCCCTCCGTCATCCTGCTCCGCGGCATCGCCGCCGGGTCCTTCATCGCCGCCGAGTCCTTCGTCCCCCTGATGCTGGTCTCCCAGCGCGGCCTCAGCCCCACCCTGGCCGGGCTCTCCCTCGCCGTCGGCGGCCTCACCTGGGCGCTCGGCTCCTGGATCCAGGCCCGGCCGTGGACGGAGCCGTACCGGGAACGGCTCACCGTCCTCGGCATGATCCTCGTCGGGCTCGCCATCGCCGCCGCGCCCAGCGTGCTGATCGCGTCGGTACCGGTGTGGGTCGTCGCCGTCGCCTGGGCCTTCGGCTGCCTCGGCATGGGCGCCGTCATCTCCTCGACGAGCGTGCTCCTCATGAAGCTCTCCGCCCCGGAGGAGGTGGGTGCCAACTCGGCCGCCCTCCAGATCTCCGACGGCCTCTCCAACGTCCTGCTGCTCGCGGCCGGCGGCGCGGCCTTCGCGGCGCTCGGCGGCGGCGCGGTCGGCCACGCGATGGACGCGGGCGGCGCCACCGGCTCCCACCCGGCCGCCTTCGCGGCCGTCTTCCTGCCGATGGCGGGGGTGGCGGCGGCGGGGGGCTGGGTCGCGACGCGGCTGCACGCGAACCGGGCCGGCGCGGCGTAAATCCGTCGCTGCCGGTGTCGCCGTCCCCCTACCCTCCGTCTATGCGTGAGATGACCCTTCCGGTCGGTGACGGGTTCGCCGACCTCGCCGACGCCCGGGGCGTCACCCCGGAGGAGCTGGCGGCCGAGGCCTGCGGGCGCCTCCTGGCCGCCGAGGCCGAGCTCGTACGCCGAGAGGCCCTGCGCCTCGCCCGGCGGCACGACTCCCTCCTGAGGAGGCTCGGCGCATGAACACCACCACGCGTTTCCTCACCGTGGACGAGGCCGGCGAGGTCGCCCGGATCGCCTTCACCGGCGACGGCGTGCCCGAGCTGAGGGCGCCCGGGCTCCTGGCGTCCGCGGTGCACCGGCCGCGGGCCCGGATGTTCGGGGAGAGCGCGTACGGGGACGTGTACGAGCAGGCCGCCGCGCTGCTGCATGCCGTCGCCACGAACCACCCCTTCGTCGACGGGAACAAGCGGGCGGCCTGGCTCTCCGCGGCCACCTTCCTCGCCGTCAACGGAGTCGATCTCGCCGACGTCGACCTCGAACGGGCATACGACCTGGTCATCGGCGTGGCCGACGGCACACTGGCGGACATCGCGGACATCGCGCGCCGCCTCCGGGAGCTGTGAGGACCGTCTCAAGCGCACCCGCCACGCCTTCGCGCGGGGCGGGTCGCGACGCCCGCACCGGTAAGGTGGCCCGGTTGTCATATCTGGACTGTCCTTCCGTGACGAGCGTCGAACCCGGAGATCGTGACTACCACCGCCACCTCCTCCCATCACCTTTCTCCCGCCTTCCCAGGACGGGCCCCGTGGGGTACCGCCGGCAAGCTGCGCGCCTGGCAGCAGGGCGCGATGGAGAAGTACATCCAGGAGCAGCCCCGTGACTTCCTCGCGGTCGCCACGCCCGGCGCCGGCAAGACCACCTTCGCCCTGACCCTCGCCTCATGGCTGCTGCACCACCACGTCGTGCAGCAGATCACCGTGGTCGCCCCCACCGAGCACCTCAAGAAGCAGTGGGCGGCCGCGGCGGCGCGGATAGGGATCAAGCTGGACCCCGACTACAGCGCGGGCCCGCTCAGCAAGGAGTACGACGGCGTCGCCATCACGTACGCCGGCGTCGGCGTACGGCCCATGCTGCACCGCAACCGTTCCGAACAGCGCAAGACCCTCGTCATCCTCGACGAGATCCACCACGCCGGAGACTCCAAGTCGTGGGGCGAGGCCTGCCTGGAGGCCTTCGAGCCCGCCACCCGGCGCCTCGCCCTCACCGGCACCCCCTTCCGCTCCGACACCAACCCGATCCCCTTCGTCACGTACGAGGAGGGGAACGACGGCATCCGGCGGTCCTCGGCCGACTACACCTACGGCTACGGCAACGCCCTCGGCGACGGCGTCGTCCGGCCGGTCATCTTCCTCTCCTACAGCGGCAACATGCGCTGGCGCACCAAGGCCGGCGACGAGATCGCCGCCCGCCTCGGCGAGCCGATGACCAAGGACGCGATCTCGCAGGCCTGGCGCACCGCGCTGGACGCCAAGGGCGACTGGATGCCGAACGTCCTGCGCGCCGCCGACCAGCGCCTCACCGAGGTCCGGAAGTCCATCCCGGACGCCGGCGGCCTCGTCATCGCCTCCGACCAGGACTCGGCCCGCTCCTACGCCAAGCTGATCCGCGAGATCACCGGCACCAAGGCCACCGTCGTCCTTTCCGACGACACCGGCGCCTCGAACCGCATCGACGAGTTCAGCGAGAACACCGACCGCTGGATGGTCGCCGTCCGCATGGTGTCCGAGGGCGTCGACGTCCCCCGCCTCTCCGTCGGCGTGTACGCGACGACCATCTCCACCCCCCTCTTCTTCGCCCAGGCCGTCGGCCGCTTCGTGCGATCCCGCAGGCGCGGCGAGACCGCGTCCGTGTTCCTTCCGACCATCCCCAGCCTCCTCGGTTTCGCCAACGAGATGGAGGTCGAGCGCGACCACGTCCTCGACCGGCCGAAGAAGGCGGGCGAGGACGAGGACCCGTACGCCGAGTCCGAGAAGGAGATGGCCGAAGCCGAGCGCCAGCAGGACGAGGACACCGGCGAGCAGGACATGCTGCCCTTCGAGGCGCTGGAGTCCGACGCCGTCTTCGACCGCGTCCTCTACAACAGCGCCGAGTTCGGCATGCAGGCCCACCCCGGCAGCGCCGAGGAGCAGGACTACCTCGGCATCCCCGGCCTCCTCGAACCCGACCAGGTCCAGCTGCTCCTCCAGAAGCGCCAGGCCCGGCAGATCGCGCACAGCCGCAAGAAGCCGGACGACGAGGCCGACCTCCTGGAGCTTCCCGCCGAGCGCCGTCCCGTCGTTTCCCACAAGGAACTCCTTGAGCTGAGGAAACAGCTCAACACGATGGTCGGTGCGTACGTTCACCAGAGCGGCAAGCCCCACGGCGTCATCCACACCGAGCTGCGGCGGGTCTGCGGCGGGCCGCCGAGCGCCGAGGCGACGGCGGGCCAGATCCGCGAACGGATCAAGAAGGTCCAGGAGTGGGCCACGCGCATGCGCTAGCCCCCCGGACGGAAGAAGCGAGGCCCGTACGCGTGGTGCGTACGGGCCTCGGGCGTCCCGCGGGGGCGGGAGCGGGCACGGAGACCGGCCCCCACGGTCGGCCTCCGGCCGTCTCCACGCTACGGGCACGAAATACCCGATCTTGTCCGCCAAAGTCCCTCGTCCGACCGACGAAGGTCCCGAACCGGCTCTATACGGTCGCCGGCGCCCGGATTCTGGACGAGGTCTTCCGCTGAGCGGAGCGCGACGCTACTGTCCCGGCTCACAAGCAATCGCCCCGTGGCAGCGCCGCCGCGGAGCGCAGCCGGTGTACCCCTTCCTGCCGGCGGCCTCTGACGTGCGTCGCCGCGGGACCGGCGCCGCAACTCCGTGAGAGCCGCCGCCACTCACTCCGAAGGAGAGGGCGTCGTGACCGCGGAGACCTCCCAGACGCTCGACCGGGGACTCAGAGTCCTCAAACTGCTCGCCGACACCGACCACGGTCTGACGGTCACCGAGTTGTCCAACAAACTCGGTGTCAACCGGACCGTGGTCTACCGGCTCCTCGCCACGCTCGAGCAGCACGCCCTCGTCCGCCGCGACCTGGGCGGGCGCGCCCGCGTCGGCCTCGGCGTGCTGCGGCTGGGCCGGCAGGTCCACCCGCTCGTACGGGAGGCCGCGCTGCCCGCGCTGCGCTCGCTCGCGGAGGACATCGGGGCGACCGCCCACCTGACCCTCGTCGACGGGGCGGAGGCGCTCGCGGTCGCGGTCGTCGAACCGACCTGGACCGACTACCACGTCGCCTACCGGGCCGGCTTCCGCCACCCGCTCGACCGGGGCGCTGCCGGCCGGGCGATCCTCGCGGCCCGGCAGGGCGGACTGACCGAACCCGGCTTCACCCTCACGCACGGCGAGCTGGAGGCCGGCGCGAGCGGCGCGGCGGCCCCGCTGGTCGGCGTGACCGGCGTCGAGGGCAGCGTCGGCGTCGTCATGCTCGCGGACGCGGTACCGGAGCGGGTGGGTCCGCGGGTGGTGGACGCGGCGCGGGAGGTCGCGGACGCGCTGCGCTAGAAGGGGCCCCGTGCCGCGGGGACCGTCCGCCCACGCCCGTGTGGGCCATCGTCCCGCTGGGGCGATGGGGGTCCCCCCTGCTCGAGCGAAGCCGAGAGCTTGGGGGAGGGTGGGCACACGGGACGGCGCCTTCTCGCGGCGCCTCCGCGTTCCGCGCCTGGACCCGCACCACGAGCGGCGGCGCACAGTCGGTGCCGGTTCAGGCTCAGCAGCCTCCGGCGCCGGCAAGGGCGCCGTTCCGTTGTGCCCACCCGTTCCGCCCCGGCGGAACGCATGCCCACAACGGCGGGTGGGCGTCGCTAGGGCAGCAGTGTCGCCAAGGGTGTCGCCGCGTGGTGGACCGAGCGGCCCGTGCGGGTCGTCGTCAGGAGGCCCGCCGCGCGGAGCGCCTGCGCGTGGGCCGAGGCCGTCGCCGCGCTGACGCCCAGCCGCCGGGCCAGTTCGGTCGTCGTGAGGGGTTCCGTCAGGGCCCGGAGGAGCTGCGCCCGGGTCCGGCCCAGGACCCCCGCGAGGGCGTCCTCCCCGGGAGCCGCCGGCGGCGCGGGCGGCAGGCCCCCGCCCGCCGGGTACGCGAGGACCACCGGGCGCTCCGGGAGGTCCTGGACCAGCGGGCCGCCGCGCCAGTGGTAGGTGGGGAGGAGGACCAGGCCCCGCCCGGCGAGGCGGACGTCGCGGGGAGCGCCCGGCCACTCCCAGACGCCGTCCCGGAGCTGGAGCCCCGGTGCCAGGGTGGTGAGGGCCGCGCCGAGCCCCTGCTCCGCGACCGTCAGCGCGTGCCGGGTGAACTCCGCCCGGTGCAGGTCCTGGACCAGTTCCCACACCGGCGCGAGGACCGTCTCGTACGCCGCCCGCTGGGCCCGTTCCACCACCCGCCAGGCGTCCGGGCCGCCGCCGTGCAGGCCCCGGAGCCATCCCGGCACGGTGCCGTGTCCCGCGTACACCCGCTCCAGCTCGGACCGTACGGACTCCGGCCGCGTCGACCGGATGAGCGCGAGGCCCTCCTCCCGCGTCTCGCCGAGGACGTCGAGGAAGGACGGGGCCGTCCCGCCGGGCGCCAGGTCCGCGAGCGGCCCGGCCGCCGCCGGCAGGGCGCGCAGCAGCCTGCCCCGCCAGCGTCCGAAGAGCAGCCCCTCGTGCGGGGCGCCCAGCATCATCAGGGCGGCGTGCAGCTCGGGAACGGGCGACGGCCGGGGCGCGAACCGGACGCGGGTGAAGTCCTCCGCCGTGAAGTGGATGCGCAGCAACCCGGCCCCCTCCGAAACGCCAGCCTTTCGGGCACGGCCTGAACCTTCGCCCGACTCCCCGTCCCGGCCAAGGATGCCGTGCATGACATCGCACCCCGCTCCCAGCCGCCGCACCGTCGCCAGGGGCGCCCTCCTCGGAGCCGCCGCCGTCCTGCTCGGCGCCTCCTCCGCCGGGGCCGCGCAGGGGCCGCCCGCGCAGGGCGCGGCCGCGCTCCGGCTGCCCGCGCCCACCGGCCCCCACCCCGTCGGCCTCCGCACCTTCGTCCTGACCGACCCCTCCCGCCCCGACCCCTGGGTGCCCGGCGCCCGGGAGGTGATGATCAGCGTCCTGTACCCGGCCCGTACCGTCCGCGGCTTCCCGCGCGTCCCGCAGCTCACCCCCGCCGAGGCGAAGGTGTTCGCGGAGCTGGCGCCCCTGGTGCGTCCCGGCCTGCCCGCGGGAGGCGTCGACTGGGGGGCGGTCCTCACGCACGGGCACAGGGACGCGCCGCCGCTGCCGGGCCGCCGCCCGGTGCTCCTCTCCACCCCGGGCGGCGGTGACTCCCGCACCCTCGGTACGACCCTCGCCGAGGACCTCGCGAGCCACGGCCGGATCGTGGTCCTCGTCGACCACCCGGGCGACGCCAGCCAGGTGGAGCTGCCCGGCGGGATGCGCTGGACCGTTCTCACCGGGCCGCCGGACCCGGCGACCTTCCGCACCATGATCGACACCCGGGTGGCGGACCTCCGCCTCGTCGTCGACCGGCTCGGGGACCTTCCCCTCGCCCCGGTGACGGACCTGCGCCGGATCGGCGTGTACGGGCACTCCGCGGGCGGCACCGCCGCCGTGCACGCGCTGGCGGGCGACGACCGGATCACCGCCGGGGTCAATCTGGAGGGCTATCTCGACCTCGATCCGGAGCTCGTGGCGGGTCTCGCCCGGCCCCTGCTCATGCTCCGCACGGACGGCTTCGAGGACGCCGCCCGCATCGAGAGCTCCTGGGCCGGGGTCCGCGCCCGCCGCGTCCTGCTGCGCCGGGCCGGCCACTGGATCTTCAGCGACTACGCGCACCTCGTCCCGCAGCTCCAGGCCGCCGGGCTCGTCGACGCGGGTGCGCGGGCGGCGCTGGTGGGGGCCGGGGACACCCGGAGGGCGACGGCCGTCGTACGGCACGGTGTGCGGTCCTTCTTCGACCGGCGGCTCTAGGCCGTCTCCTTCGGATCGTGCCGGGCTCGCGGCGTGATCGGCGAGGGCTCCCTGGGCGCGGGTGCCGCGGTCCCCGTGCCCCGGCCCCGCCCCGGGGCGCGTCCCAGTAGATTGGGGGCGTGTTCTCCAGCCTCTCCCGTCCCCGTGCCCTCGCGCTGTGCGCGCTGCCCGTCGCCGCGCTCTTCGCCGTCGTCGGGCTCGCACCGCTGCCGTACGCGATCGCCCAGCCCGGCACGACCGCCGACGTGCTCGGCAAGGACCAGGGGCTGGAGATCATCACCATCACCGGCGCCCCCGTCCGGGACACGAAGGGCGAGCTGCGGATGACGACGATCCTCGCGACCGGCCCGTCCACGGACGTGGACCTCGCGGACGTGACCGACGCCTGGTTCCGTACCGACCGGGCCGTCCTGCCGCACGACTCCGTCTACCCCCCGGGGAAGTCCGACGCGGAGATCGAGAAGCGCAACCTCGGCCAGATGAAGGAGTCGCAGGACGCGGCCACCCTCGCCGCGCTCGGGTACCTGAAGAAGGACCCCGAGAAGGTGAAGGTGACCCTGCACCTCGCCGATGTCGGCGGGCCGAGCGCCGGGCTGCTCTTCTCCCTCGGCATCGTCGACAAGCTCGACGGGGACGGGAACGGCGGAGACCTCACCGGCGGCCGGATCGTCGCCGGTACGGGCACGATCCAGCCGGACGGCGCGGTCGGCGCGGTCGGCGGGGTCTCCCTCAAGACGCAGGCCGCCGCGCGGGACGGGGCCACCGTCTTCCTCGTGCCGAAGGACGAGTGCGCGGACGCCAGGGCCGAGCAGCCGAAGGGGCTGCGGCTCGTGCCCGTCACCGCGCTCAGCGACGCGGTGGCGTCCCTGCGGGCCCTGGAGCAGGGGCAGGAGTCGAAGGTCCCGTCCTGCTGACGTCCTCGGCGGACCTGCCCGGGGAGGCGCCGGCCGGTGCCTTGTCCATGCCCCGCCAGGCCGGGAAGACCATCGGCGAGAGCGTCGCGAGGAAGTAGAGCCCGCCGATCCCGAGCAGCGTCGCCGTCAGTCCGGCGCGCTCGACCAGGAGTCCCGCCGCCAGTCCGCCCAGCGGGGTCGTGAGCAGCACGCCCGCGGTACTCGCGCCCGCGACCCGGCTGCGGAGCGCGTCGGGCACCTGCTCGTAGATGACCGTGGTCAGGATCGGGTTGAGGACTCCGGCGCCGAAGCCCGCCGCCACCATCGTCACGAGCAGCGGCGCGGTGGTGTCGGTGAGCGCGGCGACGACGTACGGCGGGGCGCCGCAGAGCAGGAAGCCCACCGTGAACACGGCCCGGCGCGGGAAGCGTTCCCCGACCGCCCCGTAGAGCAGGGCGCCGGCCAGGGCGCAGCCGGCGAAGACGGAGACGAGCAGGCCCTGTACGGCGGGGCCGCCGAGGTCCTCCTTGGCGTGGACCGGCAGCAGCACCGAACTCCAGCTCTGGTTCAGGCCGTTGGTCACCATCACCATGACGGTGACGGCGAGCAGCAGCCGGGCGCGGAACAGGAAGGCGTATCCCTCGCGCAGGTCGGCGCGGTAGCGGGCGGGGGAGAGGCGGGGCCCGTCGCGCTGCGGCTCCGCCGACGGCACCCCGCGCAGGCCCGCGGTGACGAGGAGCGCGGAGGCGGCGAAGGTGACCGCGTCGAGGTACAGCACCGTGCCGGGGCCCATGAACGCGACGAGCAGTCCGGCGACCGCGGCGCCCGTCATCCTGGCCCCGCGCGCCACCGCGTCGTAGAGGCTGGCCGCCCGGGTGAGCGAGGTCCCGGCCCGCCCGGCCAGGTCGGGGACGAGGACGTGCCGGGCCGTCTCGCCGGGCGCGTGGAACAGGCCCGTGACGGCCATCAGGGCGCACAGCATCCAGAACCTGAGGGCGCCCGTCTGGTGCAGCAGCGGGATCGCGGCGAGCGCGAGCCCGCAGACCAGGTCGGAGGCGATGCTGACCCGGCGGCGCCCGAGGCGGTCGATGACGGGGCCGCCGGCGATCGCGGCGAGGACGACGGGGACGGCCGCGCAGAAGGCGACGAGTCCGGCCTTGCCGGGGCTGCCCGTGGTCTCCAGGGCGAACCACGGGACGCCGATGAGCGTGAGCGAATTGCCGGTGACGGATATGGCGTTGGCGGTCAGGACGGTCCCGAGCGGGACGCGGTCGTGCCCTGCGGTCCTCATGGCGTGTCCCCCCGGCACGGTCATGCGGCCAGTGGGGCGGGACCGTGGGCGGGGGTGGCCATGCGCAGGCCCAGTTCGACGAGCTTCCAGCCCATGCGGGCGCGGAGCGCGGGGACG
Source organism: Streptomyces sp. NPDC059695 (assembly GCF_042733785.1). Taxonomy (NCBI): domain Bacteria; kingdom Bacillati; phylum Actinomycetota; class Actinomycetes; order Kitasatosporales; family Streptomycetaceae; genus Streptomyces; species Streptomyces sp. NPDC059695. The sequence continues at coordinate 537,913 of NZ_JBHWFF010000002.1, read as the reverse complement.
CGGGCGGCCGGCCGCGGCCGGGCGGTGGCGGCGTCGCGCCGGAGCTCGTCGGAGGTCAGCGTGTGCAGCTGGAGGTGGATGTCGGCATGCATGGTGCGGGTTCCTTCCGTCAGTCGTGCTGCGGGAACGCGTGCAGGTGCATCCGTACGCGGGCGGCGCCCGGCGCGTCGGGGTCGGAGGTCTCGCTGTACTCGTCGATCAGCGCGTGGATCTTCTGGTTGAGCTCACGCAGCCGCGCGGGCGGGACGTTCAGCCTGAAGTCGCTGAAGTCCGAGGCGCCGTACCACTCCTCGCCCCAGGTGTGGCGGGTGGCGACCCAGGTCGACAGCTCCTGGGTGTGGATGGTCGCGATCTCGTGCATGACGACGTCGAGGGCGCCCTGGACCTCGGGGTCGGGGTTCCTGTGGAGCGTCTCGTCGAAGATCGTTCCCCGGTGGACGGCCTTCCACCAGCGCTCCCGGCCCTTGCCGCGCGTCGGGTCGTCCACGATGAAGCCGTGGGCGGCGAGCTGGCGCAGGTGGTAGCTGGTGGCGCCGCTGGACTCGCCGAGCCGCTCGGCGAGCTGGGAGGCGGTGGCGGGGCCGTAGCGGCGCAGGGCGCGCAGCAGCTGGATGCGCAGGGGGTGCGCGATCGCCCGCAGGGAGCGCGGGTCGAGCGTGCGGCTCTGGCTCTCGTGGCCGCCGGACTGCTGCGACGGGTCCTCGGACTGCTGCGACGGGTCCTCGGGCTGCTGGTGCGGGGCTTCGGGCTCGGGCATGGCTTCACCGTAGAGTTGCAAAGAAGTAGTTGCAAGGGTTTCTTTGCAACTACTTCTTTGCAGAGCTCTCTTTGTACGCCCCGGCTCCGCCCGGCTACTCCTGCGCCGCCTGCTCCACCAGCGGGATGATCCGCAGCGGCACCGGGTTCTCCATCACGATCGCCGTGGACGCCCGCACGATCCCCTCGAAGGCCACCACCTTGTCGATCACCCGCTGGAGGTCGGCGTTCGAACGCGCCACGAGCCGGCAGAGCATGTCGCCGTGGCCCGTCGTGGTGTGCAGCTCCAGCACCTCCGGCACCGTCGCCAGATGGCCCCGCACGTCCGCGCCCTGCCCCTGCTTGATCTCCAGGGTCGCGAAGGCCGTCACCGGATAGCCGAGCGCCGCCGGGTCCACCTGCGGCCCGAACCCGCGGATCACCCCGCTCGCCTGGAGCCGGTCGAGCCGCGCCTGCACCGTGCCGCGCGCCACCCCCAGCCGCCGCGAGGCCTCCAGGACCCCGATGCGCGGCTCGCGCGCGAGCAGCGCGATCAGCCGCCCGTCCAAATGATCGATCGCCACAGCGGCCTCCCCATGGTCAGGATGTACAAGTCGCACGGCCATACTCGTCCGTCGCTGTACAGCTTGACCAGCGGATCAGCGAACTCTTGCGCACCTTGCCGAACGGCGGGACATTGCTGCCATGACTGAGACCATCGATCACACCCCTTCCACCGCGCGTGAGGCCGATCCCTTCCCGGTCAAGGGAATGGACGCGGTCGTCTTCGCCGTCGGCAACGCCAAGCAGGCCGCGCACTACTACTCCACGGCCTTCGGCATGAAGCTGGTCGCCTACTCCGGACCGGAGAACGGCAGCCGCGAGACCGCCAGTTACGTCCTCACCAACGGTGCGGCACGGTTCGTGTTCACCTCGGTCATCAAGGCCACGACCGACCGGGGCCGCTTCCTCGCCGAGCACGTCGCCGAGCACGGCGACGGCGTCGTCGACCTGGCGATCGAGGTGCCGGACGCCCGCGCCGCGTACGCCTACGCCGTCGAGCACGGCGCCACCGGCGTCACCGAGCCGTACGAGCTGAAGGACGAGCACGGCACCGTCGTCCTCGCCGCCATCGCCACGTACGGCAAGACCCGCCACACCCTCGTCGAGCGCTCCGGCTACGACGGCCCGTACCTGCCGGGCTTCGTCTCCGCGAACCCGATCGTCGAGCCGCCGGCCAAGCGCACCTTCCAGGCCATCGACCACTGCGTCGGCAACGTCGAGCTCGGAAAGATGAACGACTGGGTCGGCTTCTACAACAAGGTCATGGGCTTCACGAACATGAAGGAGTTCGTGGGCGACGACATCGCGACCGAGTACTCGGCGCTCATGTCGAAGGTCGTCGCGGACGGCACCCTCAAGGTGAAGTTCCCGATCAACGAGCCGGCGATCGCGAAGAAGAAGTCGCAGATCGACGAGTACCTGGAGTTCTACGGCGGCGCCGGCGTCCAGCACATCGCCCTCGCCACCAACGACATCGTCGCCACCGTGCGCGCGATGCGGGCCGCCGGTGTCTCCTTCCTCGACACCCCCGACTCGTACTACGACACCCTCGGCGAGTGGGCCGGCGAGACGCGCGTGCCCGTCGAGACCCTGCGCGAGCTGAAGATCCTCGTCGACCGCGACGAGGACGGGTACCTGCTGCAGATCTTCACGAAGCCGGTCCAGGACCGCCCGACCGTCTTCTTCGAGATGATCGAGCGGCACGGGTCGATGGGCTTCGGGAAGGGCAACTTCAAGGCGCTGTTCGAAGCGATCGAGCGCGAACAGGAGAAGCGCGGCAACCTGTAGCCGCCGCCCGCCGCCCGTGTGGGCGATCGTCCCGCTGGCGCGGGACGGGTGGGCACACGGGACGGCGCCTTCTCGCGGCGCCTCCGCGTTCCGGGCCTGGACCCGCACACCCGTGGCCGTCACCGGGGTGCGGGTTCAGGCCCGGCAGCCTGTGGCGCCGGCACGGGCACCGTTCCGGCCTGCCCGGGCCGGACCGGCGTTCCGGCTCACGCGGGGGGTGGGCCGGGACGCGTGGTTCCGGTCGGGCCCCCGGCCTTCGCCGCAGGCTCCCGGCGGAGCTCCGGTGGGAGTTCGTCCGGCAGTTCCCCCAGCGCCGCCAGCGACCGCTCCGCCCGCCGGGCGTCCAGCGGTGAGAACTCGGGGTTGATCCGCAGCGCCTCCTCCAGGTGGCGCCGGGCCGGGCCCGGCAGGTCCAGGGCCCGTTCGATCTCGCCCCGGTGGTACAGGAAGAGCGCGCTCCGCAGGCCCTCCTCCGTGGCCCGCTTCGCGTAGCCCAGCGCCTCCTTCGACGCGCCCGCGCGGTGCAGCGCCCACGCCAGCGCGTCCGCCACCCGCACCGAGCGGTGGCCCCGCGCCCACTCCGCCCGCATCCGGGCGACCGCGGCGGCCGCGTCGCCGTGGTCCGCGTCGAGGAGCCCGAGCGGCACCTCCGCCCCCGTCCAGGTGCCCGTCCGCAGCCGTTCGTACAGGGCCCGAGCGTCCCCGTCCCGGCCCAGCGACTCGTCCAGTTCGCCCGCCTCCAGGAGGTACTCCGGCAGCGGCAGCCGGGCCAGGGCCGCCCGCCACGCGCCCACCGCCTCCTCCGTGCGGCCGAGGGCCGCGAGCGTCCGCGCCCGGCCCGCGAGCGAGGGCCCGTGGTCCGCGACGAGCCGCAGCGCCGCCCCGTACTGCCCGAGGGCCTCCTCCGCCTCGCCCCGCTCCCAGGCCAGGTCCCCGGCCCGTGCCAGGGCCGCCGCCTTCTCCGGGGCGCTCTCCGCGAGCGCCACCGCGTCCAGGGCCGCCGCGTCGGCGTCCTCGCGCCAGCCGCGGTCGCGATAGGCCTGCGCGGCCCTGGCCCGTACCACCGGGCCCGCGTGCAGCTTCTCCAGGCTCTCCAGCGCCTTCTGGGCGGCCTGGTACTGCCCGAGCCCGTTGTAGGCGTCGATCAGGACCGGGTAGACCGGCCACCGGCGCGGATCCGCCTTCCGTACCCGCTCGCCCCACTCCCGGGCCGTCGCCCAGTCGCCCCGCGCCCCCGCGAGCGCCCCGAGCCCGAGCTCCGCCTCCGGGTTCCCGCGCGCGGCGGGCCGTTCGGCGAGCGAGCGGCGCAGCGCCCGCTCGGCCCGCGGATAGTCCCGTACGTCCCCGAGCCGGCTGCCCCGCTCCGTGTACGCCGCGCCCAGCTCCGCCCAGGACGCCTCGTCGTCCGGGTGGGCCCGGACCCACTGCTCCCGGTCGGCGATCAGCGCGGCCAGGTCCGGAAGCGAGGCCGGGGCGCCCGCCCGGGCCGCGATCACCGCCCGCTCCGCGGGCCCGGGCGGGGGCGGCGGGCCCTGTCCGACGAGCTCGGGCACGTACAGCAGCGCCGCCGCCGCGAGCACCGCGCCCACCCCGGCGACGAGGACCGTCCTCGACACGTTCTCGGTCTTCATGGCGCTCACTGTGCGCCCGCCCCCGGCTGTACGAAGAGCACACGAAGGGCCCGCTCCGGCGGGTTCACACCGATGGCGGCGGGTGCCACGCTGGACGCATGGACGATCTTCAGCGGCACGACCTCGTGGCCCGGCTGCGCACCGGGCTCCCCGACGACGCGGTCCTCACCGACCCGGACGTGACCGACTCCTACGCGCGCGACATGGCGAGTTTCTGCGCGGCCGGCACCCCCGCGGCCGTCGTGCTGCCGCGCACGGTCGAGCAGGTCCAGCACGTCATGCGGACCGCGACCGAACTCCGCGTCCCCGTGGTCCCGCAGGGCGCCCGCACGGGCCTGTCGGGGGGCGCCAACGCCTCCGACGGCTGCATCGTGCTCTCCCTCGTGAAGATGGACCGCATCCTGGAGATCAACCCGGTCGACCGGATCGCCGTCGTCGAACCGGGCGTCGTCAACGCCGTCCTGTCCCGTGCCGTCGCCGAACACGGCCTGTACTACCCGCCGGACCCGTCCAGCTGGGAGACCTGCACGATCGGCGGGAACATCGGCACCGCCTCCGGCGGCCTGTGCTGCGTCAAGTACGGGGTCACCGCCGAGTACGTCCTCGGCCTCGACGTGGTGCTCGCCGACGGGCGGCTCCTGCGCACCGGCCGGCGCACGGCGAAGGGCGTCGCCGGATACGACCTGACCCGGCTCTTCGTCGGCTCCGAGGGCAGCCTCGGCATCGTCGTCGGGGCCGTCCTCGCGCTCCGGCCGCAGCCGCCCGCGCAGCTCGCGCTCGCCGCAGAGTTCCCGTCCGCGGCCGCCGCCTGCGAGGCCGTCTGCGCGATCATGGAGCGGGGCCACACCCCGTCACTGCTCGAACTCATGGACCGCACCACCGTCCAGGCGGTCAACAAGCTGGCCCGCATGGGTCTGCCGGACTCCACCGAGGCGCTGCTCCTGTGCGCCTTCGACACCCCGGACCCCGCCGCCGACCTGGCCGCCGTCGGGGAGCTGTGCGGCGCGGCGGGTGCCACCGAGGTCGTCCCGGCCGCGGACGCCGCCGAGTCCGAACTGCTCCTCCAGGCGCGGCGGCTCGCCCTCACGGCCCTGGAGACGATCAAGTCCGCGACGATGATCGACGACGTGTGCGTGCCGCGGACGCGGCTCGCCGAGATGCTCGACGGCACGGCGGCGATCGCGGAGAAGTACCACCTGACCATCGGCGTCTGCGCGCACGCGGGCGACGGCAACACCCACCCCGTCGTCTGCTTCGACCACACCGACGAGGACGAGTCGCGGCGGGCGCGGGAGTCCTTCGACGAGATCATGGCGCTCGGGCTCGCGCTGGGCGGCACGATCACCGGCGAGCACGGCGTGGGCGTCCTCAAGAAGGAGTGGCTGGCGCGGGAGCTGGGGCCGGTCGGTCTGGAGCTCCAGCGCGGCATCAAGGCCACCTTCGACCCGCTCGGACTGCTCAACCCCGGAAAGCTCTTCTGACGCCGTCCCCGGTCGTACGGGGGTCACAGCTCGCCGTCCTGGGACTCGTCCGACGGCCACGGGTCGCGCACCCACAGCTCGTCGGCGGCCACCGTGGTCGCCAGGAGCTCGGCGAGCCCGTCGTCGATGCCGAGCCGCTCGGACTCGGTGCCCGGCGGCACCGCGCGCAGGGTCCGCTCCAGCCAGGCGGACACCTGCGCGGACGGCGCTTCGAGCAGGGCGTCGCCGTCGGGGGAGGAGAGGGCCATCAGGATGACGTTGCTGCCGTCGACCTTCGTGGGCCAGATCCGGACGTCCCCGTGGCCGCAGGCCCGGAAGACGCCCTCGACGAGCAGCTCGCGCGCGAAGGTCCAGTGCACCGGGTGGTCGGTGCCGACGTGGAAGGTGACGTGGACGGCGTACGGATCGCCGGTCCGGTAGGCGAGCCGGGCGGGCACGGGGACGGAGCGCTCGGGGGAGAGCACCAGCTTCAGTTCCAGCTCGCGCTCGAGGGTGGTGTGGTCGGTGTTCTGCATGTCCTGCTCCTTCTCGCGGTCGGGTCCCGGACGGGCCTTCATCTGGAGAGAGCGGGGTGGACGCAGTTCATGACGCGACTTCGGGAAGTTTTTTTCGGGAAGTTTTCTCCCGGGGATTCCGGGGAGGTGTTCCGAGCGGTCCGGCGGACGGGATGTCTCGGCCCGAACATCACGGGGAGTGATCGATTCCGGTACGTGTCCCCCCGAAGGCGGGCTTTCTCGCGGGCTCCTCGTCCCCTCGGGGACGTTCTTCGTTACTGTCCTCCTTGGGCGCGGCACGCCCGGCGAGCGGCCGTGCGGATCAAAGGCGTTGTGACTGAACGGAGTCGGGGCAGTGGCTACTCCTCCTGGAGGCGGCGGAGAGGTACCGCAGGCGGGGTACTACCCGGACCCGTCCATTCCCGGATACATCCGGTACTGGAACGGGGGCGCGTGGGTGCCCGGCACGAGCCGGCCCGCCCCGGCGGGGGACGAGGTTCCGCCCGGTCCGCCCGCCTCGGCGATCCCGGCGGGCCCGATCCTCGCCTCCGGCCCGGCACCGGCTCCGGTGGCGGCACCCGCACAGGCGGTGGAGGCGGCGCGGTCCGTGGAGACGCCGGCATCCTTCCCGGAGCGGGCGCCCTTCGCGGACCCGACCCCCCTCGCGGAGCCGACGCCGGCACCGGTGCCTGACCCGGCGCCCGCACAGCGGTCCGTCGCGCCCCCCGTGCACGCCGCCGCGCACCTGCCCGCCCAGGCGCAGGCACCCGCCCCCGTACCCACGGTGGAGGAGACCGGGCCGGTCTTCTTCGACGAGGAGCCGCTCGCTCCGGAGCCCGCGTCGGCCTGGCAGGCGGACTCCGCCCGGCAGACCGGATTCGGCGGGGACCGCGACCAGAAGGTCTCCTGGGGCGCGCCGCGCACGCCCGATCCGCGCACCCCGGCCGACTGGCCGGTCGCGGGCGGCAGCGAGCCGGACGAGGCCCGGGCCGCCGCCCCGGCGCCCGTCGCCGACCCCCGGGTGGCCGGGGGAGCCGCGCGCCTCGGAGGCATGCCCGTCACCCCGATCCCGACGCCCGCCCCCTCCCCGGCACCCCAGCCGGTGCCGCAGCCGCAGCCCCAGCCCCGGCCGGCCCCCGCCGCGGCAGCCCCGGCGCCGGCACCCGCCCCCGCACCCGTCCAGACCCCCGCCCCCGCCCCCGCACCCGTCCCCGTACCGGCGGCGCCGTCCACCCCCTCGTGGGCCCAGCAGCAGGCCCAGCCCCAGCCCCAACCGCAGGAGCAGCAGCCGCCCGTCGTCCCGTGGAAGCCGCCCGTCGAGGACGTCTTCCAGCAGGCGGCCCGCGAGCAGGCCTCCGCCCGTCCCGCGGGACTCGGCCGGCGCCTGGTCGCCCGGCTGATCGACGGCGTCGTCCTGGGCGCTCTGGTCGGCGCGGCCTCCGTGCCCTTCGTGACCGCCGCGGTCGACCACATCGAGGGCAAGATCGAGGAGGCCCGGCAGTCCGGAACCACCGTCCAGGTCTGGCTGCTCGACTCGACGACCTCCGTGCAGTTCGGCATCGCGCTCGCCTCGCTGTTCGTCATCGGGATCCTGTACGAGGCACTGCCCACCGCCAAGTGGGGCCGCACGCTCGGCAAGAAGCTGTGCGGCCTGGAAGTGCGGGACATCGAGTCGCACCAGCCGCCGACGTTCGGGAAGGCGCTCCGCCGCTGGTTCGTCTACAGCGTGCTGGGGCTCCTGGTCATCGGTGTCGTCAACGTCCTGTGGTGCCTCTTCGACCGCCCCTGGCGCCAGTGCTGGCACGACAAGGCGGCGGGCACCTTCGTGGCGCGCTGAGGCGGCCCCGGGGAGCGCCGTCCCCCGAACGGGCGGTGATTCCTTGCGGGGCCGTCCCGCCCGGGATCCACTGCCCCCATGAGCACCGACCAGCCGCCGCCCGACCAGCCGCCCGAGGACGACCCGTTCAGCAAGAGGCCGCCCGAGCCGCCGCCGGAGCCGCCGCAGGGAGGCCCGTCCCAGGGAGGCCCGCCGCCGCCGGGAGGCCCGCCGCCGGGAGGTGCGCCGCCCCCGGGGGGTCCGCCTCCGGGCGGCCCTCCCCCCGGAGGCCCGCCCCCGCCGGGGAACCCGTACGGCTCCCCGTACGACAACATGCCCCCGCCCCCGCCCCCGTACGGCGGTGGCTACGGCGGTGGGTACGGCGGGGCCGATCCGCTCACCGGGATGCCGCCGCTGGCGGAGACCGGGCGCCGGGTCCTCGCGCGGTTCATCGACTGGGTGATCGTCGCGGTGCCGCTCGCGATCATCGGCATCCCGTTCGACATCTACCGGCGGGCGACCGAGGACGGCAACGACTTCGGGGACACGGTCAACAGCCTCAACGGCGGCAGCCAGCTGGTCTTCCAGCTCATCACGATCGTCGCCTACGTCGGGTACGACACCGTGCTGACGGCGAAGAACGGCCGGACCATCGGCAAGAAGCTGATGAAGCTGCGGGTCGCGATGCTCAACGACGGCTCGACGCCCCCGATGAGCCAGTCGCTGCTGCGCGCCGTCGTGCTCTGGCTGCCGGCACTCATCTGCTGCGCCTGCCTGTGGCCGCTGCTCATCCTCATCCTGATCATGGTCGACAAGCCCTACAAGCAGGGCCTGCACGACAAGGCGGCGAAGACGGTGGTCGTCAGCGCCCCGGAATGAGCCGGAAGGGACGAAGCGTCACGAACCGATCCGGGTATCGGCCCCCGCGCCCACGCGCTCGGCCGGCACCCGGATCTCCTCGTCCACGGGGGTATTGACGGGCCGCTCGCGCACCGGCATCGTCACGGCCACGAGAGCCCCGAGCAGCAGGCCGGCGGCGCAGATCACCGCGATGCCCAGGGTCGTCGTCGTACCGGAGAGCAACAGCAGGGCGACGGTCGCGAGCACGACGGTGGCCGAACCGTAGGTGAGCTGTGCGGCGTTCGGACGCTGCATGACGGGTACCGCCCCTCAAGACTTCGGTTCGACTCTACGACGGTGGATGCCCGGGCGGTGGGGCAGGTAAGCGTGACCTAACCCACGCCGCCGGTGCACGGGGGGCGCACGGGGTCACGAAATCGTCAATCTTCCTTCACGGTGCGCCCGCTTGATGTTCGATTATCGGAAATCGTCGCCCGCATAGTGCAGTTGACCCGTGCAAGTCAAGATCTGTCTTTTCTCGCGGCACTCCGGTCGAATGTCGTCACTTGTGACGCGCGACCCCGCCGGACGGACACCCCACCTTCGGTCCGAGAGCGCGGGCGCCGGGGAGGACAACATCAAGTGACCAACAGACGACGGGCCATAGCGTCCGCAGTCGTCGTGGCGCTCGCGGCCACCGCCGCCAGCGCTTCGACGTTCACCACCGCCTGGGCCGAGGACAAGGGTCCGGGCGTGCCGGCAGGCATCCAGACCGTCGACAAGACGACGGTCGACCACGACCTCGAAGGCCCGTACAGCGACCAGCAGGAGCTGCAGCGCAAGGCTGCCCTCGAGCGGGTCATGAACGGTGACGCCAAGGTCGAGAACCGGGGCGGATCGCAGGTCGTCAAGCTCGGCGCGAAGAAGTACGTCGAGCTCGGCCGCGAGAAGACCGACAAGATCTTCACGATCCTCGTCGAGTTCGGCGACCAGGTGGACAACACCACCCTGGTCGACCGGAAGGACGACGACACGCCGGACCTGAAGCCGAAGTACGGCGGCACGCCCGGCCCGCTGCACAACCGCATCGCCCAGCCGGACCGTAAGAACGACAACTCCACGGCCTGGCAGGCGGACTACAACCAGCAGCACTTCCAGGACCTGTACTTCGGTACCGGCAAGGACAAGAAGGGGCAGCCGAAGCAGTCCCTGAAGACCTACTACGAGCGGACCTCGTCCGGTCGTTACTCGGTCGACGGCACGGTCTCCGACTGGGTCAAGGTCCCGTACAACGAGGCCCGTTACGGCTCGAACTACTGCGGCCAGACCAACTGCTCCAACGTCTGGGACACCGTCCGCGACGGTCTCAACGCCTGGGTCGCCGACCAGAAGGCCAAGGGCCAGACCGACGCCCAGATCAAGGCCCAGCTGGCCACGTACGACCAGTGGGACCGTTACGACTTCGACGGCGACGGCAACTTCAACGAGCCCGACGGCTACATCGACCACTTCCAGCTCGTGCACGCGGGCGAGGACGAGTCGGCCGGCGGCGGCGCCGAGGGCAAGAACGCCCTGTGGGCCCACCGCTGGTACGCCTACGGCACCGACGCGGGCAAGACCGGACCGTCGAACAACAAGTCCGGCGGCACCCCGATCGGCAACACCGGCATCTGGGTCGGCGACTACACGATGCAGCCGGAGAACGGCGGCCTCGGCGTCTTCGCCCACGAGTACGGCCACGACCTCGGTCTGCCGGACCACTACGACACCGCGGGCGGCGAGAACTCCACCGGGTTCTGGACCCTCATGTCCTCCGGCTCCTGGCTCGGCCAGGGCAAGGACGCCATCGGCGACCTGCCCGGCGACATGAGCGCCTGGGACAAGCTCCAGCTCGGCTGGCTGAACTACGCCAAGGTCAACGACTGGCAGCGCGGCACCAAGACCACCCACAAGCTGGGCGTCTCGGAGTACAACACCAAGAACCCGCAGGCGCTCGTCGTCGAGCTGCCGAAGAAGCAGGTCACCACCGACATCGTCGCCCCCGCCGAGGGTGCGTCGCAGTGGTGGAGCAACATGGGTGACGACCTCAAGAACACCCTGACCCGCTCCGTCGACCTCACGGGCAAGACGTCCGCCTCCCTGGAGCTCCAGGGCTGGTACGACATCGAGGCCGAGTACGACTACCTCTACACCGAGGTGTCGACCGACGGCGGCGCCAACTGGACGGCCCTGGACGGCACCGCCGACGGCGTGGCCCTCCCGCGCGACGCGGCCGGCTCCCCGGCGCTGACCGGTGTCTCCGACACCCGCAAGAAGCTCGTCTACAACCTGGGCGCCTACGCGGGCAAGAAGTTCGACCTCCGCTTCCGCTACCAGACGGACGGCGGCGCGGGCGGCAAGGGCTTCACCGCCGACGCCATCAACCTGACCGCCGACGGTGCCTCCGTCTTCGCCGACGGCGCCGAGAACGGCGACAACGGCTGGGTCGCCAAGGGCTTCTCGCGGGTCGGCAAGGGCTTCACGAAGGAGTACGAGCAGTACTACATCGCGGAGAACCGCCAGTACGTCTCGTACGACACCACCCTCAAGACCGGCCCGTACAACTTCGGTTTCACGGGTGACAAGTCCGGCTGGGTCGAGCACTACGCGTACCAGAACGGTCTGCTGATCTGGAAGTGGGACCTGTCCCAGAAGGACAACAACACCTCCCAGCACCCGGGCGCCGGTCTGGTCCTCCCGATCGACTCGCACCCGAGCCCGCTGAAGTGGCGCAACGGTGAGCTGATGCGCAACCGCGTCCAGGCCTACGACTCGCCCTTCACCATCGCCCGCACGGACGGCTTCCAGCTCCACAACAAGGACGTCGCCACGTGGGTCCCGTCGCAGGCCGGCAACCCGACCTTCGACGACCGCAAGGGCGTGTACTGGTTCGCCGAGAACCCGCGCGCCGGTGTCCAGGTAACTGACACCAACACCAAGATCCAGGTCGTCAAGGAGCCGAAGGATGGCCAGACGATCACGGTTCAGGTCGGTCCCTCGACCAAGTAGTTCGTAAAACCGCAGGTCAGATCATGATCGGCCGTCGCCCCCTAGCGGGCGGCGGCCGATCGTGTTTAGGTGCGTCTGACGCAAGTCTTATTGACATCTGATCCACGGGGGAGTGGTTCCGCATGCCCAATGGAGGGTTCTGCAAGCTGCCGGGAGGCAGCGTGGTCGTCGCCATAGGGCTGCCCAGCCCGGCCGGGGACGGCGCCACCGTCCGCTTCCTGGTCCACGCCGCCAACCGTGCCCGCGCCCTGACCCGGCTGCGGAACCTGGGGCTGCGCGCGGTGTACCTCCGCGGCAACAGCGAGCCGCCCACCCCGGACGAGATCACGGCCGTCCTGCACCACCCGGACGGCCTGCTGTGGAGATCCACACCGGGCGCCGCCCAGGAGCTCTGGCACCCCGTGCGGTCCCTCCCGAAGGAGCCGGCGGCGTAGGGAGGCCGTCCGGGGACCCGCGCCTAGGCCACGACCGGCTTGCCCGTCAGCGTCACGCCCGCCGCCCGGAGCTCCTCCAGGGCCCGGTCGGTGGTCGCCTCGGCCACGCCGGCCGTCAGGTCGAGCAGGACGTGGGTCCGGAAGCCCTCGCGGGCCGCGTCCAGGGCCGTGGCCCGGACGCAGTGGTCGGTGGCGATGCCGACCACGTCGACCTCGGTGACGTCCCGCGAGCGCAGCCAGTCCGCGAGGGTCAGCCCGTTCTCGTCGAACCCCTCGAAGCCGCTGTACGCCGCGGAGTACGCGCCCTTGTCGAAGACGGCGTCGATCGCCCCGCTGGCGACGGCGGGCGCGAAGTTCGGGTGGAAGCCGACGCCCTCCGTGCCGGCCACGCAGTGCACCGGCCAGGAGGACACGTAGTCCGGCTCCTCGCCCGCCGGGGCGAAGTGCCCGCCCGGGTCGACGTGGTGGTCGCGGGTGGCGACGACGTGCCGGTAGGAGCTGCCCGCCGTCTGGCCGACCAGGTCGGTGATCGCGGCGGCGACGTCCGCGCCCCCGGTCACCGCGAGGCTGCCGCCCTCGCAGAAGTCGTTCTGAACGTCCACAACGATCAATGCGCGGTGCATGGCGGGTGTCCTTAGCGCGTCGGAAGGGAGATGCTCGAGCCTAGAGACTTCCCCCTCCGTTCGGGAGGGGGCGTCCCCGAGGACTCCTACACGTACTCGGTCGGCAGCACGGGCTCGCCCCGCGACAGCTGGATCGCCGACATCGGCAGCCCCGCCCGGGCCGCGATGTGCCGGGCCCTGCCGGCCTCCAGCGGTTCCCGGGCCACCACGTCGCCGCCCTTGACCAGCTCGACGAGCAGCTGGTGGTCGGCGAGCTCCGGCGGGACCGGGCCGGTGCCGACGACCTCCGCCTCGGCGACCCCGTCCGCGTCGGGCCTGCGGGCCGCCCACTTGCGCCCGCCGACGGAGGCCTTGCCGCCCACCGACTTCTTGGCCACCGGCACCAGCGGCGCCTTCGGATCGGCCGAGGCGGCCCGGGCGACCAGCTTGTAGACCATCGAGCAGGTCGGGTGGCCGCTGCCGGTGACCAGCTGCGTGCCCACCCCGTACGCGTCGACCGGGGCCGCGGCGAGCGAGGCGATGGCGTACTCGTCGAGGTCCGAGGTGACCACGATCCTGGTGTCCCGGGCACCCAGCTCGTCGAGCTGCGCCCGCACCCGGTGCGCGACCAGCAGCAGGTCGCCGGAGTCGATCCGTACGGCTCCCAGCTCGGGTCCGGCGACCTCGACGGCGGTCCGGACGGCCTCGGCCACGTCGTACGTGTCGACGAGCAGGGTCGTGCCCCGGCCCAGGGTCTCCACCTGGGCCCGGAAGGCGTCCCGCTCGCTGTCGTGGAGCAGGGTGAAGGCGTGGGCGGAGGTGCCGACGGTCGGGATGCCGTAGCGGAAGCCGGCCGCGAGGTCCGAGGTGGAGTCGAAGCCGCCGACGTAGGCGGCGCGGGAGGCGGCGACGGCCGCGAGCTCGTGGGTGCGGCGGGCGCCCATCTCGATGAGGCGCCGTCCGCCGGCCGCGGCCGACATGCGGGAGGCCGCGGCCGCGATGGCCGAGTCGTGGTTGAGGATGGAGAGGATCACCGTCTCCAGGAGCACGCACTCGGCGAAGGAGCCCTCGACGCGCAGCACGGGCGAGCCGGGGAAGTACACCTCGCCCTCGGGGTAGCCCCAGATGTCGCCGGAGAAGCGGTAGCGGGCGAGCCACTCCAGGGTGGGCTCGTCGACGATGGCCCGCTCCCGCAGGAAGCCCAGGACGGCGGGGTCGAACCGGAAGTTCTCGACGGCGTCGAGGACCCGGCCGACGCCCGCGAGGACGCCGTAGCGCCGTCCCTCGGGCAGCCGCCGGGTGAAGACCTCGAAGACGGAGCGCCGGTCGGCGGTGCCGGCCGCGAGGGCCGCCTGGAGCATGGTCAGCTCGTACTGATCGGTGAAGAGCGCGGTCGACGGCACGTCCACCGGCAGCCCAAGGTCCGCAGCGTTCATGTCAGCGATGCTAGCGCAGAAATCGTCAAAGTGACGAATAGGGGGGTCGGCGGGTGGGGCGGGTGTGCCCGTTTGCGCGACAGGCCCCCAGGGGTGACAACATGGTGTGAGTGAGCGTCGCGCCTATTGAGATCGAACGTACGGAATCGGCCGAGGAGGTCTCCGCGGTCGTCGAACCCGACGTGCCCTGGGTGACCCTCGTGCACAACGATCCGGTCAACCTGATGAGCTATGTCGAGTACGTCTTCCAGATGTACTTCGGATACTCCAAGGACAAGGCGCACAAGCTGATGCTCGACGTTCACCACAAGGGCCGCGCGGTGGTCTCCGCCGGCACCCGCGAGGAGATGGAACGGGACGTGCAGGCGATGCACGGCTACGGCCTGTGGGCGACGCTCTCCCAGGACCGCTTCTGATGGCCGGCCACTTCGAGCCGCTCCCCGGCGGCGGCGCGGCCGTCGCGCTCGACGACGTCGAGATCTCCATCCTCCGCTCGCTCGCCGTCCAGCTCATGGAGCTGATCGGCCCGGGCGACGAGCCCGCCGCCGACGCGGACCCGCTGGCCGCGCTCTTCGCCGAGGGGCCGAGCGAGCCGCCGTCCGACCCCGCCCTGCGGCGCCTCTTCCCCGACGCGTACGGGGACGACAGCGAGGAGCTGCGGGCGGCCGCCTCCGACTTCCGCCGCTACACCGAGAACGACCTGCGGGCCCGCAAGCGCGAGGACGCCCTCGTGGTCGTCCGCGCCCTGGACTCCCTCTCCGCCGAGGCGGCGGGGGAGGGCGGCGCGGTCCTGAAGCTCACCCCGGACGAGTCCCGGGCCTGGCTCGGCGCGCTCAACGACCTCCGGCTGACGATCGGGACGCGCCTGGAGGTCACGGACGACGAGGACAGCGAGCAGCTGTACCGGCTGCCCGACTCCGATCCGCGCAAGCCGATGGTGATGGCGTACCTCTGGCTGGGGGCGCTCCAGGAGTCCCTCGTCGCGACCCTGATGGCCTGACCGAAGGCCTGTTCGCTCAGCGGACGCTCAAATCCGGATAACGAATGCGTTATCAGAGCGTCCGCTCGGCCATCTTGTGTGTCCTTTGTCCGTATTTTTTTGTGGTGCGCGCCACACGCAACTCCGTAGATCACCCCCCACCCCGTGATAAATCTTCACGACCACTCGGGCACGCCACCCCTGTTCCCGAGGGCGCTGGGGCCGGCTGACCGCCGGTAGCACTCCATCCACATCCGGGGGGATCAGGATCTGATCCGCAGCAGACGCACTCGCAGTCGCGCGGATCAGCATGGAGAAAGGCGCACCACCATGACCTCAGTGCAGGTCGACAAGCAGCACGACGGCAATGAGGCCGCGGACTCCGCCTCGGGCGAGGGTTACCACCGGGCACTCGGCGCCCGGCAGATCCAGATGATCGCGATCGGCGGTGCCATCGGCACCGGGCTCTTCCTGGGGGCGGGCAAGGGCATCTCCATCGCGGGACCCAGTCTGATCCTCGCGTACGCCCTCGCGGGCCTCGTCATCTTCTTCATCATGCGGGCGCTCGGCGAGCTCCTCATGTACCGCCCGGTGTCGGGCTCCTTCTCGGAGTACGCGCGTGAGTTCATCGGCCCGTTCGCGGGCTTCGTGACCGGCTGGACGTACTGGCTCTTCTGGGTCGTCACCGGCATCACCGAGGTCACCGCCGCGGCCACCTACATGACGTACTGGTGGGACATCCCGCAGTGGCTGTCCGCCCTCGTCTTCACCGTGATCCTCTACGGCGCCAACCTGATCTCCGTGAAGCTCTTCGGTGAGCTGGAGTTCTGGTTCTCCATGGTCAAGGTCACCGCGATCGTCGGCATGATCCTGATCTGCGCCGGCATCCTCACCCTCGGCTTCTCCGACGCCGGCGACACCGCCTCCGTCACCCACCTGTGGGACCTCGGCGGCTTCTTCGCCGGCAAGGACGGCATCTTCTCCACCCTGATGACCCTCCAGATGGTCATGTTCGCGTTCCTCGCCGTCGAGCTGGTCGGCGTCACCGCGGGCGAGTCGAAGGACCCGAAGACGGTCCTGCCGAAGGCGATCAACACCGTGCCGTGGCGCATCGCCGTCTTCTACGTCGGCGCGCTGATCATGATCCTCTCGGTCGTCCCGTGGACCGAGTTCAAGCCCGGCGTCTCCCCGTTCGTCGCGGCCTTCGAGAAGATGGGCCTCGGCGTCGGCGCCGCCATCGTCAACTTCGTCGTCCTGACCGCGGCCCTGTCCTCCTGCAACTCGGGCATGTACTCCACCGGCCGCATGCTGCGCGACCTCGCGCTCAACGGCCAGGGCCCGAAGGTCTTCACCCGGCTCACCCGGTCCGGCACCCCGCTGGTCGGCACCACCGTCTCGGCCGCGCTGATGATGGTCGGCGTCTGGATCAACTACCAGTGGCCCGGCGAGGCGTTCAACTACGTCGTCTCCTTCGCCACCATCTCCGGCATGTGGGCCTGGATCGTCATCCTGATCTGCCAGATCCGCTACCGCCTCAAGGCCGACCGCGGCGAGCTGCCCCACTCCTCCTTCAAGGCGCCGGGCGGCATCTGGTTCAGCGTCCTCTCGCTCGCCTTCATCGGCATGGTCATCGTGACCATGGGCATGGACAAGGACAACCGGGTCGCGCTCTACGGCGCGCCGGTCTGGGGCCTGATCCTCGCCGTCTCGTACCTGGTCCTCAAGGCCCGCAACCCCCAGGGCGCGGCCTTCGTGAAGCGCGCCTGACGCTCCGACCTGCGACGTCTCAGCATCCGGGCCGTTCCGTACCACTTCTCGGTACGGAACGGCCCGTCTGCTTATCCTGTCGGCATGCTGACCATCACCCGGGCCCTGTACGACCAGATCGTGGAGCACTCCCGAGCGGACCACCCCGACGAGGCCTGCGGCGTGGTCGCGGGACCGGTCGGCAGCGGGCGCCCCGAGCGGTTCATCCCGATGCTGAACGCCGCCCGCTCGCCCACGTTCTACGAGTTCGACTCCGCGGACCTGCTCAAGCTCTACCGCGAGATGGACGACCGGGACGAGGAGCCCGTCATCGTCTACCACTCGCACACCGCGACCGAGGCCTACCCGTCCCGCACCGACATCACCTACGCGAACGAGCCCCAGGCCCACTACGTCCTGGTCTCCACCGCCGACACCGACGACGCGGGCCCCTTCCAGTTCCGCTCCTACTCCATCGTCGAGGGCGTCGTGACGGAGGAAGAGGTCGAGGTCGTCGAGGCCTACGCGTAGGACGGACCGGCCGGCGGCGCGTCGCCTACGAGGCGGACGTCGTCCGGAACCTGGCCAGAGAGGCGGAGGGCGTCACCCCGAAGTGCCGGGCGAACGCCCTCCGCAGGCTCTCGTCGCTCCCGAGCCCGCTCCGCGCCGCCGCCCCCGTCACGCTCGCCCCGCCCTCCAGCAGCACCCGCTCCACGTACCCCGCCGGCGTCGCCCCGACCTGCTCCCGGAACAGCCGCGCCAGATGCCGGGCGCTCATCCCCGCCCGCCGCGCCAGCGTGGGGGCGCTGTGATCCGCCGCCGGGTCGGCCGCGTCGTGGGCAGGCGTCCCGCCCCAGCGGGACGATTGCCCACACGGGCAGCGGGTGAGCGCCGCCCCGCGGGGCGAGGACCGCGCGAACCCCCCTGCCGCCAGCGCGAACGCCCCCGTGCACACCGACGCCACCCGCCCCGCCGCCTTCCTCCGCGCCCAGGCCGACGAGGACGCCGTCCGCCGCGTCTGGACCGCGATCGCCCTCCACACCACCCCCGGCATCCCCGCGTTCATGGAGCCCGAGGTCGCCCTCGTCACCGCCGGGGTCGAGTACGACGTCCTCGGCATCGGCCACGACGACCCCGCCGCCGTCACCCCCGAGGACCGCGCCGCGATCGTCGCCGCCCACCCCCGCCCCGACTTCAAGCGGCAGATCCTCGCCGCCTTCGCCGAGGGCATCGCCCCCAGGCCCGACACCACCTTCGGCAACGTCAAGGCCGACGTCCTGCGCCACTTCGTGCCCGGCTTCGTCCCCGGCGACTTCGTGACCACCATCCGCGAGTCGTCCTGGCCCGAGTGAGACACTGGCCCGGACCCAAGGGCGGCAGGACCCAGGAAGCCGGTGCGAATCCGGCACGGTCCCGCCACTGTGACCGCCTCCCCACCGGGGAGGCGGAAGCCAGGAACTGACCTGCCGCCTCCCACCACCGATCGGGGACGTGGAAATCCCCGGAGGAGGCACCCCGTCATGACCCGGCCCCGCCGTGCCCTGCTGCCCGCCGCCGCCCTCGTCACCCTGCTCGCCGGCTGCGCCGCCCCCGAGGCGGGCGCCCCGGACGCGAAGCCCGCGCCGGGATTCCCGTACACCGTCACCAACTGCGGTGTGACGACCACCTACCAGGCCCCGCCCCGGCGCGCCGTCACCATGAACCAGCACGTCACCGAGGTCATGCTGGCCCTCGGCCTGGAGAAGTCGCTGGCCGGCACCGCCTACCTCGACGACGCGATCCTCCCCGCGTACAAGAAGGCCTACGACACCGTCCCCGTCCTCGCGAAGGAGTACCCCTCCAAGGAGGCCCTCCTCGCCGCGAACCCCGACTTCGTGTACGGCGGTTACGCCTCCGCCTTCGACGCGAAGGCCGGCCGCGGCCGGGACGACCTGAAGCGCTCCGGCATCGCCACCCGCCTCAACACCGAGTACTGCCCCTCCGGTTCGACCTCCCTCGACGACCTCTACCGCGAAGTCCGCGAGACCGGCCGCACCTTCGGCGTCCCCGACCGCGCCGAGACCTGGATCCGCGGCGCGAAGACCACCGTCGCCGCCACCGAGAAGCGCCTCAAGGGCGTCACCCCGGTCTCCGTCTTCGTCTACGACAGCGGCGACAAGACCGCCTTCACCGCCGGCGGCAAGGGCATCGGCAACGAGCTCATCACCCGCGCCGGCGGCCGCAACGTCTTCGCCGACCTCGACAAGACCTTCGGCGACGCCACCTGGGAACAGGTCCTCGACCGGCGCCCCGACGTGATCGTCATCTACGACTACGGCACCACCACCGTCGCCCAGAAGAAGAAGCGGCTCCTCGACGACCCCGCCCTCAAGGACGTCCCCGCGATCAGGAACCGCCGCTTCGCCGTCCTCCCCCTCTCCGACACCGTCCTCGGCGTCCGCGTCCCCGCCGCCGTCGACAAGCTCGCCGCCCAGCTCCACCCCGCCGCACGATGACCACCCCCGCCACCACCGTCCGTCCGGCCCCGACCCCTTCCGGGCCGGACGGACGGGACCGGGCCCCCGCGCGCCCCGTCCGCTACGCCCTCGTCGTCACCGGGCTGCTCCTCGCCCTCGCAGGCGCCTGCCTCGCCGCGCTCGCCCTCGGCTCCGTCCGCATCCCGCCCGGCCAGGTATTCGACGTCCTGACCGGGCGGGCCGGCCCCTCGCCGTACCGGACGATCGTGCTCGATGTCCGGCTGCCCCGGGTCCTCCTCGGCCTCGTCGTCGGCGCCGGGCTCGCCGTCGTCGGCGCCGTCCTCCAGGCCCTCGTGCGCAACCGGCTCGCCGACCCCTTCCTCCTCGGGATCTCCTCCGGAGCCTCCGCCGGAGCCGTCCTGGTCCTCGTCGTCGGCATCGGGGGAGGGGTGACCACCACCGTCGCCCTGCCCACCGGAGCCTTCGCCGGCGCCCTGCTCGCCCTCGTCCTCGTCTACGGGCTCGCGCGCCGCGGCGGGACCATGACCGGCGCCCGGCTCGTCCTCGCCGGAGTCGCCGTCTCGTACATCCTCTCCGCCCTCGCCACCCTGCTCCTCGTCGTCGCCGGACGGCCCGAGCAGTTCCAGGAGGCGCTGTACTGGTCGCTCGGCGGCCTCGGCAGCGCCCGCTGGGACACCCTCGCGCTCCCCGCCACCGTCCTCGTCCTCGGCACCGGCCTCCTCCTCGCCCTCGCCCGCCCCCTCGACCTGCTCCTCACCGGCGAGGAGGGCGCCACCGTCCTCGGCCTCGACACCGCCCGCTTCCGCGCCGGGGTCTTCGTCCTCGCCTCCCTCGTCACGGCCGTCATGGTCGCGGCAAGCGGAGCCGTCGGCTTCGTCGGCCTCATGGCCCCGCACGCCGCCCGGCTCGCCGTCGGCGCCCCGCACCGCCGGCTCCTCCCGGTCGCCGCGCTCGGCGGGGCGCTCGCCCTCGTCCTCGCCGACCTCGGCGCCCGGACCGTCGCCGCCCCCCAGGACATCCCCGTCGGCGTCCTCACCGCCCTCACCGGCGGCCCGTTCTTCCTCTGGCTGATGCGCCGCCGCCCCGAAGGAGCAGCCCCGTGACCGAGCTCCGGCTGTGCGGACTCTCCTACGGGGAGCGCCTGCGCTCCGTCGACCTCACCGTCCGGCCCGGCGAGACCGTCGGCCTCATCGGGCCCAACGGCAGCGGCAAGACCACCCTCCTGCGCTGCGTCTACGGCACCCTCACCCCCACCGCGGGCCACGCCGCGCTCGACGGCGACGACCTCCACGCCCTCGGCCCCAAGGCCCGCGCCCGCCGCGTCGCCACCGTCCCCCAGGACAGCGCCACCGAGTTCGAACTCACCGTCCGTGAACTCGTCGCCCTCGGCCGCTCCCCGCACAAGCGGTTCTGGGAGGGCGACACCGGCGACGACCACGCGCGCGTGGCCGCCGCCCTCGCCCGCGTCGGCCTCGCGGACCTCGCCGACCGCCCGTACCCCACCCTCTCCGGCGGCGAACGCCAACGCGCCCTCGTCGCCCGCGCCCTCGTCCAGGATCCGGACCTCCTCGTCCTCGACGAGCCGACCAACCATCTCGACATCCGGCACCAGCTCGACGTCCTGGCCCTCGTCCGCACCCTAGGCACCACCAACCTGCTCGCCCTCCACGACCTCAACCTCGCGGGGGCGTACTGCGACCGCCTCTACGTGCTGGAGCGCGGACGGCTCGTCACCGGCGGCACACCGGCCGAGGTCCTCACGCCCGCGCTCCTGGAGGCGGTCTACGGGGTGGACGCCGAGGTCATCCCGCATCCGAGGACGGGGAGCCCCACCGTCCTCTTCCAGTCCGTTCCGGCAGGCGGTCAGAAATCATCCACCATGTGAGATCACATTCCGAAACCCGGACCGGGAATCGATACGATGAGCTCATGGTTTCCCACGACGTGAGCGAAGAGACTCCGAGCACCACCCTGCTCGTGGCACGCCTGCACGTCGACCTGTGCCGCCTCGCCAGCGCGATCTGTACCTCACGCGCTGCGCTCTGAGCGACCGGCCGAGCGCCCTCACCGCACGACCCCCTCCGCGCGGGGCCACAGAAGCGCGCCCAACACGCCACTTCCGACAGGAGCCCACGCCATGGCCATCGAGGTCCGCATCCCGACCATCCTCCGCACCTACACCGACGGCGAGAAGGCCGTCCAGGGCAGCGGTGCCACCCTCTCCGAGCTCTTCGCCGACCTGGAGACGCGCCACACCGGGATCGAGGCCCGCATCGTCGACGGCGGCAAGCTCCGCCGCTTCGTCAACGTCTACCTCAACGACGAGGACGTCCGCTTCCTGGACGGCATCGACACCAAGCTCACCGACGGCGACAACGTCACGATCCTGCCGGCCGTCGCCGGCGGCATGGTCTGATCCACATGCGTTACGACTCCTCGCTGGCCGCGGTCGGCAACACGCCGCTGGTCCGCCTCCCCCGGCTCTCGCCCTCGGACGACGTCCGCATCTGGGCGAAGCTGGAGGACCGCAACCCCACCGGCTCGGTCAAGGACCGCCCCGCGCTCCACATGATCGAGCAGGCGGAGAAGGACGGCCGCCTCACCCCCGGCTGCACCATCCTGGAGCCGACCAGCGGCAACACCGGCATCTCGCTGGCCATGGCCGCCAAGCTCAAGGGCTACCGCATCGTCTGCGTCATGCCCGAGAACACCAGCGAGGAGCGCCGCCAGCTGCTCGCCATGTGGGGAGCCGAGATCATCTCGTCCCCCGCGGCGGGCGGCTCGAACACCGCCGTACGCGTCGCCAAGGAGCTCTCCGCGGAGAACCCCTCCTGGGTGATGCTCTACCAGTACGGCAACCCCGACAACGCCGGCGCGCACTACGCCACCACCGGCCCGGAGATCCTCGCCGACCTCCCCTCCATCACCCACTTCGTGGCCGGCCTCGGCACCACCGGGACCCTCATGGGCGTCGGCCGCTACCTGCGCGAGCACAAGCCCGACGTCAAGATCGTCGCCGCCGAGCCGCGCTACGACGACCTCGTCTACGGCCTGCGCAACCTCGACGAGGGCTTCGTCCCCGAGCTGTACGACGCCTCCGTCCTCACCACCCGCTTCTCGGTCGGCTCCGCCGACGCGGTCACCCGCACCCGCGAACTCCTCCAGCAGGAGGGCATCTTCGCGGGCGTCTCCACCGGCGCCGCCCTGCACGCGGCCATCGGCGTCGGCAACAAGGCGGTCAAGGCGGGCGAAACCGCCGACATCGCCTTCGTCGTCGCCGACGGCGGCTGGAAGTACCTCTCGACCGGCCTCTACACGGCCAAGACCACCGAGGAAGCGATCGCGGCGGTCCAGGGCCAGCTCTGGGCCTAGGGCCCCGAGGCGACTCGCCCCCTCCGCGCTACCGCGCCAGATGGCGGACCTGGTCCCACAGGACCGGGTCCGCCTCTCCCACTCTCCGCCGGAAGTCCGACACCGGCACCTCCCGCAGCTCGTCCGTCTCCAGGAAGCTCGGCCGGCCCTGCGCGTCCCCCACCGAACCCGGCGGCAGCGCGATGACCCCCGGCCGCTCGTCGTGGTACTTGCTGGTGATCTTGGCGACGAGCGCGCTGTCCCCCCGTACGAGAAGCACCAGACAGGGCCGGTCCTTCGACCCCGGCCCGTCCTCGAAGGGCACCTCCGCCCACCAGATCTCGGCCGCCCTCGGCGCACGCCCCCCTCGCGCGGGCGCACGCCCCGGCGCCGCAGGCCCACGCCCCGGCCTCGTCGGCCGCGCCGGCGGCCGCGTCCGGCCCGAAGGCCGCCGCCCCGACCGCTTCCGCCCGTCGGCGACCGCCACCACCAGCGCGATCACCACGACCGCGGCCAGCGCGGGCCACCACGACGTGTCCATACCCCAAGAAGGTACCGGTGCGCGCCCCACCCCGCCGCCGCGCCCCACCATCCATCCGAACCGGTGACAGAGCCCGTGAGTTCGCCCACAACGGGCCACCACGAAGGAGCGGCGGGCCCGGGTGCGCCTTACGCTCGACAGACCGCACAGCCTCCCCTCCCTCAGCGCGCTTCCCGCACCCGTCCACGGAGGTTCTCGCTCCATGAAGCTCACCGTCGTCGGCTGCTCGGGGTCGTTCCCGTCCGCGGAATCGGCCTGTTCGAGCTACCTCGTCGAGGCCGACGGCTTCCGGCTGCTCCTCGACATGGGCAACGGCGCCCTGGGCGAGCTGCAGCGCCACATCGGTCTGTACGACCTCGACGCGATCTTCCTCAGCCATCTGCACGCGGACCACTGCATCGACATGTGCGGGTACTTCGTCGCCCGCTACTACCGGCACGAGGGCGGGCGCTGCGACGCGATCCCGGTCTACGCGCCGGAGGGTGCCGAGCAGCGGCTGACCACGGCGTACGCCGACACGCCCTCGCCCTCCTCGATGAGCGAGGTCTTCGACTTCCGCACGCTGACGTCGGGCAGCTTCGAGATCGGCCCGTTCTCGGTCCGTACGGAGAAGGTGTGCCATCCGGTCGAGGCGTTCGGCATCCGGGTCGAGCACGGGGGCCGCGCGCTGACGTACTCGGGGGACACCGGGGTCTGCGACGCGCTGAACGACCTCGCCGAGGGCACCGACCTCTTCCTCTGCGAGGCCTCCTTCACCCACGGCAAGGAGGACGTCCCGGACCTCCACCTCAACGGCCGGGAGGCCGGCGCGCAGGCGACCCGGGCGGGGGTGGGGCGCCTCGTCCTCACGCACATCCCGCCGTGGACGGACGGTGAGCTGAACCTGCGGGACGCGCGCGAGGTGTACGCGGGACCGTCGGAGCTGGCGCGACCGGGCGCGGTCTACGAGATCTGAGGCCGCGTACGCGAAGACGGGGAAGGCCCCGGAACCGTCCTGGTTCCGGGGCCTTCCGCCGTTCGGGCGAGGCTCACGCCTTGGTGAGGTCCTCGATCTCCTCCTCGGGCTCGCGGCCCGGGGTGGCGAGGTTGAACTTGGTGATCGCGAAGCGGAAGACCACGTAGTAGATCGCCGCGAAGACGAGACCGATCGGAATGATCAGCCACGGCTTGGAGGCGTACGTCCAGTTCAGGAAGTAGTCCAGGGCGCCGGCGGAGAAGGTGAAGCCGTGGTGCACGCCGAGGGCCGAGGTGATCACCATCGACGCGGCGGTGAGCACCGCGTGGATCACGTACAGCAGGGGCGCCAGGAACATGAACGCGAACTCGATGGGCTCGGTGATGCCCGTGACGAACGAGGTCAGGGCGAGCGAGAACATCATGCCGCCGACGACCTTGCGGCGCTCGGGGCGAGCGGTGTGGGTGATCGCCAGGGCGACGGCCGGCAGCGCGAACATCATGATCGGGAAGAAGCCCGACATGAACTGACCGGCGGACGGGTCGCCGTGGAAGAAGCGCGGCAGGTCGCCGTGCCAGACGGCGCCGGTGGAGTCGGTGAAGGTGCCGATCTCCTGCCAGGCGACGGTGTTCACGAACTGGTGCATGCCCACGGGGAGGAGGCCGCGGTTGATGGCGCCGAAGATGCCCGAACCCAGGGCACCGAGGCCGGTCATCCAGTTGCCGAAGTCGGTGATCACGCCACCGATGGGCTCCCAGAGGAGACCGAAGAGAACACCCATGATGGTGCCGACGAAGGCCATGAGGATCGGGACGAGCCGACGGCCGTTGAAGAAGCCGAGCCAGTCGACCAGCTTGGTGCGGTGGTACCGCTGCCAGACGACGGCGCCGAGCAGGCCCATGATGATGCCGCCGAAGACCTTGGGGTCGTTGTACGTCGCGGCGACGTCGACACCCTTGTTCGCGGTCGTGTTGATGACGGCCTCGGAGGTCGGGAACGCCGTCAGGACGTTCTTGTAGACCAGGAAGCCGACGAGCGCGGCGAGTGCGGTCGAGCCGTCCGCCTTCTTCGCGAAACCGATCGCGATGCCGACGCAGAACAGCAGCGGCATGTTGGCGAAGACCGCGTCACCGGCCGTGGCGAACACGGAGGCGACCTTGTCCCAGCCGAGACCTTCGGCACCGAAGACATCGGGCTGGCCGAGACGGAGCAAGATACCCGCGGCCGGCAGAACGGCGATCGGCAGCTGCAGGCTGCGACCGACCTTCTGCAGGCCCTGGAACAGGCCGGATCCGCGCTTCTTCGCGGGAGCGGCGGCCTGGGCGGTGGCCGTACTCATCAACTTCCTCCAGTAAGGCAAGGCGCCGCCGGGGACGTGAACACGGGGGGAGGCGACGTCTCGTGGAACGCGGTGGTCTGGACCGCGTGGTCTACACCAATGAGTGGTGTAGACCAGTTGTAGCACGTGTGACTTAGATAAGGAACCTGCGAATTCTGTGCGTTCAGCCATAGCTGGAAATGCACGACAAAAGGCCCCCGGACGGTCAGGTCCGGGGGCCTTCGGCGAGGCTTACGAGGGGGGCGAAAGCCCCGAAACGGTCAGGCTGCGGCAGGTCTCCGAGGGGTGACCGGGGCGCTACTTGACGTTGTCGCGCTCGATCTCCTCCTCGATCTCGTCCGGCTCGCGGCCGGGCGTCGCGAGATTGAACTTGATGATCGCGAATCTGAAGATCGCGTAGTAGACGACCGCGAACCCCAGGCCGATCGGGATGATCAGCCACGGTTTCGTCGCGAGGCCCCAGTTGATCACGTAGTCGATCAGACCGGCCGAGAAGCTGAAGCCGTCCTTCACTCCGAGCGCCCAGGTCAGCGCCATCGAGACACCGGTCAGGACGGCGTGGATCGCGAACAGCACCGGCGCGATGAAGAGGAACGAGTACTCGATCGGCTCGGTGATGCCGGTGACGAACGAGGTCAGGGCGACCGAGAGCATCATGCCGCTGACCGCCTTGCGCCGGTGCGGCTTCGCCGTGTGGGCGATCGCGAGGGCCGCCGCCGGCAGCGCGAACATCATGATCGGGAAGAAGCCGGTGGTGAACTGGCCGGCGTTCGGGTCGCCCGCGAGGAACATCGGGATGTCACCGTGCACCACCGTGCCGTCCGGCTTCGTGTACGTGCCGAACTGGAACCAGATGGGCACGTTCAGGAACTGGTGCAGGCCGATGACGAGCAGCGCGCGGTTCGCGACGCCGAAGATGCCCGAACCCCAGGCGCCGAGCCCGACCAGCCAGTCGCTGAAGTTCTCCAGGCCGTCACCGATCGGCGGCCAGACCCACAGGCACAGCGAGGCGAACGCGATCGCCACGAAGGTCATGATGATCGGCACGAGCCGGCGGCCGTTGAAGAAGCCCAGCCAGTCGACCAGCTGCTTGCGGTGGTACCGCTGCCAGAACCAGGCCGCCATCAGGCCCACGACGATGCCGCCGAAGACCCCGGGGTTCTGGTACGTGTACCCGCTGAAGGCCTGCTCGGGGGAGATGCAGCCGCCCTGGATGTCCACCGTCCCCTTCGGGCAGGTCTCGGGGAACTGGCGCAGCACGTTGTAGTAGACGAGGAAGCCGACCACCGCGGCGAGCGCGGTCGAGCCGTCCGCCTTCTTCGCCATGCCGATGGCGACACCGATGCAGAAGAGGAGGGGGAGGCCGAGGTTTCCGTCGAGCAGCGCGCCGCCCGCGCCCGCCATCACCTTCGCGACGTTGTCCCACCCCAGACCGTCGGCGCCGAAGACGTCAGGCTGCCCGAGCCGGTTGATGATGCCGGCGGCCGGAAGGACGGCGATGGGGAGCTGGAGGCTGCGGCCCATCTTCTGGAGGCCCTGGAAGAGCCCGCCCCAGGACACGGGCTTCCGCGGCTTCGGTGCGGCCGCGGCGCTGTCGGTACTCATCGGCGTCCTCCCTGCCCGGAACAAGCCGGGTCCGCATCTCGTTGCACACTGGTGTAGACCAGTTGCGATAGGCTCCGGGAGCCCGCTGAGGACAGGCCGCCGGTGATCGTCATCATTCGGCAGAACGGCTGCACTCGCTCGCGAAGTTGAGCCAACCGTGGGTTACCGTGACAAAGCGGACCGACGGTGCGCAGAACGGACAGGGAGAAACACATGGCCAGCAAGGCTGAGAAGATCGTCGCCGGCCTCGGCGGCATCGACAACATCGAAGAGGTCGAAGGCTGCATCACCCGCCTGCGCACCGAGGTCATCGACGCCGGCAAGGTCGACGAGGCCGCCCTCAAGGCCGCCGGCGCCCACGGCGTCGTCAAGATGGGCACCGCCATCCAGGTCGTCATCGGCACCGACGCCGACCCGATCGCCGCGGAGATCGAAGACATGATGTGAGCCACCGGCTCCCATCGACAAGGGCCCGTTCCGGCAGGGGAACGGGCCCTCCGTCATGTCCCGCTAGGCTCGACCCATGTCTCGCATCGACGGCCGTACCCCCGAACAGCTCCGCCCCGTCACCATCGAACGCGGCTGGAGCAAGCACGCCGAGGGCTCCGTCCTCATCTCCTTCGGCGACACCAAGGTCTTCTGCACCGCCTCCGTCACCGAAGGCGTCCCGCGCTGGCGCAAGGGCAGCGGCGAAGGCTGGGTCACCGGTGAGTACTCCATGCTCCCCCGCGCCACCAACACCCGCGGCGACCGCGAATCCGTCCGCGGCAAGATCGGCGGCCGCACCCACGAGATCTCCCGCCTCATCGGCCGCTCCCTGCGCGCCGTCATCGACTACAAGGCCCTCGGCGAGAACACCGTCGTCCTCGACTGCGACGTCCTCCAGGCCGACGGCGGCACCCGCACCGCCGCCATCACCGGCGCGTACGTGGCCCTCGCCGACGCCATCGCCTGGGCCCAGGGCAAGAAGCTCGTGAAGGCCGGCCGCAAGCCGCTCACCGGCACGGTCGCCGCGGTGTCGGTCGGCATCGTCGACGGCATCCCCCTCCTCGACCTCTGCTACGAGGAGGACGTCCGCGCCGACACCGACATGAACGTCGTCTGCACCGGCGACGGCCGCTTCGTCGAGGTCCAGGGCACCGCCGAGGCCGAGCCCTTCGACCGCAAGGAGCTCAACGCCCTCCTCGACCTCGCCTCCGGCGGCTGCGCCGAACTGGCCGAGATCCAGCGCAAGGCCCTCGAAGGAACCCTCTGACCCGACGCCGCGTCCTGACGGGCGGGCACCCGGATACGATCCGTGCGCCCGCCCGTCCGCATGTCATGTACGTATCTGGGGGAGGACCCGCCTTGAAGCGCCGTCTCGCACTCGCCGTGGCCACGGCCGCCGCACTCACCACCGTCCTGAGCGGCTGCGGAGCCCTCGACACCGCCATGGACTGCGTCAAGACCGCCGACGCGATAGCCACGTCCGTACAGAACCTCCAGCAGGCCGTCTCGAACGCCTCCAACGACGTGACGCAGATCGAGGAGTCCCTCGACCAGATCTCCACCGAACTGGGCAACCTCAAGGACACGACGGACAACGCCGACCTCTCGAAGGCCGTCGACGACCTGACCCAGGGCGTGGACTCCGTCCGTACGGCGGTCAAGAACGGCGACACCACCCCGGACATCACGCCGATCACGGACGCGGCGGGCGAAGTGGCCAAGGTCTGCACGCCCGGATGACCCGCCCCGGGATAATCCATGGCATGACCCAGCAGCGCCTGATCCTCGCCACCCGCAACGCGGGCAAGATCACCGAACTCCACGCGATCCTCGCCGACGCGGGCCTCGACCTCGAACTCGTCGGCGCGGACGCGTACCCCGAGGTGCCCGACGTCAAGGAGACGGGAGTGACCTTCGCGGAGAACGCCCTCCTGAAGGCCCACGCCCTGGCCCGGGCCACCGGCCTCCCGGCCGTCGCCGACGACTCGGGCCTCTGCGTCGACGTCCTGAACGGCGCCCCCGGCATCTTCTCCGCCCGCTGGGCCGGCACCCACGGCGACGACCGCGCCAACCTGGACCTGCTCCTGGCCCAGCTGTCGGACATCGCCGACGAGCACCGCGCGGCCCACTTCGCCTGCGCGGCGGCACTCGCCCTCCCGGACGGCACGGAGCGCGTGGTGGAGGGCCGCATGGAAGGCACCCTCCGCCACACCCCGACCGGCACGAACGGCTTCGGCTACGACCCGATCCTCCAGCCGGAGGGCCACGAGGTGACCTGCGCGGAACTGACCCCGGCGGAGAAGAACGCGATCAGCCACAGGGGCAAGGCGTTCAGGGCGCTGGTGCCGGTGGTGAAGGAGCTGCTGGGCTGACACCGCCGACGCGAAGGGCCGCCCGATTCGGGCGGCCCTTCGCTTGTGTGCGGCCGGTGGGACTCGAACCCACACGGGCTTTCGCCCACTGGGACCTAAACCCAGCTCGGCTGCCAGTTACGACACGGCCGCCAGTACGGCCATGGTAGCGGTCACCCGGCATCCGTCTGAGGGGTGCGTCGATGTTTACCGCGGCACCAGGTGTCGGTCATCGCGTGGCAGTTGGGGCACAGATAGCGAAGGTTCTCGCGACGGTTGTCGAGCCAGTTCCCATTGATGTGGTCGATCTGAAGGGTGAGGGCCCGGCCCCGCCACGCGCCCTCGTTCCCGCACTCGACGCAGCGATACGGGACGCCAACCTCGGTGAGGGCCCGTTGGAGCCGGTCGCGGTTCTCGCGCGACGATCCCTCGGGTCGTACCCGGAAGACCGTGCCGGCGACGGCCTTCGGCGCAGCGGCCCGCACTGAGCCCCATGTGCGCCGCTTGAAGTGGGACGTGTCGAGGCCCAGCTCGGCCACCCGCCGTCGTACCCGGCGGTGATTCTGGTCGGTCACGGGGAGGCCGAGCGCGCGCATCACGTCGGCGAAGCTGCCGGCGTCCGTCACCGCCGCACGCAGCCGGTCCTCCGGTACGTGGACGCGCCTGTGCGTGAAGTGGGCGATGTCGATGCCCCGCTCGTGGATCATGTGCCTGAGTGCGGCGCGGGATCTTCCGTCATCGCCCACGCCCAGCAGGCGAGCCATTGCCCTGATGCTTTGTGTGGCCGCTGCGGCCACCTTGAGCTCCTCCGTGGTGAACGGCAGGTCCGTGGTCGAGCGGTTCAGGCCGGGGAACCGGCTCACGTCGATTCCGGCTGCTGCGATCCGTCGGCTGATGTGCGAGAGCGTTCCGGTCGCCGGGGGAACGCCGAGCCTCTGCGCGACCTCGCGGAGTGTCGTAGAGGCGGTGACCGCCTCGGCGATGGCGCTGTCGGTGTACTTGCGCCATGGGCTGCGCTGCTTGAAGTGGCTCGTGTCGATGCCGTACTCGGCCACCTTCGCCTGCAGCGTGCGACGTCGGCCTCCGCTCTCCTTCACGCCGAGGCGGCGCATCAGATCCGCCCATCCCCTCGACTCCGCCACAGCAGAGCTCAGGCGGTCCTTCGTGTACGGGCTCGTCCCCATCGGATCCCCTCCCCAGTACGGATCTCGTACGGATCAACGAGCCGTATATCGGACGGTCACGTCACAGCGGGTACGAAAAGCGGATCGGCCCGCGCCGGGAGGGGGGTCCGGTGCGGGCCGAGCGTGGCGGGGAGGGGTCAGAACCTCGGTTCCGGGGTCTGGGCCAGGACCAGTTCCGTCGCTTCCTCCGGGGTGGCGACCGAGGGGGGCGAGCCGTCCAGGGGGCGGCGGGCCGTCTCCTTCATGCAGGCCACCGCGATCACGCCGACGAGCGCCGCGCCCATCGCGTAGTACGCCGGCATCAGGTTGCTCCCGGTCGCGCCGATCAGCGCCGTGATGACGAGCGGGGTCGTACCGCCGAACAGGGACGTCGACACGTTGTAGCCCACGGCCAGGGAGCCGTACCGCACCTCGGTCGGGAAGAGCGCCGGGAGCGCCGCCGACATGGTGCCGAGCATGCAGACCAGCGACAGGCCGAGCATCAGCATGCCCGCGGTGACCGCCGGCACGCCGCCCCGGCCGATCAGCAGGAAGGCGGGCAGCGAGAGGAGGAGGAAGCCGAGCATGCCGGTCATCAGGACGGGCTTGCGCCCGAACCGGTCGCTGAGCCGCCCGACCCGGGTGACGACCAGCATCAGGACGACCATCACGCCCAGCAGGATCAGCAGCCCGTGGGTCTCGCTGTAGCCGAGCTCGTCGGAGAGGTACGTCGGCATGTACGACAGCACCATGTAGTCGGTGATGTTGTACGCGCAGACCAGCGCGACGCACAGGATCAGCGCGGGCCACTGCTGCCGGAAGATCCTCGCCAGGCCGCCCGTCGCCGTGGCCTCCGCCGGGGCCACCGCCGACGGCGCCGACTCGCTCTCCAGCTTCTGGAAGGCGGGTGTCTCGTCGAGCCGGAGCCGCAGGTAGAGGCCGATCAGGCCCAGGGGGCCCGCCACCAGGAACGGCACCCGCCAGCCCCACGCCTCCATCGTGTCGTGGCCGAGCCAGGTCGTGAGCGCCGTGACGAGGCCCGCCGCGGCGACGTAGCCCGCCAGCGTGCCGACCTCCAGGAAGCTGCCGAAGTAGCCGCGGCGGCGGTCGGGCGCGTACTCGGCGATGAACGTCGAGGCGCCGCCGTACTCGCCGCCGGTCGAGAACCCCTGGACCATCCGGAAGAACACGAGCAGCGCCGGGGCCCAGAAGCCTATGGAGGCGTACGAGGGGATCAGGCCGATCGCGAAGGTGCCGGCGGCCATGAGGATCATGGTCAGCGCGAGGACCTTCTTGCGGCCCAGCCGGTCACCCATCGGGCCGAACACCATGCCGCCGAGGGGGCGGACCAGGAAGGCCACCGCGAACGTCGCGAACGACGAGAGCAGCTGGACCGTGTCGTTCCCGGACGGGAAGAACACGTGGCCGAGGGTGACGGCGAGGTAGGCGTAGATGCCGAAGTCGAACCACTCCATGGCATTGCCCAGGGAGGCCGCCCGCACGGCCCGCCGCACGGACGTCTCCTCGGTGACCGTGATGTCGGTCCGCCGCAGCCTGGGCTGCCGGCGCCGGGTGACGGCCCTGAACAGGCGCGGATGCCGTCTCAGGGCCTCGGGATCGGCGGCGGGGTCGCGGTCGGTGGCCGGCATGACCGTACGTCCTCTCTGAGGGGGTGAACTCCAGAGGACCTTCTGCACGGTCATGCCGATCGCAAACGGAATCGGCCAGGGAAAGGGGCCGTCCGTCACGTCGTCGCCGGGTCTCAGCCCTCGACGGCGAGGTCCCGCATGATCTTGGCGACGTGGCCCGTGGCCTTGACGTTGTAGAAGGCGTGCTCCACCTTGCCGTCCTCGTCGACGACCACCGTCGAGCGGATCACGCCCGTGACCACCTTGCCGTACAGCTTCTTCTCGCCGAAGGCGCCGTACGCCTCCAGGGTCTCCTTCGACGGGTCGCCGACCAGCGTGACCTTGAGGTGCTCCTTCTCGCGGAACTTCGCCAGCTTCTCCGGCTTGTCGGGGGACACGCCGATGACGTCGTACCCGGCCTCCGCGAGGACGTCCAGGTTGTCCGTGAAGTCGCACGCCTGCTTCGTGCAGCCGGGGGTCAGCGCCGCCGGGTAGAAGTAGACGATGACCTTGCGGCCCTTGTGGTCCGCGAGGGAGACCTCGTTGCCGTCCGCGTCGGGAAGGGTGAAGGCGGGGGCGGTGTCGCCGGGCTGCAGTCGCTCGCTCATGGCTGGCTCTCCTCGGAATGTTCGCGTACGCATTCCAGAGCCTAATGGGGTCACATGGGGGTCTGGGGCGACCTGATCGCGGCGGAACTGACAGACTGGCCGTCAACGACCGATTACGACTACGGAGGCAGCGCGGTGTCGGAGGCAAGGACCCCTGCGCAGATCGAGGCGGACATCGTCCGCCGGCGCGAGCAGCTCGCCGTCACTCTCGACGAGATCGGCATTCGGATGCACCCGAAGACGATCATCGGGGACGCGAAGGCCAAGGTCGCGTCGACGGTCGACCAGACGGCGGGACGCGCGTTCGTCGCCGTCAACCGCGTCGTCTCGGACGTGAAGGCCCGGTTCACCCACGAGGACGGCGCCCCCCGCCTGGAGCGGGTGGTCCCGGCGGCCGTCGTGGCTCTCGCGGTCGTCGGGCTGATCGTCTCCTCCTCGCGGCGGAACAAGGCGTGATCGCTTTCCGGCCCTCCTGGGCAGGTAGGTTCACTCCGTGAGCGAGAACACGCACGACAAGCTGCCCATCCGGATGCTCCACGACCGGGTCCTGGTCCGTACCGACTCCCCGGAGGGGGAGCGGCGCTCCGGCGGCGGCATCCTGATCCCGGCGACGGCCGCCGTGGGCCGCCGCCTCGCGTGGGCCGAGGTGGTCGCGGTCGGTCAGAACGTCCGTACCGTCGAGATCGGCGACCGGGTGCTGTACGACCCCGAGGACCGCGCCGAGGTCGAGGTGCGCGGTGTCGCGTACGTCCTGATGCGGGAGCGGGACCTGCACGCGGTGGCCGCGGACCGGTTCCAGTGCGCCTCGGACTCGACCGGGCTGTATCTGTAGTTCCGCGGGCGGGAGGCCCTGAGGCCCTGGTGACCGGAGTCACCGGGGCCTTTGCCCGTTCTTTGCTAGCCTGGAGACACCCCGACGAGACGCGCCGTACCGGGTTCACGACAAGACGACGCACCCCTGTTGTTCCGTCTTGCGGAGGTGTGTCGTCATGGCCTGGGTTCTTCTGATCATCGCCGGTCTGCTCGAGGTCGGCTGGTCCATCGGCATGAAGTACACCGAGGGCTTCACCCGGCTGTGGCCGAGCGTGTTCACCGGCGCCGGGATCGTCGCCTCGATGCTGCTGCTGTCGCAGGCGGCCAAGACGCTGCCGATCGGTACGGCGTACGGCGTGTGGGTCGGCATCGGCGCGGCCGGTGCGGCGGTGCTCGGCATGGTGGTGCTCGGTGAGCCGGCGACCGCCGCCCGGATCTTCTTCGTCTGTCTGCTGCTGGTCGCCGTGGTGGGTCTCAAGGCGACGAGCGGTCACTGACCCCGGGGCCGGGTGGGGCCGGATCCGGGTGAGGGCACGGACGGGGGTGCGGTCCCGGGTCCCGCGCCGGGGCCGGCGCCGGGGACGGGTCCGTGTCCGGGTCCGTTGCCGCGCGGTGCCGCGCCCGGTCCGGCCTCTCCCGTCTCGTACCAGTCCTCCGTCCGGCCGGATCCGTCCGGTCCCTCCGTCGCCTCCGCTCCCTCGGTCGCCTCCGGTGCCACCGTCGCCGGGGGCGCCTCGGCTCCCGGCATGAGCCGGAGCTCGAAGTCCCGCGGCGGTGTCCCGGCCAGTGCCTCCCGGGTGAACCGGCCCCAGATCTCGGCCGGCGCCCCGCCTCCGTCGACGCGCGGCCGGCCCAGGGCGCCGTAGAGGGATTCCTGCGTTCCCGATTCGGGGTCCTGGCCCATCAGCGCGACGACCGTCGCGAGCTCCGGGGTGTAGCCGGCGAACCAGGCGGCCTTGTCGTCCTCCGCCGTGCCCGTCTTGCCGGCGGCGGGGCGTCCCGCGGCCTGTGCGGCCGTGCCGGTGCCGGCCTCGACGACGCTCCGCAGGATCGACGTCGTCGTGTCGGCGGCCTCGCGGCTCACGGCCTGGCGGCGGGCGGTGGCCGGGAGTTCCACCGTGTGGCCGTTCCGGCTGATCTCCTCGACGAGCGCGTACGTGCCGTTGCGGCCGTGCGCGGCGAGCGTCGCGTACGCCGAGGCCATGTCGAGGACGCTGGCGGTGGCGGCGCCGAGGGCGATGGAGGGGGAGGCGGTGAGGTCGGGGGTGGTGCCGGGGAGGCCGAGGGCGACCGCGGTGCGCCGTACGTGCGCGGGGCCGACGTCGACGGCCATCTGGGCGTACACGGCGTTCACGGACAGGTCGGTGGCGGCGCCGACGGCGATGTCGCCGTAGCTCGCGTCGTCCTCGTTGGCGGGGTCGTACGGGCTGCCGCCCCATCCCTCCACCGGGCGGCGGTTGGTGCCGTCGTACACGGTGTACGGGGTGATGGGCAGGCCCTGCTGGGTCTGGGCGCCGTTCTGGACGGCGGCCGTGAAGACGAAGGGCTTGAAGGTGGAGCCGACCTGGTAGTCGCGGCGGGTCGCGTTGTTGACGTACTGCTGGGTGTAGTCGACGCCGCCGTACATGGCGAGGACCTTGCCGTTCGCCGGGTCGACGGCCGCGGCCCCGACCCGTACGTACCGGTCGGTGGGGGAGCCCGCCGGGTCGAGCCGGGAGACGACCCGGTCCTCGACGGCCTGGACGAGGGCCTCCTGTGTGGCGGGTTCCAGGGTGGTGGTGATGCGGAAGCCGCCGCCGGCGAGGGTCTTCTCGTCGACGATCCCGCGGGCGGTGAGGTACTCCTCGACGGCCTGGACGAGGTAGCCGCGCTGGCCGGAGAGGGCGGTCGCGGCGTGCGCGGTCTGGGGGGCGGGGAAGCGGGCGGCGGCGCGGGCGGCGGGGGAGAGCCAGCCCTCGGTGACCATGCCGTCGAGGACGTAGTGCCAGCGGGCGACGGCCTTGGCGCGGTTCTCGGGGTGGGTGGTGACGTCGTAGGCGCTGGGGGCCTTGAGGAGGGAGGCGAGGTAGGCGCCCTCGGCGGTGTCGAGGTGTTCGACGTCCTTGCCGTAGTAGGCGCGGGCGGCGGCCTGGATCCCGTACGCGTTCCGTCCGAAGTAGCTGGTGTTCAGGTAGCCCTGGAGGATCTCCTCCTTGCTCTTCTCGCGGCCCAGCTTGATCGCGATGAAGAACTCCTTGGCCTTGCGGGTGAGGGTCTGCTCCTGGCCCAGGTAGTAGTTCTTGACGTACTGCTGGGTGATGGTGGAGCCGGACTGGCGGCCCTTGCCGGTGACGGTGTTCCAGGCGGCGCGGACCATGGCCTTGGGGTCGACGGCGCGTGAGGTGTGGAAGTCGCGTTCCTCGGCGGCGAGTACGGCCCGCCGGACGGTGAGCGGGACCTGGTCGAGGCGGATGTTCTCGCGGTTGACCTCGCCGTCGCGGGCGAGGGGGGTGCCGTCCCGGTAGAGGTAGACGTTCGACTGGGCGACGGCGGCGGCGTTGGCGGGCGGGATCTCCACCAGGAGGTAGCCGGCGGCGAAGGCGCCGGCGAGCAGCAGCGTGCCGAGGAGGAGGAGCCCGAGGAGGGTCCGCAGGGCGCGGCGGAGGCCGCTTCGCCGCCGGGCGCGGGGTGGTCCGTGGAGCGTGGGGTCCCGCGGTTCCCAGCGGCTCGGGTGGGGGTCGTCGTCGCTCGTGCCGCTCGTACCGCTCGTACCGGAGGAAGGGGACATGGCATCACATACTGCATGGAATGCGGTGAAACTCCCTGGAAATCCCCCAAGCGACCCGAAGGTGGCGCGAAAACCGCTCGCGGCGCGCCGGGCCGAGCCACTAGGGTCGTGCGCTTCGCCCTCCACCCTCCAGAAGGGGACCTTCATGCTGCGGCTGTACGCGACGGTGGCCGCGGGAGGGTTCCGGCGCTTCGCCACCTACCGTGTGGCCACGGCGGCGGGCGTCTTCACCAACAGCGTCTTCGGGTTCGTCCTCTCCGCCACGTACATCGCCCTCTGGGACGAACGGCCGGGGCTCGGCGGCTACTCCATGGACGACGCCCTCGCGTACGTGTGGATCGGCCAGGCGCTGATCACCGTCTGCGGACTGATGGGCGGAGGCTTCGAGGACGAGCTGATCGAGCGGATCAGGACCGGTGACATCGCCGTCGACCTCTACCGTCCCGCCGATCTCCAGGCCTGGTGGTTCGCGGCCGACGCCGGCCGTTCCGCGTACCAGCTCCTCGGCCGCGGCGTCGTCCCGATGGTGGTCGGCGCGCTCGTCTTCCGCTTCACCCTGCCGTCGGGACCGGGTGCCTGGCTCGCGTTCCTGGTGGCGGTGGCGCTGGGCTCCACCGTCGGCTTCGCGCTCTGGTACCTGGTGGCGATGAGCGCGTTCTGGC
The DNA here is from genome assembly GCF_042733785.1 of Streptomyces sp. NPDC059695. NCBI lineage: Bacteria > Bacillati > Actinomycetota > Actinomycetes > Kitasatosporales > Streptomycetaceae > Streptomyces > Streptomyces sp. NPDC059695. Next base: position 500,572 of record NZ_JBHWFF010000002.1, on the reverse strand, counting down.
TGCTCGACGGGCAGGGGGTGGTGCAGGTGGCCTGGCTGGGCGGCCTGTTCTTCTCGGGGATGCTGCTGCCGCTGAACGTCTTCCCGGGGGCGCTGGGCGAGATCGCCCGGATGCTGCCGTGGGCGTCGCTGCTCCAGGTGCCGGCCGATGTGTACCTGGGGCGGTACGAGGGCTGGGGACTGGCGGGGGCGTACGCCTTCCAGGGCTGCTGGGCGCTGGTCCTCCTGGGGGCGGGCCGGGCGGCGCAGGCGGCGGCGAGGCGGAAGGTGGTGGTGCAGGGTGGGTGAGTCCTGGGCGGACGGGTCCCGCGCGCGTGGGTCCGGGACGGGCGAGTCCCGCGCGCGTGAGTCCGGGACGGGCGAGTCCCCGGCGTCGCGCGACTCCTGGGCGGACGCGTCCTGGCGCACGTACCGGATGGTGGCGGGCATGTGGATCCGCTCCACGATGGCGTACCGCTCCTCCTTCGCCCTGACCCTCTTCACCAGCTTCTGCGTCACCTTCTTCGACTTCGTCGTCATCCTCCTGATGTTCGGTCAGGTCCGCGGCCTCGGCGGCTTCTCGTTCGCGGAGGTCGCCCTGCTGTACGGGACGGCGGGCACGTCCTTCGGGATCGCCGACCTGACGATGGGCTCGCTCCAGCGGATGGGGAGGCGGGTCAGGGACGGTTCGCTCGACACGTTCCTGATGCGTCCGGCGCCGCTGCTCGCGCAGGTCGCGGCGGACAAGTTCGCGCTGCGGCGGTTCGGCCGGGTCGCGCAGGGCCTGATGGTCCTGGTCTGGGGGCTGCTGCTGCTCGACGTGGACTGGACGCCGCTGAAGGTGCTGCTGCTGCCGGTGACCGTGGTGTGCGGGGCGGTGATCTTCGGTGCGGTGATGGTGGTGGGCGCGTCGGCGCTCTTCTGGATGCAGGACGCGGCGGAGGTCACGAACTCCTTCACGTACGGCGGGAACACCCTCCTCCAGTACCCGCCGACGATCTTCGCGCAGGACCTCGTGCGGGGGGTCGTGTACGTCGTGCCGCTGGCGTTCGTGAGCTGGCTGCCCGCGCTGTACGTGCTGGGCCGGCCGGCCCCCGCGGGGGTGCCGGACTGGGCGGCGTTCGCCTCGCCGCTGGTGGCGGCGGCGAGCTGCGGGGTCGCGGGGCTCGCGTGGCGGGCCGGGATCCGCTCGTACCGATCGACAGGAAGCTGAGCGCTCATGCCCTTCATCGAACTGGACCGTCTGGAGAAGGTCTTCACGGTCCGCCGGAAGGCGGGCCTGGTCCGCCGCGAGAAGAAGGAGGTCCGGGCGGTCGACGGCATCTCCTTCGGCGTGGAGCGCGGGGAGATGGTCGGCTACATCGGCCCGAACGGCGCCGGGAAGTCCACCACGATCAAGATGCTCACCGGCATCCTGACCCCCAGCGGGGGCCGGCTGCGGGTCGCGGGCATCGACCCGGCGCGGGAGCGCACCCGCCTGGCCCAGCGGATCGGGGTGGTCTTCGGGCAGCGGACGACGCTCTGGTGGGACCTTCCCCTGAAGGACTCCTACCGGCTGGTCCACCGCATGTACCGGATCCCCGACGCCCGGTACGAGGAGAACCTCGCCCGCTGCGTGGACCTGCTCGACCTGGGCGAGCTCCTCGACGTGCCCGTACGGCAGCTCTCCCTCGGCCAGCGGATGCGCGGCGACATCGCGGCGGCGCTGCTGCACGACCCGGAGGTGCTGTACCTGGACGAGCCGACGATCGGCCTGGACGTGGTGTCGAAGGCGAAGGTGAGGGAGTTCCTCCGCGACCTGAACGCCACCCGGGGCACGACCGTCCTCCTGACCACCCACGACCTCACGGACATCGAGCAGCTCTGCTCCCGGGTGATGGTGATCGACCACGGGCGGCTGATGTACGACGGGGAGCTCGCCGGACTGCACGCGGTGGGCGAGAGCGAACGGCTCCTGACGGTGGACCTGGAGCGGGAGGTGGAGCCCATCACGGACGTGCCGGGAGCCCGCTTCGTACGGGCGGAGGGACCCCGCCAGTGGCTCGCCTTCCCGTCCGGCTCCTCGGCGGCGCCGCTGGTGGCCGCGGTGGCGGCGAAGTACCCCCTCGTCGACCTCTCGGTGCGGGAGCCGGACATCGAGGCGGTGATCGCGAAGATGTACGGGGGAACTCGGGACGAGCGCCGGGAGTCCCTGATGTAGGAGGTCGAGTCGATGGTGAGTTTCTCGTACACGGCGGCGGACGAGGAGAAGAGCAGGGGCGTCCGCCGCATGAAGGCCCTGGCGACGGCACTGCTGCTGCTGGTCGCCGTGATCTACGCCCTGGCGACATGGGCGAAGAACGCGGGCTGGGGGGCGTGGGCGGGCTACGTCGCCGCGGCGGCGGAGGCGGGCATGGTCGGCGCGCTCGCGGACTGGTTCGCGGTGACGGCGCTGTTCCGGCGGCCGCTGGGCCTCCCCATCCCGCACACCGCGATCATCCCCACGAAGAAGGACCAGCTGGGGGCGTCGCTGGGCACCTTCGTGGGCGAGAACTTCCTGTCGGCGGACGTCGTACGGGGCCGGCTGGCGGCCCTGGGCATCGGCCGGCGCCTGGGCGGGTGGCTGGCGGACCCGGCCCACGCGGACCGGGTCACGGCGGAGCTGTCGACGGCCCTGCGCGGCGCCCTGACGGTCCTCCGCGACGCGGACGTGCAGGCGGTCGTGGGCGAGGCGATCACCCGCCGGGCGGAGGCGGCGGAGATCGCCCCGGGCCTGGGCAAGACCCTGGAGAAGGTGGTCTCCGACGGGGCGCACCACCGGGCGGTCGACCTGATCTGCACCCGCGCGCACGACTGGCTGGTGACGCACGGCGACTCGGTGATGGACGCGGTGCAGGGCGGAGCGCCGGGCTGGACGCCCCGCTTCGTCGACAAGCGGATCGGCGAGCGGGTCTACAAGGAGCTCCTCCGGTTCGTCACGGAGATGCGGGACATGCCGGGGCACCCGGCGCGCGGGGCGATCGACCGCTTCCTCAGCGACTTCGCGGCCGACCTCCAGGCCGACACGGACACCCGGGCCCGCGTGGAACGCCTGAAGTCGGACCTCCTGGCCCGCCCCGAGGTCCAGGACATCATCGCCTCGGCCTGGTCCTCGGTACGGTCCCTGATCATCGCGGCGGCCGAGGACGACCGCAGCCAGCTCCGCCTCCGCGCCCGCGCCTCACTGATCTCGCTGGGCACCCGCCTGGCGACGGACGACCGCCTGCAGGCGAAGGTGGAGGGCTGGGCGGAGGACGCGGCGGCGTACGTGGTCACCACCTACCGCCACGAGATCACGTCCCTGATCACCGACACGGTCGCCGGCTGGGACGCCGACCAGACCTCCCGGAAGATCGAGGCGAACATCGGCCGCGACCTCCAGTTCATCCGCATCAACGGCACGGTGGTCGGCGCCCTGGCGGGCCTCCTGATCTACACGGTGAGCCACGCGGCGGGGGGCTGAGGGCCCCTTCGCGGGGTGGCGGCCAGGGCGCTGGGGCTGAGGGCCCTTCGCGGGGTGGCGGCCAGGGCGCTGGGGCTGAGGCCCCTTCGCACGGGTGTCCGGTCAGGAGGCCGGGGCTGGGGGTTACTTCCCGCGCGTGACGGCCCAGGAGGCGGCGGCCATGCCCCCGGCGACGGAGAACACCGCGGGCCAGGCCCCGATCTTCTTGGCGAGCGGGTGCGACCCGGCGAACGCGGCGACGTACCCGGCCGTCAGCCCCACGGCGGCCTTGGCCCCACCCACCTGCTGCCACTCCCGCGCGGCCACCCCACCGGCGACGGCCAGCACGACACCCCCGAGCGGCCGCTTCTTGCTCCACCGGGCAACGGCATACCCACCGACGAGCCCGGCGGCGGCTATGGCGGGGGAGGGGATACGGGGCATGACGGTGCCTTTCGGTCGCGGGTGTCGTCCTTCGAGCGTACGAGGTGGGGGTGCCAGGTCACCGAGAGGGCTGACGGTCGGGTGCACCGCGCACAGTGGGTCTCGTCGCCGACGGGCCGGAAGAGGGTCGCCCGGGTGGATAGGGGCTCCGGCATAGTGGGAGCCGCACAGGATGCGCCCTCATCTGTTCGCGGAGTGATGCCCGCTGCCGAGCCAGCGGCGATGAAGCGGTCGAGTTCGCCGCGCGTCCTCACGGCTCTGGCCGACTCTCGTTCCGCCGGGGCTTTGACGAGCTTGGCGCCGGGAAGTCCGCCAACGCGATCTATCCGTAGGGGTGCTGGGATGGCCCGTGCCCTCCGCCTGCAGCCTGCACGGATCCTCGCCCCGATTCGCCGTATGTCGCACACGGAGGCGCATGCCCCGACGTAGGACCGTCTCGGGGTTCCGGGAGGAGGGAGCCGCCAGTTCAGAAGCCGAACGGCGTAGGAATTGCGTACCGGACGTGCCGTTCTCTGTCATGTCGGGGTCAGCGCCCGCGACGCAAGAGAGGCCCGGAGTATTGCGCCGGCATCATCCGCGAGACCCAGGGCATGCAGCTCGACCGCGATACGCATGACGTGTTCTTCGGCGAGAGTCCTTCCGCTGATGCCAATAGCCGTGTCCGCGAGATCATCCTGTCCATCGCGCAGCAGGGCGATCGAGGCTGCGCTCTCCAGGGGCGTGAGCGACGTCGAAACGTGTTGGATCAGGGCGACCGCATGACTGACCTGTCCTCCTTGGTAGAGGGCGGCTGCGCGGGCGGCGAGCTGGTGCGCTGCAGCAACATCGCGTGCCCTCCGCTGCCGGTCCCCCGTGAGAGGGGGGACCGGCAGCGGGACACGCGGTACCGCTCCGGCCTGATTTCGCGCCTCCGCCGTGGTCGGTTGCGGGTAACTCGACGGAGCCTGACGAGCAAGAAGCCGGCCGTTCTCGCCCCGAAGACGTTCGTTCTCGCTCCTCAAGGGGCCGCAGCTTCGGCAGAGGATTGCCTCAGCGGACGTGTGAAGGTCGCGAAGCTCTGAAACAGGGATCACCACGGTGCCGGGCGTTGCCCGCTGGACAGCGAGCTCCCGGAGCAGCAGAACGAAACCAAGGGGCGGCTTTCGGCGACCGCTGCGATAGCGAGAGATCTCGCTCGGAGTCTTCTGCCAGTTGTGTGCCGTCAGGAGCTCCGATGCCTGAGCCAGCGTCTCCACGGCCAGGAGCTCGTAGAGAACGGCCAGCGCCTGGGCTAGTGCTCTTCTGCCCGGCGGCAGGTCTCCGCCCCTTGTGACCGTCCTGCCTTTTTGCGCCATCGCCACCCCCGTTGAAGGATGCATTCCATTGTGCAGCAAAGGGATTTGACTACCTTGCCCGCAAACTCGTCAGAGGGTGGACGGAGCCACCGCGTGCCGTGCTGAATGGATGGGTCGGCCGGAAGCCGAGCAGAGCGGACCTGCGTAGTCACGGCTGCCCGGTGTCCGGCTCGCCAAGGTGTCCGTTGAGCGGAGGTTGCAAGTGGCAGTGCCGTCATGGCTCGACAAGACGTTCGGCAGCAAGGTGCGTGCCGGCCTGTGGCTGGTGTCAGAGGTCGGGGAAGGCAACATCTTCACCAAGGGCCAGCTGCGGGCCGCGTTCCCGGATGTGGCGCAGATCGACCGGCGGGTACGCGACCTGCGGGATCACGACTGGCAAATCGATACGCGGCGCGAGGACGAGTCGCTCCATCTTGACGAGCAGCGCTTCGTGAAGAAGGGGGCCGAAGTCTGGCTTCCCGGGCAGTCGAAGTCACCGAAGGAGAAGTCCGGCCTGACGTCGGTACAGCGGACCAAGGTTCTGGCCGCTGACAGCTTCCTCTGCCGGTCCTGCGGCATCGGCGCGGGTGAGTCGTTCGGTGACGGTGGCCAGGATGCTCAGCTGGACGTGGCACGGCGGCAGGTCCAGCTTCTGGACGGGACGTGCGAGACCCAGCTCGTCACCGAGTGCAACAGATGCCGGGTGGGGGGCCGTGATCGTCAGGTCGACCTGTCCGGCATCCTGGGGCGCCTTGCGGGCCTCACCCCGCTGGAGCGGGACGTGTTCATCGGATGGCTGAACGCCGGCCGTCGTGACCCCAGCCCCCTGGAGCGGCTTTGGGGCGAGTACCGCACTCTGCCTGAGGCGGCCCGCGATGCGGTACGGGTCGCTGCACATGGCATGGCCAAGTAGCAAACAAGGGGATTGAGCAATCTGATGAATCAGGAAATTCCGGCACCGCCACGAGCCGCCGAGTTCAGCGAGCTGGTCAGGAAGCGGCTCGAGGATGTGAAGACTGCTGGTGGAACTCGTGAGACGGTCACCGTGGACTGGAACGGCCAGGCGCTCCACTGCGAGGTGATCGACTGCCCCATCGGCTCCGTCTTCTACAACCCGGGAACCCACCGCATCCGGGCGCAGCGCAGCCACGATCCGGCCAAGGACGCGGCACTTGCCGCAGATCCGTGGAGGGGAGGCAGCCAGGAGTACCTCCAGTTCCTTCTGCAGGCTGACCCGGCCGACCCCAACCGGCGGGACCCGGACTTCGACAAGCTGAAGGAAAGTCTGGATCAGTTCGGACAGAACGACCCGGGACTCATCACACACCAAGGCATTCTGGTCAACGGCAACACGCGTACGGCGGCGCTGCGCGAGCTGGGCCAGCAGACGATGCGCGTGGGCGTGCTGCCGGAGTGGTTCACCTGGGATGACATCAACTCCGTTGAGCTGGCACTGCAGCTCCGCCGGGATCACCGGCGGGACTACTCGTACATCAACCGTCTGCTTGCAATGGAGGAGCAGGCCGGCCTCGGCAGGACGCCTGACGCGATCGCGAAGGAGTTCCGCATCCGGCCGTCCACCTACCATCAGGAGCGCTGGATCCTCGCCACGATTCGTGAGCACATCTCGCGCAGCGCGAACGGAGACGTTCCCGGGCTCCGGCTTGTTGACTTCGAGGATCACCAGGAGAAGCTCAAGGAGCTCCACCGCGCATACGAGAAGCTTGCGACGGTCGACCCTGATCGTGCGGATGTGCTGAAGGAACTTCGTATGGCGGCCATCGTCATGGGCTTCGCCAAGACGGATGTGCGGCACATCGACGAGAGCTTCCGGGACCGGTTCCTGACCCGCACGATGTCCCCAGACTTCATCGGGCCGACGAGTGAGCAAGCAGCTGTGTCCGTGCCGGGTCTGGGCGGTGTAACGCTTCCTGGCGCTTCTTCCGGGGTTTCAGCCGCCCGTTTGCTAACTGACAAGGTGCTTCGAGCGAAGGCAATGGCCAGCGCATCCAGCGAGGTGGCCTCGGACCAGGACAGGAAGCGAGCCCAGGACGTCTTCCAGGAAGCACGCCAAGCCTTCGACCAGGCGATCGACACAGCAGGTCGTGAGGCCAGGCTCAAGAAGAGAAAGCAGATGGCGCCCGCCAGGATCGCGGACGCTTGCGCCGACATTGACCAGAGCGTCGTAGAGCTTGTTCAGGCTCGGGCGTCACGCAGCCTCGATGAGGAAGCGCTCGATGAGGCCGTGCTCAAGTTGCGTGAGAGCCTGCGCAAGCTAGCCCAGCAGGCAGGGCGCGGCGCCGCGACACCTGGTGACGGCGTGGCCTGGCTCATTGAAGCTGTTGCCCTGGAGACCTCGGGATGAGTGAACTCACCGCAGGGACGACGCTGCGTCTCGAATTCGATGAGACGCGAACGAAGGTCGTCTTCCGGACGACGGAGGAGTACCGCGACGAGCTCGTGCAGTTGGCGGCTCGTTTCCGCTCGGGTGGCCAGCTCAGCCCCGTAGCTGCCGTAGTCGAGCTTAATGACTTGTTGGGAGGTCTGGGTGCGCTCTCGTCCTGGCCGGACGCGCCCGGCGTCGAGTGGGCTTCTGAGCTTCAGGAGCTGGTCATCGGCGTTCTCCACGACGCCGAGGCGGTAAAACAGCGCCTGGATGCGCCGGATCATGCGGGAGAGATTCAACCCGATGAGATTCCATTCCTGTTGGGAGAGGAGTGGAAGGCGGATCTCAGTGACTTCCAGCGCCGGGATGTCGCCAAACTGCTCACGCTTCAGCACGGTGCCAACTTCAGTGTTCCCGGTGCCGGCAAGACACGCGTGGGCCTGGCTGTTTACGCCAGTCAGAAGGCACAGCGCAAGGTCAGCCGACTGCTCATCGTCTGCCCGAAGTCCGCATATGAGGCATGGCAGTACGAGAGCGCGGCTTGTTTCCGTCATTCGCTGCGCACGGACATCCTCGGCAGGTCTTACGATCAGTGGGCAGAGGTGCTCATCGTGAACTATGAGCGGCTAGACCGGTCGCTCACGATGCTGGCAGCCTGGCTGAAGGCCGAGCCCTCGATGATCATCCTCGATGAGGCCCATCGCATGAAACTGGGCGCGCGGGGAACTTATGGTGCTGCCTGCATGGCTCTCGGGCCGCTTGCCCGGCGAAGGCTGATTCTTACGGGTACACCGGCTCCCAACGGTGCGAAAGACCTGGAGAACCTGCTCGGTTTCGTCTGGCCCGGCCACGGCCAGCGTACGGTCACACAGGCGGTGTCCGGTGGAGACCTGTCGTACGCGAGCACCGTCCTTCGGCCTCTGTTCACTCGCACGACCAAACAAGAGCTTGGTCTCCCGCCGATGTCGCTCCAGATGCGGTATGTGGACTTGCCGCCGCTGCACGAGGAGATCTACGCGTCGCTGGTCGGGGGCGAGGCGAGCGGCGCGGCGCGGGAGGATCTCAGTGCACTGGGCAAGACGGCGCTGCGGCTGTTGATGGCAGCAGTGTGCCCGGCGCTGCTGACTGAGGGGGCGAACCGGTATGACCCGCTCGCGTATCAGCTTCCGCCGCTCAAGGTGCCACAGGGCAGCTCGCTGTACACCTTGATGCAGAATCTTCCCGACCATGAAATGTCGCCCAAGTACCAGGAAGCGGCTCTCATTGTGGCGGAGAATGCGGAAAAGGGACGTAAGACGCTGGTATGGACGACCTTCGTCCGAAGTCTTGCCACTCTTGAGAAGCTTCTTGGGAAGTTTGGTCCTGCGGTCGTGTACGGCGGAACTCCCGACCGGGAAGAGCAGCTCCGTCGATTCCGTGAGGATCCGGACTGCATGGTGCTGATTTCCAATCCAGCCACGCTGGGTGAAGGGATTAGCTTGCACCAGGTATGCCATGACGCCGTCTATGTGGACCGCGACTTTATGGCAGGCCGGTTCCTTCAGAGTATGGACCGGATCCACCGGCTTGGGCTGTCCCCTGGCACTGAAACGAACGCCACGGTGCTCGTGTCCCGCAATACGGTCGACGAGGTAGTAATGACCAGGCTGGAGCAGAAGCTTGACTTCATGGGGAGGATCCTTGATGACCCGTCTGTGCAGCAGCTCGCCGACCTCGAAGAGGAGCCGGCGGTAGCTGCTGGTCTGGCACCGAGCGACATGGCGGCTCTGCTGAGTCACATGGGGCTGCCGCCTGCCAGATGACAGGGGCCGCCGTGCGTGCTGTGTGGGTCAGTCGTGGGGCTGTCTTCCGCAGTGCGGACAGCCGGGGCAATCGACGGCCGGAGGCAGGGCTCCATATGCCTGCCCCTGATGCGACGCTGGTGCGTGAGTGGAAGGAAGGCTGTAGGTGCCACGCGCGGGCCGCCGGCCTGGGAGACTGTAGCGACGCCGGGGATGTCACTGGCGGATGCGACACTTGCGTGTCTGCAGTCAGTCACACCAGGAGGCTTCGATGAGTTCCAGCGGTCAGCCGCTGACGTCGATTGAGATCTGTGCGGGGGCAGGGGGACAGGCTGTTGGCCTGCACCGGGCCGGGTTCCGTCACCTTGCGCTTGTTGAGATTGATACGCACGCAGCGAAGACGCTGGAGCTCAACGTCATCGAGGGGGAGCGCTGGGGAGCAGATGTTGCGGCAGAGTGCGATGTCCTTGAGATGGACGTGACGAAATTCAACCCTGCTGAACATCTCAAGAAGTTCAACGCACGCATGAACCGGTCCATCGAGGAGAAGGAGCTCGGGCTGCTTGCGGGAGGGGTCCCCTGTCCTCCGTTTTCTGTTGCGGGAAAGCAGCTCGGTCGGGATGACGAGCGCGATCTTTTTCCGACAATGCTTGAACTCGTCGAAGAGCTGAAGCCCCGCGCGGTGATGATCGAGAATGTCGCCGGATTGGTCAAGCCGCGGGAGAAATTTTTCGAGTACCGTGAGGAGATCAAGCAGCGTCTTCGTGACGCGAATTATGTGGTTTGCGGCTGGAGGCTGCTTGAGGCCGCGGACTACGGTGTTCCGCAGCTGCGTCCCAGGGCTATTTTGGTTGCCATTCGGGAGGATCAGTACAGAGGGTTTGAGTGGCCGTCCCCCAGGGCGGAACGGGTTACCGTGGCTATGGTTCTTGAGGAATCCATGAAGCGTCGCTTCGTCGATGCCGGTCGCCCTGATGACTTCGACAAGTGGCTGGATGACGCCGGTGCTGGGGGCGTGGCTCCCACGCTCGTCGGCGGGTCTAAGAAGCATGGCGGTGCTGACCTCGGCCCCACTCGAGCCAAAAGAGCCTGGGCTGCGCTCGGTGTGAACGGCATGGGTGTCGCCAATGACGAGCATGAAGTGAACCTGGAGCGAGACCTGGGGAACCCTCAAAAGGGGATCGGCCCCATGCTGACGGTGGAGCAGGCGGCGATGATCCAGGGATTCCCGGGTAAGGGCGAGTGGGAGTTCGCCGGACGGAAGACCGCGCGGTACCGCCAGGTGGGTAACGCCTTCCCTCCGCTTGTAGCCGAGGCCGTGGGTCGTGCGATCAAGGAAGCTCTCGAACGACAGGGTGCTGTGCTCGCCCCGCCCGTTGGGGACCTGGAGCCCGACGGCACGACCTGGGAGTCGGCTCAGAGCACCCTTGCTTAAGTCGTCTGCCGCCTTCTGGTAACGGTTCGCGCGATCTCAGCAGCGCACTCCTGCGCTGCTGAGTGTTCCCAGAAGCGGAGCACCAGCCAGCCGGCGTCCGTGAGCTGCTGATCGGTATCACGATCCCGGGCCATATTCCCTTCGACCTTCTTCGACCAGTAGCCGGAGTTGGTTTTGGGCGGAACATAGTGCTCGGGGCAGCCGTGCCAATAGCAGCCGTCGACGAAGACGGCCACCTTCGCCGGACGGAAGACCATGTCTGCAGTCCGGTGAAGAGCCGGAAGGGGCCTGGCTGCTACCCGGTAGCGGAATCCCTGGGCATGGACGAGTCGGCGGATCAGCTGCTCGGGTTTGGTGTCCCTGCTCCGGATGGCCTGCATATTGCGGCGCCGTGCAGCGGACGATGCCCAGGATCCTTCTGGCGGCACCCACGGTGCCGGGCTGCTCACGTTTCTCTCTCTGAAGCGTTCATGGTTTGTGATTCCAGGCGTCGGGCCAGCTTGCGTGCGTGCTCCATTCTGGCGATCGCCGCTTTAGGGCCGCCAAGCGGCCAAGGTTCCCAGCTGTCCAATCGGTAGAACGAGAGCGAACGCCGGCCTTCTTTTCGTCTCGAATTCTTTATTTTCCAGCCTAGCGCTCGAAGCTCCCGCATGCGCTTCGTCGGATCGCCGTGGTTTTCTTCACGCGCGACGAGCGCTATGAGCTCTCTGGGTACCTCTATGCCCTCCAGGGCCTTCAGCAGCTCACCGATCCGAAGGTGGGCGTCGGGGAGGCTGAGTGAGACGCGCAGCGCCTCGGCATTCTGCTCATGGCTGGAGAAGAGGGCCTGCTTGGCGTGGTTGTCCTCTTCGCACAGCGGCTGGAGGTTGTCGGCTTCGTTCGAGCCGCCGAGGTCAAGTGGGATCTTGTGGTCGATCACCAGCTTTACGTGGTCATCCTTGGGAGTCCGTCCGCAGGCTGCGCAGCGGTATCCGTATGTGTGCAGCGTAAGTGCCCGGTCGGAAGCCCGTGGAGTCTTTCGTGCCGTTCGCTGATCAGCTGCGGGGTGCCAGCCCCGCATCATATAGGTAAAGCGCTGGCGGTGATCAGGATCTCGGACTGCCGGAACCAGGAAATAAGTTCGCAGAGAGCGAAGTCGCCGGTCCAGCTGGAGATTGGACTTTCCGGTCAGTACGTGAACACGCTCCCTGATCTCTCCCATGGTGAGCGGTACGCTCCGCGCGTTGTAGAGCACGCCGTAGACCGTGCGGGTTTCCGCGTCGGAGACCAAGCTGTGGAGCTCGGGGCTGTCTGGGAGAGGAAGAGGGCGGTTCTCGGGCGCGGGAGTCATGACGTCCAGTGGTTTCAGAGGCTGGCAAGGACGACGCCATCATTGCCGACGACGGGTGCTACTGGACAAGGCGTCTGGCGTTGTCTCACTCCGCCCCGTGGCACTCCCCATAAGTCCTCCCCGACCCGCACCAGCATTCCGCGCCGCGGAGTGGGGGCCAGGCTGTTGCGCGGGCTCGGGCTGCCAGGGTTGTGGTGTATTGGGGGAGGAGGTCCGCGTTCGAGGGGGAGGTGGATTCCGAGGCGGCGAAGGCTTCGTACGAGGGGACCGTCGCTCGGACGATGCCCAGGTTCGGGGTGCCGGCGGCCGCCAGTTCGCGGAGGGACGCCTCGATGTCCGTCAGGTGCGCCCGGTACGTGGGGTACTCCGCCTCCAGTTCCGGGTACGCCGCGAGCAGTTCGTCCAGTTCCGGCTCCAGCCAGTGCAGGACCGCCACCGGGAACGGCCGGGAGAGCGCCGTGCGGTAGGTGCCCAGTTCCGAGCGGAGCCGGGTGATCTCGGCCTGGAGTTCCGCCGGGTCCGAGGAGCCGAGCGACCACAGGCGCTTCGGGTCGTGCAGTTCGTCGAGGCCGACCGTGCCGGTGTGCAGGCGGTCCGCCCGGGCGTCCCAGTCGTCGTGCGGCAGCGCCAGCATCCTGCGGATCCGGTGCCGGGTCGTGAGCAGGGACTGGGTGGCGTGGGGGAGGTCCTCCGGGGTCACCAGGAGCGTCGCCGCCTCCGTCAGCGTCGACTCCGCCGCCTCCAGTTCGTCGTGCGCCTCCAGCGTCTCCGCCGTGATCTGCCAGGCCGCCGCGTCCTCGGGCTTGGCGCGCCGGACGCCGTCGATGATCGCCCTGGCCTCGGCCTCGTGCCCGTACTCCCACAGGTTCGCCGCCTTCAGCGCCCTGATCAGGTGCGGGTTGGCCGGCTCCCCGGCGAGGAGCGTGTCGTAGAGCGCCGTGGCGCCCGGGCGGTCGCCCGCGAGCTCCCGGTGGGCGGCGGCCTGGAGGTACAGGGGCTCCCGGTCTCCGGGGTACTGCTCCGCGGTGCGCAGCAGACGCTCGGCTTCGGTGGTGTGGGCGGCAGGCGTGTCGGGGCGCATGCCCTCCACCGTACTGCTGTACGGGCCTGGAGAGTTGGCGCCTCAGCGCTTATCGTGCCCCGCGTGCGGGCCAGGGTGGGGCAGCGGGTGCCGGTCGTCGTCCAGACGGGAGGACGATCTCGTACGGGCGCCCGCGCGCTGTGGCTGGGCGCGGAGACCGTCGTCACCTGCGGGGTTCTCCTCCTGCTTCTCGTGGTCCATCAGCTCTGGTGGACCAATCGGGAGGCCCGCGCCGAGGCCCTCGGCCAGGTGCGCGTCCTGGAGAGGGAGTGGGACATCTCTCCCGCGGCCGAGCCGGGGACGGCGGACGGCTCCGGGGCGGTGGCCGAGTCCGACGGGCCTGAGGCCGGGGACGCGTCCGGGGCGGGTGCCGGGGCCGGGAGGCCGGCCTCCGGGAGGCCCACTGCCGCGCCTTCCCCCTCCGCCGCCTTCGCCGTCCTCCGGATCCCCCGGCTCGGGCTCAGCGTTCCCGTCGCCGAGGGCGTCTCCAAGCGGTCCGTCCTCGACAAGGGGTACGCCGGGCACTACCCCGGCACCGCCGGGCCGGGGAGCGTGGGCAACTTCGCGCTCGCCGGGCACCGGAACACGCACGGGGAGCCCTTCCGGTACATCAACCGGCTCGGGGAGGGGGACGAGATCCTCGTGCGCACGCGCGCGCGTACCTATGTCTATCGGGTCGATCTCGTCCTGGGATCCACCTCGCCGCGGGACGTCGGGGTCATCCGGGCCGTGCCCCGGTCCCTCGTCAAGCCTTCGTACGGGTACTCCGTCCCCGGGGCCTATCTCACCCTCACCACCTGCACGCCCGAGTTCACCAGTACCTACCGGCTCGTCGTCTGGGCGAAGCTGGTGTCGACCGCCCCAGGGCGAGGGTGAGCGCCCCGCCCGTGAGGGCCAGGGCGGCCGAGACGAGCAGGGCCGTGTCCGGGCCGGTCGTCACCAGGGCCAGCGTCAGGGCCACGCCGGCCGAGGAGCCGATGTAGCGGGCGGTGTTGTTCGCGCCCGAGCCCATCGCCGCCCGCTCCGGCGGCACCGAGTCCACCGCGAGCCGGGGCAGTGCCGCGTTCAGGAGGCCGCTGCCCGCGCCCGCCACCACGAGGCCCGGGAGGAGCCGGGGCCAGGGGCCGTCCAGGGACCCGAGGAGGGCGAGGACGCCCGCCGCCGACAGGACGAATCCGAGGGTCAGCTGGTACGCGGCGGAGAGCCGGCCCGCGAGCCGGCGGGCCTGCAGGGCGGCCACGAACGCGGTGCCCGACCAGAGGAGGAACAGCGCCGCCGCCCCCAGCGGCGACATCCCGGCCCCGCCCTGGAGCAGTGCGGGCACCACGCTGAAGAGGCCGATCACCGCCAGGCCCGTGAACAGCGCCCCGAGCGTCGACGCCAGGAACGCGGGCCTGCGCAGCAGCGCCAGGTCGATCATGGGCGTACGGCTCCGGTGCTCGACCGCCACGAACAGTGCCGTCAGGACGGCGGAGGCGAGCGCGAGCAGGGCGACCGGGGGGCGCAGCCAGCCGTCCCGGCCGAGGGTGAGGGCGGTGAGCAGTGCCGTCAGGGCCAGGCCGAGGGCCAGCGCTCCCGCCACGTCCGGCCGGGGCGCGGCCGGGAGCCTCTCCTCCCGTGCCAGGGTCCGGGTCCCCGCGGCGGCGGTGGCCAGGGCCGCCGCTCCCAGCGCGGCGTAGGCCAGGCGCCAGTCGGCCAGGCTCAGCGCGCCCGCGAGGAGCGGGCCGAGGGCGATGCCGCCGCTGACCGACGCGCCCCAGATCCCGGTGGCCCTGATCCGGTCCCGGCCCGCCGGATAGGCCTGGGCCAGGAGGCCGAGGCTGCCCGCGAGGACCGCCGCGCTCGCCGCGCCCTGGGCGATCCGGGCCAGGGTGAAGGTGAGCGTCGAGCCGGCGAGGGCGCCGAGCGCGGTGGTGAGGCCGAGGGCGAGGGTGCCGAGCAGGAACACCCGGCGCCGCCCGTGCGCGTCGGCGAGGCTGCCGGCCACGAGGAGGAGGACGGCCAGACCGAGCGGGGTGCCGTTGAGCAGCCAGGCCCGCGCCGAGGCCGGGGTGCCGAAGGCGGCGGCCATGGCGGGCAGGGTCAGCATCGGGGCGGTGTAGTTCATCAGCGCGACCGCGGTGGCGGCGGCCGTGACGGCGAGGGTGGCCCGGGGGCGTCCGGCGGGCGCGGGTGGCGCGGTGCGGGCCGTGGCGGCGAGCTGGGGCATGGCAGGAACCTCCACCCGGTCGGTTCGGTGAATGAACCCAGCCTAGCAGTGAGGTTCGTTCAATGAACCTTGAATCGGTACGATGGATCCCATGGCCCTCGGCAAGGACTACTCCCACCAGCAGTGCTCCATCGCCCGCGCCCTGGAGGTCGTCGGCGAGCGCTGGACCCTGCTCGTCGTCCGCGACGCCTTCTACGGAGTCCGCCGCTACAACGACTTCCTCCTCCACCTCGGCATCCCCCGCGCCGTCCTCGCCGCCCGCCTCCAGGCCCTCGTCGACGCGGGCGTCCTCGACCGGCGGCGCTACCAGGAGTCGCCCCCGCGCGACGAGTACGTGCTCACCGCGCGCGGCCTGGCCCTCTGGCCCGTCCTGCGCTCGCTCGGCGCCTGGGGCCGTGCCGAGGTCCCCGGAGCCGTACCGCTGCGCCACTTCCACCACGCCGACTGCGGGACCGAACTCGGCCCGTACGGCGAGTGCCCGTCCTGCCGTGTCCCCGTACCGCTCGGCGACGTCGAGATGCGGCCCGGCGCCGGGCTCGACCCGGACCCCGCCGATCCCGTCAGCCGCGCCCTCCTCCGGCCCCGCCGCCTCCTCGTCCCCCTGGAGCACACGGGTTCCTGAGCAGCGGACGCGCGGGCCCGGAGACGCGCGGGAGTACAGTCGTACGGAAAAGTCGTGAACGTCGTGGACGCGCGCGGGAACTTCCGGGTCTTCCCGGGCGTCCTCCTCGTGAGGCACGCGGCAGGTGAAGGAGGTGGCGGAATGGCGATCAGGGCCCTGGTCCTGCGCATCGTCGCGCCGCTGTTCTTCCTCCTCGCCCTCGCCGACCTCCTCCTCTCCGACGGCGCGAGCCTCTCCGCCGCCGTCGCCCTCGCCGCGACCGGCGTCGTCTGCGCCCTCTTCGGCGCGCGTACGGCCCCCGCCGTACCGCCCACCGCCGTGCGCACGGCCATCCGCGACCGCGAGCGGCGCACCGCCTTCCTCCCCCAGCGCGACCCCGACGCCGCAGGGCGCCGCAGACCCCGCGCTCCCGGCCGTCCCCTCCCGACGGCCGCGTAGGGAGCCCGTACCACCCGTACCGAGCACACCCCTTCCGCGGACCCGTCATGCCGATTTCTCCTGCTTCCGGCACGACGAGACCCCACGGAGGGCTCCCTTGAACGTCTTCGCTTCCCTGGTCGAGCGACTCGCCGACCTGCTCCAGCCGCTCTTCGCCACCACCGCCACGGCCGCCGCGATCGTCCTCTTCACCCTGCTCGTGCGGCTCGCGGTCCACCCGCTGTCCCGCGCCGCCGCCCGCGGCCAGAAGGCCCGCACCCGGCTCGCCCCGCAGCTCGCCGAGCTCCGCAAGAAGCACGCCAAGAACCCCGAGCGGATGCAGAAGGCGATCATGGAGCTGCACGCCCGGGAGAAGGTCTCGCCGCTCGCCGGCTGCCTGCCGAGCCTGCTCCAGGCGCCCGCGTTCTTCCTGATGTACCACCTCTTCTCCAGCGGGCGGATGTCCGGGCACAGCCTCTTCGCCGCCCCGCTCGGCGACCACTACGCCGACGCGCTCGCCGACGGGGGCGTCTTCGGCCCGTCCGGCCTGGTCTACCTCGCGCTCTTCGCGATCGTCGCCGCCGTCGCCACGTACAACTACCTCCGGGCCCGCCGCCAGTCCGCCGCGGTCGTCGTCGAGCCCGGCCAGCCGGGGGCCGCGATGGCCGCGGGCATGGCCCGGTTCATGCCGCTGCTCTCCTTCGCGACCCTGATCTCGGTCGCGGTCGTGCCGCTGGCCGCCGCGCTCTACATCGTCACCAGCACCACGTGGGCCGCCGTCGAGCGCGCCTTCCTCTACCGGGACATGCCGGCGGCGGCGACCCTGGCCACGGCCGTCTGAGGGCCGGGAGCGCCTCAAGAGGGGCCCGGGAGTGCCTCGGCCGGGGCCTGGAGCGCCTCGGCGGGGGGACCCCGAGCGCCTCGGCCGGGGGACCCCGAGCGCCTCGGCCGGGGGACCCCAGGCGCCCGGTTACTCGCGCGTAAGGGTCCAGTGTGTGAACGGGGTCTTGCAGAGTGACCCATTGTCTTGGAGGATCGACCAATCCTCCGATGGCCGCACTCCATCGGCCGGGGCACCTCAGGGCCCTCCCCCGGGCCCTCCTCGACCACAGGGAGAAGACCATGAAGCTGCTGCGTGTCGGCCCGCCGGGAGCCGAACGTCCCGCCCTGCTCGACCAGGACGGAACGCTCCGCGACCTGTCCGCCCTGGTCGACGACATCGACGGCAGTCTGCTCGCCGACGCCTCCGCCCTCGACCGCGTCCGCGGCGCGGCGGCCGCCGGCGTGCTGCCCGCGCTCGACGCCACCGGGCTGCGCGTCGGCCCGCCGGTCGCCCGGATCGGCAAGGTCGTGTGCATCGGGCTGAACTACCACGGGCACGCCGCCGAGACCGGCCAGGCCACCCCCGCCGAGCCCGTCGTCTTCCTCAAGGCCGCCGACACCGTCGTCGGCCCCGACGACACCGTGCTCGTACCCCGCGGCTCGGTGAAGACCGACTGGGAGGTCGAGCTCGCGATCGTGATCGGCCGCACCGCCCGCTACCTGGAGACCGACGAGCAGGCCCTCGCGCACGTCGCCGGGTACGCGGTCGCCCACGACGTCTCCGAGCGCGAGTTCCAGATCGAGCGCGGCGGCACCTGGGACAAGGGCAAGAACTGCGAGACCTTCAACCCGCTCGGCCCCTGGCTCGTCACCGCGGACGAGGTGCCGGACCCGCAGGACCTCGGCCTGAAGCTGTGGGTCAACGGCGAGCTCAAGCAGGACGGCCACACCTCGGACCAGATCTTCCCGGTCGCCGAGGTGGTCCGGTACGTCAGCCGGTTCATGACCCTGTACCCGGGCGACATCATCAACACCGGCACGCCCGCGGGCGTCGCCATGGGGCAGCCGGAGCCCAAGCCGTACCTGCGCCCCGGTGACGTCGTCGAGCTGGAGGTCGAGGGCCTCGGCCGGCAGCGGCAGGAGCTCAAGGGCGCCTGACGGGTCCCGGGCAGGAAAGCGGCGGCGCCCCCGCGTGGGGCGTCGCCTTTTTCGTCATCTTTTTTGCATATTGCCCGATATGGAGAGAATCTCGTACGAGCGGCGGCGCGACCGGCGCCGCCTCGCCCTCATCGCCGCGTCCACGGTCGGGGCCACCGCCCTCGTCGGCGTGCTCGCGGTCACGGGCCACGCCGACCCCCTGCCCGGCGGCCTCGGCCCCTGCAAGCCCGGCAACTGCCCGGCGACCTACCCGGACGACAACGGCAGCGGCCCCGTCACCCACCGCGACAACAACATCAACGTCTTCGTCGGCGGCGACTTCCTCGTCCGGGAGTCCGCCGCCGAGGCCGAGGGCAAGGTCGTCGTCCTCGGCAGCTTCGACCAGAACAAGAAGCAGGGCGTCTCCGCCGTCTACAACGTCGGCGTCGCCGGTGTCGGCTCGCGCGTCCCGCCCGACGACGGCACCGACTTCCTCACCGTCGGCGAGGACCTGACGGTCGCCGCCCAGCAGCGCCTGCTCGCCGAGGAGGGCACGGTCCATGGCGTCGTACGGTACGGGGGCGCCCTCTCCGGGACCGTGAGCCCGGCCCCGGTCCACGACACCGCCGCCGCCGACCCGTACAAGGCGCTCCGCGGGCAGCTCACCGACGCCAGCCACTGCTACGCGTACGTGAACGGGGCCTCCCGCACGCCCACCGGCACCGCCGTCAACAACAACTACGAGACGCTCTTCACGGGGGACGGCACCTCGGCGCTCCAGGTCTTCAACGTCTCCTTCGACCTGGAGTCGGCGAGCGGCGGCCAGCAGGGCATCCGCTTCACCGGGATCCCGGCCGGCGCGACGGTCCTCGTCAACCTCCTCGGCGCGGACCGCACCGTCGACTCGTACATCGACCAGCTGCCGGACGGCCTGCGCGAGCGGGTCCTGTGGAACGTCCCGGACGCCACGAAGGTCACCTTCAAGGGCGGGGCCCAGTTCGCGGGCAGCGTGCTCGTCGGCAACCAGGCCAGTACGACGACGGTGACGATGCCCGGCATGAACGGCCGCTTCTTCACCACCGGCAACCTGACCCACAGCTCGGAGGCCACCGGGGGCGGGGGGCAGGAGATCCACGCCTATCCGTTCAACGGCGACCTGCCGTCGTGCACGGACCCGACGCCGACCCCCACGCCGACGCCGACGGATCCGACGCCCACGCCCACGGACCCCACCCCGACGGAGCCGACGCCCACCCCCACCGACCCGACCCCGACACCCACCGACCCCACGAGCGGAGGCTCGACGGACGGCGGTTCATCGGACGGCGGCTGGACCACCGGAGGCTCGACGGACGGCGGATCCACGGACGGCGGCTGGACCACCGGCGGGTCCTCCACCGGCGGGTCCTCCACCGGCGGGTCCTCCATCGGTGGGTCGTCCGGCGGCAGCGGCTCCGGCGGCGGTGACTCCGGCTACGGCGACAGCGGCTACGGCGACTCCGGCGGCCACCACGGCCCGGACGGCGAGCTCTCCGAGACCGGCGCCGGCACCGGGAAGCTCGTCATGGGCGCCACCGCGATCGCCCTCGGCCTCGGCGGCGGCGCGCTCGTGCTGATCGGGCGCCGACGCGGGCGCAGGGGCTGACCGCCCGTCAGAGGGTGACCACGCGGCCCTCGCGGGCCGAGAGCCGCGCCGCCTCCAGGACCTCCAGGGCGGCGGCCGCCTCGTGCGCGGTGACCGGGTTCTCCCCGGTGCCGCGCACGGCGGCGGCGACGGACGCGTAGTACGCCGGGTAGTCGCCGGGCAGGGACTCCACCGGAAGGCCGCCGCCCGTCATCGGCGACTCCCCGGCGCCGATCCGGCCCCACAGCTGCTCCGGCTCGGCACCCCAGACGACGCCGGGTCCGGGCCGCAGTCCCTCGCGGAGGGCGGCCTCCTGGGGGTCGAGCCCGTACTTCACGAAGCCCGCGCTCTGCCCGAGCACCCGGAAGCGGGGGCCGAGCTGGGCGGTCGTGGCGCTCACGTACAGGTGGGAGCGGACCCCGTTCGCGTGGGTGAGTGCGAGGAAGGTGTCGTCGTCGGCCTCGGCGCCCGGCCGGCGCACGTCCGACTCGGCGTACACCGAGACCACCGGGCCGAAGAGCACGAGGGCCTGGTCGACGACGTGGCTGCCCAGGTCGTAGAGGAGCCCGCCGATCTCCTCCGGCGCGCCGGACTCGCGCCAGCCGCCCTTGGGGCGCGGGCGCCACCGCTCGAAGCGGGACTCGAAGCGCTGGACCTCGCCCAGCGCGCCCTCGTCGAGGAGACGGCGCAGCGTGCGGAAGTCGTTGTCCCAGCGGCGGTTCTGGAAGACGGAGAGGAGGAGGCCGCGCTCCTCGGCGAGGGCGGCCAGCGCGCGGGCCTCGGCGGCGGTCCCGGCGAGCGGCTTGTCGACGACGACGGGGAGACCGGCCTCCAGGGCGGCGGTGGCGACGGCGACGTGCGTCTTGTTGGGGGAGGCGACGACGACCAGGTCCAGCTCCCCGGCCCCTTCCGCCCAGAGCTCCTCGGGGCGGGCGGCGACCCGGACGCCGGGGTGGGCGGTCCGGGCCTCGGCGGCCCGCTCGGGGTTGCCGGTGGTGACGGCGGCGAGGACCAGGTCCTCGGAGGCGGCGATCAGCGGGGCGTGGAAGACGGAGCCCGCGAGGCCGTAGCCGACGAGTCCGACGCGGAGCGGGGTGCGGGGGCCGGTGCCAGTCATGCGCCCCACTTAAGCAACGCTGTTGCCAAAGTGCAAGCGACGGCCACAATGGGGGAGTGAGGAATGACCTGGTGGGAGTGAACGTACCGGCCCTGCGCAGCCACAACACGGCGCTCGTGCTCGACCTGCTGCGCACGGCGGGCGGGCACGGCATCAGCCGTCTGGAGCTGGCCGAGCGGACCGGGCTCACCCCGCAGGCCGTCAGCAAGATCACCGCGCGGCTCCGGGCCGAGGGCCTCGCCGCGGAGGCCGGGCACCGCGCCTCGACCGGCGGCAAGCCCCGTACGGTCCTGCGCCTGGAGCCCTCCGCCGCGCACGCCGTCGGCGTCCACCTCGACCGCGACGAGCTGACGGCCCTCCTGACCGACCTCGCGGGCTCGGTCCTGGAGGTCCGCCGCCGCCCGGTGGACCTGGGGGCGGGGGCGGGACCCGTCCTGGACGCGGTGACGGAGGAGGCGGGCGCGCTGCTCGAGCTGCTCCCGCCCGGTGGGACCGTGCTCGGCGCCGGGGTCGCCATGCCCGGGCCGCTGGACCACCGGGCCGGGGTGCCGGGCCGGGTCACCGGCTTCCCCGAGTGGGCCGGGCATCCCGTGCGGGACGAGCTGGCGGCGCGCCTCGGGCTGCCCGTCGTCCTCGACAAGGACACCAACGCCGCCGCCCTCGGCCTCGCCCTGCGCCCGTCGGCCCCCGCCTCCTTCTCCTACGTCCACCTCGGTACGGGGCTGGGCGCGGGTCTCGTCCTCGGCGGCGCGCCGCTACGGGGGGACAGGACGGGTGCGGGCGAGCTCGGCCACCAGACCGTGCAGCTCGACGGACCGCCGTGCGGCTGCGGCGGGCGCGGCTGTCTGGAGGTCCTGTGCCTCGCGGCCGTCGCGCGCGGAGAACTCGCCGGAGCCGCGCGGATCCTGGGCGCGGGCGCGGCCAACCTCGTCCGGCTCCTCGACATCGACCAGGTCCTGCTGGGCGGGCGGGTGGTGCTCGCCGACCCGGAGGTCTTCGCGGACGGGGTGCGGCAGGTGCTGACCGGTCTGGGCCTGACGGCGACGGTGGGGCTCGCGACCGGACGGGACGCGGTGGCGGAGGGCGCGGCGTGGCTGACCCTGGCCCCGGTCTTCGGGAAGTGACGGGCCCCTGGCCTGGGGAAGGGGCCTCGGTCTTCGGGAAGTGACGGGCCCCGGTCTTCGGGAAGTGACGGCCGGGGCTCCCGGCGGCGTGACCGTCAAAGCTCGGCCTACTGTCCGATCATCGGAAAGTAGGCCGATCGGACGGATTCTCGCCCTCCGCGGGTGTCTTCCCTGTGTCGCTGCCCCGCCCGCCCCCGCCCGCGTGGCAGCGTCGCCGCCGTCCCCACGTCCGCGAGCAGCAAAGGCACCCGCCCCATGGCACCCGCCCCCCTGCGCCCGCGCCGCCGGCTTCACGGCGTCCGCGCCGTGACCGTGGCCGCCGCGGCCACCGCTGCCACCGCCCCCCTCGCGGTCGCCGCCCCCGCCTTCGCCGTCCCCGCGCCCGACCCGCCCGCGCCCACCTGCGGAACCCCGGCCGGCGGGGGCTTCCCGCTGGACACCCGGATCCACGGCGGACCGGCCGACTATCCGGCGGGCGGCCCCTTCCAGGCCTGGAAGCTCGACCTCACGAACACCACCGACGCCCCCTGCTCGGACGTCCACCCGGTGCTCGTCCTCACCGACCGCGACCGCGCCCTGCGCCCGGAGCAGATCCGCTTCGAGTTCTACGACGCCGGTTCGGCGCGCTGGCGCCCGGTGTCCTTCGAGTCGACGGAGGAGGCCGAGAACGTGGGCGCGTTCACCGGCTTCGGCGGCTTCGCGGTGCCCGCGGGCCGGACCCTCACCGTCCCCGTGCGCCTGACGTTCGAGGCGGAGACGGCACCCGACGAGGTCGTCGTCAACGCGGCGGTCGTGCAGCGCAGGGGCGAGGACGGCGACTGGATCGGCGAGTCCGGCGACTACCGCCTCACCGTGGGCCCCGCCGGGCGGGTCGCCCCCACCGCACCTGACACACCCGCCCCGGCCGACCCGTCGGCGCCGCCCGGCAAGGCGGTCCGTCCGCCGGCGCCGACCGCGCCCGCCACCGGGAGCGCGGAGGTCCCCGCGGGCCTCGCGCAGGACCCCGAACTGGCCAGTACGGGACGGGAGTCGGAGACCTCCGCGTGGGTCGCGGGCCCGCTCGCCGCCGGCCTCGTGCTGCTCGGCGCGCTCCTCGTGCGGGCCGCCCGGCGACCCCGGCACCGCTGAGCCATGCTCCGTACACCTGCGCGTTCATCCCCGTCTGCGACCATCCCCGGATGAACTACCAGACCAGCCCCGGCGCCCCCGTCCGCTCCGGCATCCCCGAGCACGGCCGCGTCCCCAAGTACTACGCCGTCAAGGCGAAGATCGCCGTGATGGTCGACGAGCTGGGGGAGGGCGGGCTGCTGCCCACCGAGCGCGATCTCGCCGTCCGGTACGAGGTCTCCCGCGAGACCGTCCGGCAGGCGCTGCGCGAACTCCTCCTGGAGGGGCGGCTGCGCCGTCAGGGCCGGGGCACGGTCGTCGCGGGTCCCAAGCTGGAGCAGCCCCTCTCGCTCGCGAGCTACACGGAGGGCGTGCGCCGCCAGGGCCGCCGGCCCGGCCGCAGTCTGATCTCGCTCGACCGCTTCCCCTGCCCGGAGGCGCTCGCCCCCGAGGTCGGCGCCGAACGCGGCGAGCCCGTCTGGCACATGGAGCGCGTGCTGCTCGCCGACGACGAGCGGGTCGGCCTGGAGAGCACGTACGTCTCGGAGGCCCGCGCCCCGCGCCTGGACGCCGAGTTCGATCCGGACTCCTCCTTCTACGCCTACCTCCACGACCGGCTCGGCATCGCGTTCGGCGACGCCGACGAGCGCATCGAGACCGTCCTCGCGACCCCGCGCGAGGCCCTGCTCATCGGCACGCCGCCGGCGCTGCCGATGCTGCTGCTCCACCGCGTCTCCCGGGACACGGCCGGGCGGCCCCTGGAGCGGGTCCGCACGCTCTACCGGGGCGACCGGTTCAGTTTCACCACGCATCTGGGGCGGCAGGGCTGACCGCCGGGCACTCCAGAAGCATCACGGAACGGTAACGGGTCTGGTCCAAGCTTGTCGGGCCGTTCACCGTCCCGTCGCCCACCGGATCCGTCCGGTCCACCCGGTCCCGCGACCGTCGACGTCATGAAGGTGATCGTCGTAGGAGCCGGCGTGGTGGGAACCATGCACGCCTGGCACGCAGTGGAACGCGGCCACGAGGTCGTACACATCGAGCGCGAGGCCGAGGCGCGCGGAGCGTCCCTCCGCAACTTCGGCCAGATCTGGGTGAGCGGACGGGCGGGCGGAGAGGAACTCGACACCGCCCTGCGCGCCCGCGAACTCTGGGAGGGCATCGGCGCCCGCGTCCCCGGACTCGGCTTCCGGGCCATCGGCTCCCTCACCCCCGTGCGCGGCGAGCTGGAACTCGCCGTCGCCGAGGCCGCCGTGGCCCGCCCCGACGCCGCCGCCCGCGGCTACAAGCTGCTCGACCCCGCCGAGGCCCGCGCGGTCAACCCGGCCCTGCGCGGCGCGTTCGACGCGGCCCTGTGGTGCGAGCGGGACGCGGCCGTCGAACCGCGCCTCGCCCAGCTCGCCCTCCGCGAGGCCCTCCTCGCCACCGGGAAGTACACCTTCCTGCCGAACCGCGAGGTCCGGGACGTCGTCGAAGCCAACGGCAACGGATGCAGCGCCGTCCGCGACGACCGCGGCGAGACCCACACCGGCGACGCGGTCGTCCTGTGCACCGGCGCCGCGCTCTCCGGCCTCGTCCGCGAGGTCGCCGGTGAGATACCGGTCCGCCGGGTCCGGCTCCAGATGATGCAGACCGCACCCCTCGGCGAGCCGCTCACCACCTCCGTCGCCGACGCGGACTCCTTCCGCTACTACCCGGCCTACGCGTCCCCCGCCCTGGACGCCCTCAACGAGGGCCAGGCGCAGGACCCGACCGCCGCCGCCCACAAGATGCAGCTGCTGATGGTGCAGCGCCTCGACGGCGGACTGACCATCGGCGACACCCACGAGTACGAGCACCCCTTCGCCTTCGACACCCTCGAAGACCCCTACGAGCACCTCACCCGCGTCGTCGAGTCCCTCCTCGGCCGCCCGCTGCCGAAGATCCGGCGCCGCTGGGCCGGGGTGTACGCGCAGTGCGTCGACACCAGCCGGGTCGTGCACCGCCAGCGGGTCGGCGACGGCGTGTGGCTGGTGACCGGACCCGGCGGCCGCGGCATGACCTGCTCGCCCGCCATCGCCGAGACGACCGCGAACGAACTGGGCTGGTGAACACCGTGCAGAAGAACAACCTCGTCGTCCTCGACATGGCCGGTACGACCGTCGCCGACGGCGGCCTCGTCGAGCAGGCCTTCACGGCCGCCGCCGAACGCCTCGGCGAAGACCCGGCCACGATGATCGACTACGTCCGCGCGACCATGGGCGAGTCCAAGATCTCCGTCTTCCGCCACCTCTTCGGCGGCGACGAGAGCCGCGCCCAGGAGGCCAACCTCGCCTTCGAGGCCGCCTACGGAGAACTGGTCGCCGGCGGCCTCGTCGCCCCCGTCCCCGGAGCCGCCGACGCCATCGCCGCCCTCCGCGACCAGGGCCGCACGGTCGTCCTCACCACCGGCTTCGCCCGGGTCACGCAGGACGCCATCCTCGACGCCCTCGGCTGGCGCGACCTGGTCGAGCTGACGCTCTGCCCGGCGGACGCGGGCGGCCGGGGCCGCCCCTACCCCGACCTGGTCCTCGCGGCCTTCCTCCGCACCGGGGCCGTCGACGACGTGCGGCGGACCGTCGTCGCGGGCGACACCTCGTACGACATGCTCAGCGGGGTCCGCTCGGGCGCCGGGATAGTCGCGGGCGTCCTCACCGGAGCGCACGACGGGACCGCGCTCACGGAGCACGGCGCCACGCACGTCCTCGCCTCGGTCGCCGAACTCCCCCGCCTGATCCAGGAGTACGAGGCGTGACCAGCGGCATCCGCTTCGACGGCGTCACCGTCACCTACGGGAGCAACACCGTCCTCGACTCCCTCGACCTGACCGTCGAGCCCGGCGAGGTCATGGCCCTCCTCGGGCCCTCCGGATCCGGCAAGACGACCGCGCTGAGGGCCGTCGCCGGATTCGTCCGGCCGGCCTCCGGGCGGGTGCTCATCGGCGACCGCGACGTCACCGCGCTCCCCCCGCACAAGCGGGGCATCGGCATGGTCGTCCAGCAGTACGCCCTCTTCCCCCACCTCAAGGTGGAGGCCAACGTGGCCTTCGGCCTGAAGGCGCAGAAGGTGCCGAAGGGCGAGATCCCGGGGCGGGTCGCCGAAGCCCTGGAGATGACCGGCATGGCGGCCTACGCGCAGCGCTACCCCCGCGAGCTCTCCGGCGGCCAGCAGCAGCGCGTCGCCATCGCCCGCGCGCTCGCCATCCGCCCCGGGGTCCTGCTCCTCGACGAACCCCTGTCGGCGCTCGACGCCCAGCTGCGCTCCGGGATGCTGGCCGAACTGGCCCGGCTCCACCGCGAGCTGCCGGACGTGTCGATCCTGTACGTCACCCACGACCAGGTCGAGGCGCTGACCCTCGCCGACCGGATCGCCGTCATGGACCGGGCGCGGCTCCAGGACTGCGGCACCCCGCAGGACCTCTACCGCAGGCCCCGGACGGAGTTCACGGCCTCGTTCGTCGGCAACGCGAACCTGCTGCCGGTGACGGTGGCCCCCGGCGGCGTCTCGTTCGAGGGCGTCGCCCTCGACGTCCCGGTCTCCGACGCGCTCCCGGGAGCGGGCGCGACCCTCTGCGTCCGGCCCCACCTCGTCGGCCTCGGCCCCGGGCCCAACGCCCTGAGCGGGCGGATCACCGAGGTGCAGTGGCGGGGGTCCACCCACCGGCTGTACGTCGAAGTGGGCGGGCACCGGGTGAAGGCCGACGTGCGGGAGCTGCGCGAGACGCCTCCTCTGGGGGCCGAGGTCACGGTGCACTTCGCACGGGAGGACGCCGTGCTGCTGGCGGCGGGGGTGAACGATGGCTAGTCGTGCCACCGGGCTCAAGGAGCGGAACCCGGCACCGGGGATCGCGCCCACGGGTTCCGCCCCGGCGGCACCCGTGCCCACGACGGCGGCCGCGATCCCCGCGTGGGCGTGGTCCGTTCCCCCCGTCGCCGTCCTCGCGCTCGTCTTCCTCTATCCGCTCGGCCTCGTCGTGCGGGAGTCCCTCGCCCCCGGGACCTACGCCGAGGTCCTCGGATCCGCGTCCTTCCACGACGCCCTCGGCACCACCGTGTGGCTCGCCGTCGCCGCCACCGTCGGCTGTCTGGTCCTCGGCTTCGTCCTCGCGCTCGTGATCGCGTTCGTGCCGTTCCCCGGCGGGAAGGCGGTGTCGAAGTTCATCGACGTCTTCCTCTCCTTCCCGTCCTTCCTGATCACCCTCGCCCTGCTGTTCCTGTACGGCTCGGTCGGCATGGCCAACGGGATCTGGACCGACGTCACCGGAGACCCGGAGGGACCCTTCCGGTTCCTCACCACCCCGTGGGGCGTCCTGCTCGCCGAGATCACCTACTTCACCCCGTTCGTGATGCGCCCGCTCCTCGCCGCGTTCTCGCAGATGGAGACCGCTCAGCTGGAGGTCGCGTCCTCGCTCGGCGCCCGGCCGCTGCGGATCGTCCGGCAGGTGATCCTGCCCGAGGCGCTGCCCGCGCTCGCCGCCGGCGGCAGCCTCGTCCTCGTCCTGTGCCTCAACGAGTTCGGGATCGTCCTCTTCACCGGCGCCAAGGGCGTCACGACCCTCCCGATGCTCGTCTACAGCAAGGCGATCCTCGAATCCGACTACGCCGCCGCCTGCGTCGTCGCCGTCGTCAACGTCGCCCTCTCGGTCGGCCTCTACGTCCTCTACCGGGGGGTGAGCCGCCGTGCTGGTGCATAGCCGTACGGGCAGGTGGGGCGCATGGGCCCTGTTCGCGGTCCTCTTCGTCCCGCTGTTCGCCCTGCCCCTCCTCGTCATCCTCGCCGCCTCGTTCTCCACCCACTGGTCCGGCGCCTTCCCCTCCGGACCCACCACCGCCCACTACACGGCGGCCGTGCGCGGGGAGTCCCTCCAGGCGCTCACCACCAGCCTGGTCACGGCCGTCACCGCGAGCGTGATCGCGCTGACCGTCGGCACCTGGGCCGCGCTCGCCGCGGCGGCCCTGGGCAAGCGCGGCAAGCGGGTCCTCGACGCCCTGTTCATGCTGCCGGTCGCCGTGCCGTCCGTGGTCGTCGGCCTCGCCGTCCTCGTCGCCTTCTCGCAGCCGCCGATGCTCCTCAACGGCACCCGCTGGATCGTGATCCTCGCGCACACCGTCCTCGTCACGGCGTTCGCCCACCAGTCGGTCTCGGCCGCCATCCGGCGCCTGGACCCGATGTACGAGCAGGCGGCGGCCAGCCTCGGCGCGCGCCCCTCGTACGTCCTGCTCCGGGTGAAGCTCCCGCTCCTGCTGCCGTCCCTGAACGCGGCGGCCGGGCTCTGCTTCGCCCTGTCCATGGGAGAGCTCAGCGCCACGATGATGCTCTACCCGCCCGACTGGACCCCGCTGCCGGTGCTCATCTTCACCGCGACCGACCGGGGCTCCCTGTTCACCGGCTCGGCGCTCGCCGTGGTCCTCATGGCGGCGACCCTGCTGGCGCTGCTCGCCGTCTCCCGCATCCGCACCCGAGCCTCGTACCGCTAGGCCCCCGTACCGCCAGTCCTCCGCACAACCAGTCCCCCGTACCGCTAGGAGAGAACAACGTTATGCGCACGTACGCCAAGCCGGTCGCCGCCGTCACCGGCGCCCTCCTCCTCGCCGCCCCGCTCACCGCCTGCTCCGGCTCCTCCGCCGCCTCCGACGAGAAGGTCGTCACCGTCTACAGCGCCGACGGCCTCAAGGGCGAGGCGGGCGACGGCTGGTACGACAAGGTCTTCGCCGACTTCGAGAAGCAGACCGGCATCAAGGTCGAGTACGTCGAGGGCGGCTCCGGCGAGATGGTGCAGCGCGCCCTCCGCGAGAAGAGCAACACCCAGGCCGACGTCCTCGTCACCCTGCCGCCGTTCATCCAGCAGGCCGGCTCCAAGGGACTGCTCCAGTCGTACGAGCCGAAGGGCGCCGACCAGGTCGACGGGGCCGACAAGTCCGGCGACGGCACCTGGACCTCCGTCGTCAACAACTACTTCGGCTTCGTCCACAACACGAAGGAGCTCCCCGCGGCCCCGAAGACCTGGGAGGAGCTGCTCGACGCGAAGTACAAGGACAAGCTGCAGTACTCCACCCCCGGTGTCGCGGGCGACGGCACCGCCGTCCTCATCAAGGCGATGCACGACTTCGGCGGCAAGGAGCCGGCGATGGAGTACCTCAAGAAGCTCCAGGCCAACAACGTCGGCCCGTCCTCCTCCACCTCCAAGCTCGCCCCCAAGGTGGACAAGGGCGAACTCCTCGTCGCCAACGGCGACGTCCAGATGAACTACGCCCAGTCGAAGTCCATGCCGAACCTCGGCATCTGGTTCCCGGCGAAGGACGGCGGCAGGCCGACCACCTTCGCCCTGCCCTACGCCGCCGGCCTGGTGAACAAGGCCCCGCACACCGAGAACGGCAGGAAGCTCCTCGACTTCATGCTGAGCGAGGGCGCCCAGCGCCAGGTCAGCGCGATCGGCGGCGGCTTCCCGGCCCGCAAGGACGTGAAGACCACCGACGCCAACGCCATCGCGCTCGCCCGGCTGATGGAGGGCGTCGAGGTCTTCGAGCCGGACTGGGCCGACATCGACAAGAACCTCGCGGCGTACGTCGACGCGTGGAAGTCCGCCACCGGAAGCTAAGAGTTCACCGTACGACTCTGGAAAGCCTCCGAACATCGCGGAAAGATAACGGGTACGGACCAACGCCCCTGAGGAATCGGGGGCGTTGGCGCGTCCCGACACCTTCCACGGACTCCACGGAGGACTCCGACATGCCGCTCCACGGCATCTCCCGCCGCACCGTGCTCGCCGCCGCCGGCGCCACCGCGGCCGTCGCCGCCACCGGTCTCGCCACCGCCCCCGGCGCCCAGGCCGCCGTCACCGCCCCGACGCTCCCGAACGGCACCAGCAAGGACAAGGTGCTCGTCGTCGGCATGGACGGCCTGCGCCACGACCGCATCGACGCGGCCCAGGCCCCCACCCTCAAGTCCCTGATGGCGAACGGCACCTACGGCCGCTCGCTGCTGTACGCCAACCCGATGGCCGCGACCTCCTCCGGCCCCGGCTGGTCCACGATCTCCACCGGCGTCTGGCCCGACAAGCACGGCGTGAAGGACAACACCTTCACCGGCAAGAACTACGGCCGCTACCCGGGCTTCCTGGCCCGCCTCAACCAGGTCCGCCCGGAACTCTCGCTCTTCGCCGCCGTCGACTGGCCCGAGCTCGACACCCACGGCACCGTCACTCCCGGCGCCGACGCCAAGCTGGTCTACGACAACGACTACGCGGTCAACGACAAGCTGATCACCGACATCACCGAGGACGTCCTCCGCAACCAGAACCCCGACGTCCTCTTCGTCTACTTCGGCGAGACCGACGAGATCGGCCACAACAACGGCGCCGCCAGCCCCAAGTACCTCGACGCCATCGCCGTCCAGGACGGCTACCTCGGACGGCTCCTGGCCGCGGTCCGGGCCCGCCCCGCGTACGCCACGGAGCGCTGGACGGTCATCGTCGCCACCGACCACGGCCACACCGACGCCGGCGGCCACGGCGGCTCCAGCATCGAGGAGCGCCGCACCTTCGTCCTCGCCCAGGGCCCCGGCATCGCCGCCGGCGCCCGCCCCCTCGACACCCGGCTCGTCGACGTCGCCGCCACCGTCTTCCGGCAGCTCGGCATCGTGCCGGACCCGTCCTGGGGCCTCGACGGCAAGCCGGTCCAGGACCGCTCCGCCGACCCCTTCGACACCCTGGAACCGGCCCTCTCGGGCCGCGTCGACGAGACCGGCATCCCCGCCGGGATCCTCGGCTTCACGCACACCGCCCCCAGCGGCTGGTCCGTCATCAACAACGCCATGGGCACCGGGGGCATGACCGAGTGGCGCGGCTGGGCCTTCGCCACCGACGAGTTCTGGTCCCGCACCCAGCGCGACCAGTCCCGCGAGCTCAACGTCCGCGCCCGGGGCGTCTTCGCCGTCGCCGACTCCGACGAGTGGGCCGACAGGTCCTTCTCCGGTACGTACGACTCGACCCTGGTCACGCCCGCCCACGGCGTCTCCGGCGCGACCGCGGTGACGCTCGACTTCACCACGCTCTACCGCCAGGAGGGCGCCCAGACCGCCCAGATCCTCGCGAGCTTCAACGGCGGCACCCCCACGCTCGTCAAGAGCTACACCGCCGACGTCATCTCCCAGCCCCAGTCCGTCACGGTCGCCGTCCCCTCCGGGGCGTCCAGTGTGAGCTTCCGCTTCCGCTACACCGGCTCCAACAACTGGTACTGGACCATCGACGGGGTCAAGATCAGCACATCCTGACTACGCTGGGGGCGTCGCCACAGCGCTGTCGCGGCGCCCCCAGCACCCCGCATGTTTTGTACGGCAGGAGTCCCGCACCCATGGCAGAGCGCAAGCCGATCGAATCCTGGCTGACCGACATGGACGGCGTCCTCATCCACGAGGGCGTGCCGATCCCCGGCGCCGACGCGTTCATCAAGAAGCTGCGGGAGACCGGGAAGCCCTTCCTGGTCCTCACCAACAACTCGATCTACACGGCCCGTGACCTGCACGCCCGCCTCCGCCGCATGGGCCTCGACGTGCCCGTCGAGAACATCTGGACCTCGGCCCTCGCCACCGCCAAGTTCCTCGACGACCAGCGCCCGGGCGGCACCGCGTACGTCATCGGCGAGGCCGGTCTCACCACCGCCCTCCACGACATCGGCTACGTCCTCACCGACCACGACCCGGACTACGTGGTGCTCGGCGAGACCCGCACGTACTCCTTCGAGGCGATGACCAAGGCCGTCCGCCTCATCAACGCCGGGGCCCGCTTCATCTGCACCAACCCCGACGAGACCGGCCCCTCCCTGGAGGGCCCGCTCCCGGCCACCGGCTCCGTCGCCGCCCTCATCACGAAGGCCACCGGCAAGGAGCCGTACTTCGCGGGCAAGCCGAACCCGCTCATGATGCGCACCGGCCTCAACGCGATCGGGGCCCACTCCGAGTCCAGCGCGATGATCGGCGACCGGATGGACACCGACATCCTGGCCGGCCTGGAGGCGGGCATGCAGACCTTCCTGGTCCTGACCGGGCTGACCACGCAGGCCGAGATCGACCGCTTCCCGTTCCGCCCGTCGAAGATCGTCCCGTCGATCGCGGACATCGTCGACCGCGTCTGACGGACCCGCCCGCCGCCCCTGCGGATGCGAGAAGCGCGGATCCGGGTGACCCTGCCAGTATCAGGAGGTAAGGATGCGTTCAGGTCCCATTGCTCTCCGTGCCGCAGGGGCGGCCCTGGTGCTCGTACTCGCACCCGCGGCCGGCGGCGCGTACGCCCACGACGGGGTGAAGGCCACCGTCACCCCGTCCACCGCCGCGCCGGGCGCCGACGTCGACGTCCGCGTGCAGGGCTGCGAGGGCACGACCGGCGCCGCCACGTCCAAGGCGTTCGTCGCCGACGCGGAGCTGACCGGCCGGGACGGCGGGGGCAACCCGCTCTTCGGCGACACGACCCTCCGTTCCGGCCTCGCGGACGGTTCGTACCCGGTCAGCGTGACCTGCGACGGCCACGGCCACCGGGACGTCGGCACCGTGCAGGTCCGGCACCACCAGGAGCCCACCCACCGCCCGACGCACCACGCGACGCCCGTGGCGCCCGTCCGCGCCGGCGGGGGAGGCACCGCCGCCTTCGCCGCGCCCGCGGCCCCCGGCGTCGCCCAGACCACCTCCGAGAGCGGCCTCGGCACCCCGTACACCCTCCTCGGGCTCGGCATGGCCGCCGTCGCCGCCGTCGCGGTCGCCTTCCGCAGCTCGCGCCGCCGCACGGGTCCGGGTACGGGTACGGGCACCGGCGACGGCGAGTGACCGTGCCGCCCGGCACCCGCCCGGCGGGCACCGGGCGGCTCGTCACCGGCGTGACCTGGGCGCTCCTGCTCTCCGGGCTCTGGCTCTGGGGCCGCGAGGCCACCGACGGGCCCGGCGGCAGCTCCGCCCCGACCACCGGCGACATCGCCGCGGTCGGCCGCCCGCCCGGCGTCGAGCTGCCTCCGGCCCGCGACCCCCTGCCGTCCCTGGAGCCCCGGCGGGTCGACATCCCCTCCCTCGGCATCAGCGCGCCCGTCGTGGCGCGCGGCCTGGACGACACGGGCGCCGTCGATCCGCCGCCCTACGCGATGCCGCACACGGTCGGCTGGTTCGGCTCCGGCACCCGCCCGGGCGCGGCCGGTGCCGCCCTCCTCGTCGGCCACGTCGACACCGAGACCCGCCCCGCCGTCTTCTACGGCCTGAGCGCGGCACGCCCCGGGGCGAAGGTCCGCGTCACCCGGACGGACGGATCGGTGGCCGAGTTCACCGTCGACGACGTCCGGGTCTTCCCGCGCGACGGCTTCGACGCGGCCGAGGTCTACGGCGCCCGCGATCCCCGCCGCGCCGAACTGCGCCTGATCACCTGCGGCGGCACCTTCGACCGGGCGGCGGGCGCGTACACGGCGAACGTGGTGGTCTCGGCGTACCTCACGGGGACGGGAGCCTGAGCCGAGCGGGGGGAGCAGCCCGGACCGGACCCCGGCCGGCGGGGCGCGTCCCGGCCGCCGCCGGCCGGGCGGCCCTCGACCGCGGGGCTCGCGGGCCGCGGGAGGAGCCCGGTGCCGCCGCGGGAGGTCGGGGTTCCGCACACTGTAGGGGCCAGGACCCCGCCGGGCCCAGGGGGAGGGCCGTAACCGGCGCGCGACGCACGGTAGTTGGCGCGTAAGGTCCGGAGAAAGACCAAGACCCCCTCACCATCGGTGAGGGGGTCTTGACTCTGCGTGCGCCGCCAGGGACTCGAACCCCGGACCCGCTGATTAAGAGTCAGCTGCTCTAACCAACTGAGCTAGCGGCGCCTGCTGACAGAGAGAACTCTACCTGACGTGAAGGCGTGCTCCTGACCCATACCGGTCGCCTGCGGCCTGTCGGATGGTCGTATGAGGCCTTCGATCCGTCAAAATGCGATTTGTCCAGACAGTTGAGACACTGACGCCCGAAACAAGGGTCAAAAAGATCTTGACGAGTGTGGAGGGGAATCGCATGAGCGTGCCGGTCTTCGAGGAGTTCGAACCCGCGGCCGACTGCGGCTGCCCGGGGTGCGCCCGGCAGCGGCGCGACCTCGCCCTGGGCCTGCCCGTCCGCGCGGGAGGCCATCCGGCGGCCCACGGCGCCCGCCGCGCGCTGGTCCTGGTGACGGCTGCGGGAGTGGTCCTCGGCGGGGCCGGGGCCGGAGCGGCCGCGGCCCTGACGGGCCCGGGGGGCGGTCCGGTCGACGCGGCGCCGGCGGACGCGGCGGGCGCGGCGGGCGGGGCGGACGGGGCTGGCGCGGTGGACACCCCCTGGCCCGGACCCGGGAGCCCGCAGGGCGGGCGGGGGCCGCTGCACGGCGCCCCTGGCCCCGGCGCGGACCCCGCCCCGAGCACCGTCCCGACGACCACTCAGATCGCGACCGGGACGCTGCGCCGGACCACCCGCGCGGACATCATCAACCGGGCCAAGCAGTGGGTCACCGCCCAGGTTCCGTACTCGATGGATAAGTACTGGTCGGACGGCTACCGCCAGGACTGCTCCGGCTACATCTCCATGGCCTGGAACCTGCGCGGCAACGAGTGGACCGGCAGCCTCGACCGCTTCG
This sequence comes from Streptomyces sp. NPDC059695, assembly GCF_042733785.1. Classification (NCBI taxonomy): domain Bacteria; kingdom Bacillati; phylum Actinomycetota; class Actinomycetes; order Kitasatosporales; family Streptomycetaceae; genus Streptomyces; species Streptomyces sp. NPDC059695. Next base: position 465,556 of record NZ_JBHWFF010000002.1, on the reverse strand, counting down.
CCGTACGGATCGACCGCACCGAACTCCAGCCCGGCGACATCCTGCTCTTCCACAACCCGGCCGACCCGACCCGCGGCTCGCACGTCACGATCTTCGGCGGCTGGACCGACTACACGCACACCTCCTACATCGCCTACGAGCAGACGAAGCCGCGCACGCGGAAGCAGGCGACGCCCATGGCGTACTGGGAGAACTCCGACCGGTACGTGGCCTACCGCTACCTCGGCGTGGTGAGCGGCGCCACCGGCGGCGGGGCGCAGCCCGCGGAGGCGACGCCGTACCCCGGGGCGGCGGCGTTCGGCCCGGGCGCGGACAACGCGTACGTCACCCGGCTCGGGCAGCTCCTCGTCGAGCGCGGCGGCAAGAAGTACTACAGCCGGGGCCCCGGCCCGAAGTGGGGCGAGGCGGACCGCAGGGCGACCCAGGCGTTCCAGCTCGCGCAGGGCTGGAAGGGCAAGGAGGCGGACGGCCTGCCCGGACCGCAGACGTGGAAGCTCCTCGTGACCGACGGGGGCAGGGACATCGGCGGTTCGAGTGGTTCGGGCGGTCCGAGCACGAATGCGACGGGGTTTCCCGGGCGTGGCTCCTTCCGTCCGGGCCAATCCAACGCATATGTGGAGAAGCTGGGCAAACAACTGGTGAAGCGGGGCTTCGGCAAGCACTACCTGTCGGGACCCGGTCCGCGCTGGACGGAGGCGGACCGCCGCAACGTCGAGGCGTTCCAGCGGGCACAGGGCTGGCGCGGCGCGGCCGCCGACGGCTACCCGGGCCCGGAGACCTGGCGGCGTTTGTTCCGATGACCCCGAGAGCATGAGGTGGACCCGAATGACGGCATCGACCCCGAACCCCGCGGACTCCGGCGCGGCGGCCTCGCGTGACGCGGCCCGCACGGCCAGACGTCTGACGGACGGCACCCTCCCGCGCACGTCCCCACCGGACCCGGAGCAGCTCCGCGAGCGGACCCCCGCACCGGCCCCGGACCCGGGCCCGCCGACACCCCCGCCGGGCGCGCCCGAGGCGCCGGGGGCGGGGGCCGGAGCGGCGCCGGACGCGCCCGGGGGGACGGTGCCGACGCCGGGGGCGCCCGGGGCGGCCCCGGCCCCGGCGGTCGGCGCGGTCCGGACGGCCCCCGTGTCCGGCGGACCGGGGCTCGTGGCGGCGGGTTCCGTGTCCGCCGCGGCGCCGGCACGTCCGGAGCCCCCGGTGGCGGGTGCGCCGGAGGAGCCCCCGGCGCGGCCCGCGGCCGAGGCCCCGGAGCCCGGTCCGGTGCCGGGGGCCGGGGTCCCCGCCGGAAGGACGCCCGTCGTGACCGCCGGGAAGGCCGCCGACGAGACGGCTGTGCGGGCGGCCGACAAGGCGGCCGAGGCTTCGGCTGACAGGGCGGCCGGTGTGAGCGTGGACAGGGCGGCCGGTTCGACCGTCGGGGCGGCCGGTTCGACCGTCGGCGAGGCGAGCGATGTGAGGGTCGGTGAGGCGAGCGACGTGGCCGCCGGTGTGAGGGTCGGTGAGGCGACCGACGTGGCCGCCGGTGTGACCGTCGGCGCGACAGGTGACGTGACCGTCGGCACGACCGGCGACGCGAGCGGCGGCAGGCCTCCTGCCGACGCGGCCCCCGCCCCCGCCGTCACCCCCCTCGACTTCGGGCGCGTCATGGGCGCGCGGGTCGGCAGCGTCGCGCTTCCCGTGGCCGCGGTGGTGCGGGTCGCGCGGCGGAGGAACGTGATCGGGGCCGAGACCACGGGCTCCATCCCGGTGCACCTCCTCTTCCGCGACGAGCCGGAGACCGCCGGGCCCCTCGCGAAGGGCGACGACGGAGGGCCGGACACCATCTCCATGGACGCGCCCACCCCGCCGACGGCGGGCCGCAGGCCCGCCATCCCGGCCCCGTCGAAGGTCCAGCCCCCGGCCAAGCCGGACCCGGAGCCCCGGACCGGGGCCCGCTCCGCGCCGCGGCCCGCGTCCGCGCCCGACCGGGGGCCGAAGGCCCGGTCCGCGTCCCGCCCCGCGCCCACCGCCGATCCCGCTCTCGTCGAGCGGGCCGGGCCGGTGCTGCCCGGCTGGGTGGGCGTGGCCGCCGGGGCGCTGGCGGTCGCCGGGTGCGCGGCGGTCGTGTGGTGGGCCGGGGCGGTGCCCGCCGAGGCGTCGCGGATGCTGCGGCTGCCGACGCGTCCGTACCACGGCATCCATCTCGGACAGTGGGCGCTGCTGGCCCTGGGCGTGGTGCTCGCCCTCTTCTCGCTGGGCGGTCTCGGCCGCGGCCGGGTCGGCTACGCCTGGGTGCTGACGCTGTACGGCGACTACCGCGGCACGGTCCGGCGCACGGGCCTGCTGTGGGTCAGCCCGCTGCTGCTCCGCCGCCGGGTGGACGTCCGGCTGCGGCACTGGCGCAGCGAGCCGCTGTCGGCGGTGGACGCGAAGGGCACCGCGCTCGACGTGACCGTCCTGGTGGTGTGGCGGGTGCGGGACACGGTCCGGGCCGCGCTCGGGGTCGACGGGCACGAGGAGTACCTGCGGGAGCAGGTGGAGGCGGCGATGGCCCGGGTGCTCTCGCAGCTTCCGGCGGACGCGTTCCACGAGGACGCCCCGACGCTGCGGGACGCGGAGGCGGTCGGCGAGGCCCTGACGCGGATGCTGTCGGCGGAGTGCGCCCCGGTCGGCGTGGACGTGTTCTCGGCGCAGCCGACGCGCATCGAGTACGCGCCGGAGGTGGCGGCGGCGATGCGCCGGCGCCGGATCGCGGCGATCGACGCGAAGCACCGGGACAGCGTGCTGACCTCGGTGGTGGACGCGGTGGACGACGTGGTCCACCGGCTGACCAGTCGTGGTCTGGTGGAGCTGGACGACTACGAGCGCAAGGCGCTGGTCAAGGACCTGACGGTGGCGTTCTACACGGGCAGGACGGGACCCGTGGAGGGTGCGTGAGGGGGGATGGACAGGTTCAACTTCCGTCCATACCTTGGTACTTGGTCCAGACCAAAGTGAAGTGAAGCAGTACCGTACGCGCGCGCACGGCCCACAAGGAACTCCCCCACGTTCTCCTGGAGCGACAGCATGCGCAAAAAGTCAGTCGGGTCGGCGGTGGTGGCGCTCGGCGTCGCCGGCGTCACCTTCCTGGGCACCGGCACCGCCGGCAGCCACGGCTACACCGACGCGCCGATCAGCCGTCAGAAGCTCTGTGCCAACGGCACCGTGACCAACTGCGGCTCCATCCAGTGGGAGCCGCAGTCGGTCGAGGGGCCGAAGGGCTTCCCGTCCGGCGGTCCCGCCGACGGGAAGATCTGCTCGGCGGGGCTCTCGCAGTTCTCGCAGCTCGACGACCCGAGAGGCGGCGCCTGGCCGGCGACGCAGCTCACGGCGGGGCAGAGCTACAGCTTCCGGTGGCAGTTCACCGCCCGGCACGCCACCACCGACTTCAAGTACTACATCACCAAGAACGGCTGGGACCCGAGTCAGAAGCTGACCCGGGCCGCGCTCGACCCCCAGCCGTTCCTCACCGTCCCCTACAACAACCAGCAGCCGCCGTCGACGCTCTCGCACTCCGGGACCGTCCCGGCGGGCAAGACGGGCCGGCACATCATCCTGGCGGTGTGGACGATCGCGGACACCGGGAACGCCTTCTACGCGTGCTCGGACGTCAAGTTCTGACGGTTCAATTCTGACGAAGCGTCAGTTAGAGTCCGGCCCATGAGGAGCGCGGACACCGTCGCGGAGCTCGTACGGCGCCAATGGGGCGACCACCGGACCGGCCTGAGGGACGAGCACCACACCCTCACCCACCACCAGGTCGCCGCGGGCGCCGCCGCGCGGGCCGCGCTGCTCGTGGACCTGATGCCACCCGTGCCGGGGGGCGAGCCGCACCTCGGCATCCTGCTCGACAACACGCCGGAGTACCCGCTCTGGCTCAGCGCGGCGGCCCTCGCGGGGGCCGCCGTCGCCGGGATCAACCCCACCCGGCGCGGCGCCGAACTCGCCCGGGACATCCGGCACACCGCCTGCCGGGTCCTCGTCACCCAGCGCACCCACCTGCCGCTCCTCGACGGGCTCGCGCTCCCCGGCCTGCGGATCCTGGTCACCGACACCGAGGCGTACCGGGAACTCCTCGCCCCGTACGGGGACGCCCGCCCCGGCGACGCGCGGCTCGGGCCCGTGGGCCCCGACAGCCGCTTCCTGCTCTCCTTCACCTCCGGCTCCACGGGCGCGCCGAAGGCGGCGCTGTGCAGCCAGGGGCGGCTCGCGGCCGCCGGCGCCTCGCTCGTCTCCCACTTCTCCGTCGGCCCGGACGACGTCCACTACGTCTGCATGCCGATGTTCCACGGCAACGCCGTGATCGCCGACTGGGCGCCCGCGCTCGCCGCCGGGGCCGGCGTGGCGCTGCGGGCCCGCTTCTCCGCCTCCCGCTTCCTCCCGGACGTCCGGCGCTTCGGCGCCACCTACTTCACCTACGTGGGCAGGGCCGTGCAGTACCTCCTGGCCACCCCGCCCCGCCCCGACGACCGTGCGCACCCGCTCCGGCTCGGCTTCGGGACCGAGGCGGGAGCGGTGGACGCGGCCCGCTTCCGGGAACGCTTCGGGGTCCCCCTCGTGGAGGGGTACGGCTCCTCCGAGGGCGGCGCGGCGATCCAGCGGACCCCGGACACGCCGACGGGCGCGATCGGGAGGGCGGCACCCGGCGACGACCTGGCGGTCGTCTCCTCCGAGACGGGCGCCGCGTGCCCCCCGGCCCGCTTCTCGCCCACCGGCCGGCTCCTCAACGCCGACGAGGCGGTCGGCGAGCTCGTCAACCGGGGCCGCTCCCCCTTCGAGGGCTACTGGCGCAACCCGGAGGCGGAGGCCGCGCGGCTGCGCGGCGGCTGGTACTGGACCGGCGACCTCTTCTACCGGGACGCGGACGGCTTCCTCTACTTCGCGGGCCGCACGGACGACCGGCTGCGGGTCGACAGCGAGAACCTGGCCGCGGCGATGATCGAGAACATCCTGGCGCGCTGGGACCGGGTGGCGGGCGTCGCGGTCTACGCGATACCCGACCCGGTGGCGGGGGACCAGGTGATGGCGGCGCTGGCCCTGCGGGAGGGGGAGGAGTTCGGCCCGGCGGCCTTCGCGGACTTCCTCGCGGCCCAGCGGGACCTGGGGACGAAGATGCCGCCGCGATTCGTGCGGGTGATGCGGGAGCTGCCCCTGACGGCCACGAACAAGATCCACCGGGTGGCGCTGCGGCGGGCGGGCTTCCGGTGCGGGGATCCGGTGTGGTGGCGGCGGGCGGCGGGGGCTCCGTACGAACCGTTGACGCCGGAGTCGACGGCCGAGCTGCTGGCGGAGTACACGACCCACGACCGCCCGCCCCCGTAACGGCCCACGCGCCCCGCCCCGCCGGGCCCGCGCCCGTGTGGGCCTTCGCCGGCTGCCGTGTGGGCGCCTCGCCCGCGCCCGTGTGGCGCCTCGGGCCGCTGCCCGTGTGGGCCTTCGCCCGCTGCCGTGTGGGCAATCGTCCCGCTGGGGCGGGACGGGTGGGCACACGGGACGGCGCCCTCAGTGGCGCCTCCGCGTTCCGCGCCTGGACCCGCACCACCATGTGCGGCGCACTTGTCGGTGCGGGTCAGGGCTCAGCAGCCTCTGGCGCCGGCAAGGGCGCCGTCCGTTGTGCCCACCCGTTCCGCCCCGGCGGAACGATTGCCCACAACGGCGGGGCGCACCCCACAACGGCGGGGCGCACCCCACAACGGCGGGGCGCCGGCCCGTAACGGGGTAGGGCCCGCCCTACCGTCCGGACGCCCGGCAGGGGCATGGTCACGGGGCCGGGCGCGTCCTACCGTTCCCCCATGGACCCCCGTACCCCCTGGCAGGCCCTCACCCGACCCCGGTTCCCGCTCGGGCCCTGGCCCTGGCGGGCCGTCGGATACCTCGGGTCCGGCGGGCTCGTCGGGGCCGTCGCCGGGGCCGTGTTCCTGGTGCTGGGGGTGTTCTCGCTGTTCCTCGTCGGGCTGCCGCTGCTCCTGTTCGCCGGGATCGCCGTCGGGCACGTCGAGCGCCTCCGGCTGGGGATCGCCGACCTCGACCCCGTCCCCGACCCGCACCGCGTCCCCGCCGCGCCAGGCCTGGCCGCCTGGCTCCGGACGCGGACCCGGGAGCAGGCCACCTGGCGGGAGCTCGCGTACGCCTTGCTGCTCGCCACCGTCCTGTGGCCGCTGGACCTCCTCGCGCTCGCCGTCGGCGCCGGCCTGCCCGTCGCGCTCCTCAGCGCCCCCTTCCGGCTGGCGGCGGACGGCTACGAGACCAAGGTCGTCAAGGCGTACCTGGTCACCTCCTATCCGGAGGCCTTCGGCGCCGCCCTCCTCGGCGCCGTCCTGCTCGTGGCCCTCGCCTACCCCCTGGCCGCTGTCGCCGGCGCCCGCGCGGCTCTCGCGCGGGCCCTGCTCACCCCCCGGGAGGGCGAGCGGCAGGGCGGCATCGGCGAGGTCATCGCCTCCCGTGCCCGGCTCGTCGACGCCTTCGAGGCCGAGCGGCGCCGCATCGAGCGGGACCTCCACGACGGGGCCCAGCAGCGGCTGGTGGCCCTCACCATGACCCTGGGCCTGGCCCGCCTGGACGCCCCGCCGGGCGGCCCGCTCGCCGAGCAGCTGGCGAAGGCCCACACGGAGGCGGGGCAGGTCCTGACGGAACTGCGGGAGCTGATCCACGGCATCCATCCCCAGGTCCTCGCCGACTACGGCCTCGGCCCGGCGCTCGCCGACGCCGCCGACCGCTCCGCCGTACCCGTGGACGCGGACACGTCCGGGACGCCCCGGCTGCCCGGCGCCGTCGAGAGCGCCGCGTACTTCGCCGGCTGCGAGGCCCTCGCCAACATCGGCAAGCACAGCGGCGCGCGCCGGGCGCGGATCACGGCCCGGCACGCGGACGGCGTCCTCCGGCTGGAGGTGGAGGACGACGGGCGCGGCGGCGCCGACCCGTCCCGGGGCTCCGGCCTCACCGGACTCGCCGACCGGATCGCCGTCCTCGATGGCACACTGACGATCATGAGCCCGCCGGGCGGGCCGACCCTCCTGCGAGTGGAGATCCCTTGTCCCGCACTGTCCGAAAGCTCCGTGTCGTCCTCGCCGAGGACAGCGTCCTCCTCCGGGAGGGGCTGATCGGGCTCCTGGCGCGTTTCGGCCACGAGGTCGTCGCCGCGGTCGGTGACGCCGAGGCGCTGCGCGAGGCGGTCGCCGCCCATGAACCGGACATCGTGGTGACCGACGTCCGGATGCCGCCCGGCTTCCAGGACGAGGGTCTGCGGGCGGCGGTCGCGCTCCGCGCCGAGCGGCCCGCCCTGCCGGTCCTGGTGCTCAGCCAGTACGTGCAGCGCAGCTATGCCGCGGACCTCCTCGACGCGGGGGACGGCACCGGCGTCGGCTATCTCCTGAAGGACCGGGTCGGGCAGGTGGAGGAGTTCGCGGACGCCCTGGCCCGGGTCGCGGACGGCGGCACCGTCGTCGATCCGGAGGTCGTGCGCCAGCTGCTGCGCCGGCACCGGGACCCCCTGGGGGCGCTGACCCCGCGCGAGCGCGAGGTCCTGGGCCTGGTCGCGGAGGGCCATTCGAACGGGGCGATCGCCCGCAGGCTCGTCGTGACCGAGGCCGCCGTGGGCAAGCACATCGGCAACATCCTGGCGAAGCTGGACCTTCCCCCGGCCGAGGACACCCACCGCCGGGTGCTCGCGGTCCTCACCTACCTCCGGGCATGACGCGAAGGCATGACAAGAAGGCCCCCTCACCGGAGTGAGGGGGCCTTCTCTGTCGGTGCGCCGCCAGGGACTCGAACCCCGGACCCGCTGATTAAGAGTCAGCTGCTCTAACCAACTGAGCTAGCGGCGCCTGCTGACAGAGAAAATACTACCTGGTCCCGAGGGGTGCTTCCGACCACCCCGCGGGACCGGGTCCGCCGCGGTCTCAGATGGCCAGCGAGAGGACCACCGGGGCGGCCCTGCGGTTGAGCGTGTCGGCCGCCGCGCGCAGCCGGTGGGCGTGCTCGATCGGCAGGGAGAGGGCGAGGCAGCCCACGGCCGAGCCCGCCGTCAGCGGGACGGCCGCGCAGACCGTGCCCACCGCGTACTCCTGGAGGTCGAGCACGGGGACGGTCGCCGGCTGGCTGTCGAGCTTGGAGAAGAGGATCCGCTCGCTGGTGATCGTCCGTGAGGTCAGCCGGGCGATCTTGTGCCGCGAGAGGTGGTCCCGGCGGCCGTTCTGGTCGAGCTGGGTGAGCAGGCACTTGCCGACCGCGCTGGCGTGCGCCGCCGAGCGGAAGTCGACCCACTCGTTGACCTTGGGCGTCAGCGGGCTGTCGGCGAACTGGGTGATCTTCACCTCGCCGTCGATGTACCGGCTGATGTAGACCGCCGCGCCGACGGAGTCGCGGAGCTCGCTCAGGGTCTCCTGGAGCTTGGCCTCCAGGGCTTCGCGGCGGGTCAGGCCGGAGCCGAGGAGGACGAGGGAGTCCCCGATCACGTACGCGCCGTCGGCGACCTGCTCGACGTACCCCTCGCGGCGCAGCATGAGGAGCAGTGAGGTCAGGTGGGCGACGGGCAGTCCGGCCTCGCGCGCGATCTGGACGTCTGTCACTCCGCCACCGTGCCGTGAGACCGTCTCGAGGACGCGAAGGGCGTACTGCACCGAGTGGAACGGCGCGGTGGGCTCGGGCTTCAGCGCCACGGTTTCCCCCTACCAGGTTGTGACCGCAAGCTTTCGTACCACGATAGCCGCCAAGGGCCTTTCACGGGGCGGCTGTTGGCGAGAATGATGCGGAGGACCGGGCCTCTGGGCTGGGGCTCGCCACTCTGGCATATGCC
>NZ_JBHWFF010000002.1:422727-456642 GCF_042733785.1 Streptomyces sp. NPDC059695 | reverse complement strand
CCGCGATAGCCGCCAAGGGCCTTTCACGGGGCGGCTGTTGGCGAGAATGATGCGGAGGACCGGGCCTCTGGGCTGGGGCTCGCCACTCTGGCATATGCCCATGTCATGAGTGGTGCGCAGAGCCTCAGGTCAGGGGCGTGCGCCGGGGCGCCCGGCGTCGGTGTTCGGCCATCTTCCGAGGGGAGAATTTTACGCCGGGCGACCGGAGCGGAATAAGCGGAGGAACCCTCCTGTTGTTCTCCCGACGGGGATGGATGCATCCGCACACGCGCCGAGGAGGGTCCCGAAGGTGACCGACGCTATTCGAGGAGAGGTCCGGGGCACCGCGCCCGTACCGCTGTCCGTGCTGGACCTGGTGACCGTGGGCAGCGGGCGGACCGCGACCCAGGCGCTCGCCACCAGCGTCGAGCTGAGCCGGCTCGCCGAGCGGCGCGGCTTCCACCGGCACTGGGTGGCCGAGCACCACTCCATGCCCGGGGTCGCCTCCTCCTCGCCGGCCGTGATCCTCGCCCACCTCGCGGCCCACACCCGCCGCATCCGGCTCGGTTCGGGCGGCGTCATGCTGCCCAACCACGCGCCGCTCGTCGTCGCCGAGCAGTTCGGCACCCTGGAGGCCTTCGCCCCGGGCCGGATCGACCTCGGCCTCGGCCGCGCGCCCGGCACCGACGGGGCGACGGCCGCCGCCCTGCGCCGCAGCGACACCCTGAACGAGGGCGCCGACGACTTCCCCGAGCAGCTCGCCGAGCTGACCCGCTTCCTGGACGACGACTTCCCGGACGGGCACCCGTACGCCAGGATCCACGCCGTGCCGGGGCCGGTGCAGGGCCCGAAGGGGCGCCCGCCGATCTGGCTGCTCGGCTCCTCCGGCTTCAGCGCCCGCCTCGCGGGGCTGCTCGGGCTGCCCTTCGCCTTCGCCCATCACTTCTCGGCCAGGAACACGATCCCGGCGCTCGACCTCTACCGGGACTCCTTCCGCCCCTCGGGGGTCCTCGACGCCCCGTACGCGATGATCGGCGTCTCGGCCTTCGCCGCCGAGGAGGCGGCGCAGGCCCGCCGCCAGGTCCTCGCGGGCGCGCTCGCGATGCTGCGGCTGCGCACCGGGCGCCCCGGTCTGGTGCCGACGCCGGAGGAGGCGGAGGCGTACGGATTCAGCCCCGCCGAGCGGGAGTTCGTGGACGGCTGGCTCGCGAACGTCGTGTACGGCACGCCGGACGAGGTCCGGACCGGTCTGGACGACCTGCGGAAGCGGACGGGGGCGGACGAGCTGATGATCACGGCCAACGGCCACGGCGGCGAGGAGCGGGTGCGCAGCTACGGGCTGATCGCCGACGCGTACGACCTCCCGGAGCTCCCGGACCACCTGCCGGAGGCGTGAACCACGAGATTTCGGGGGCGGGTTGGTTCACTCCCGAACGAACCACCGTCCTGCCCTAAGTGAACCTTAAACCGCTCGTCACCGATGGTGGCGGGCGGTTCCGTTTTGTGCTGTACGGCTCTGACAAGGGCTTTCGCCGTCGAATTGGTCTAGTCCTCAATCTGGTTCAGACCATTGACGCGCTGTTCATGCGGCGGATATCACTGCTCCAACTCCCGTACCGCCACCCCCTCCCGGAGGCAGCACGTGCACCCCCGTAAGCCTTTGATCGCCGCGCTTCTCAGCACGGCCCTCGCCGGCGGCGCCCTCGCCGGCGGCGCCCTCGCCGCGACCGTCGGCCTCGGCTCCGCCCAGGCCGCCGACACGTCGACCACTGCCTCTGCGGGCAACGTGCGCATCGCGTACTACGACCAGTGGAGCGTCTACGGCAACGCCTTCTACCCCAAGCACCTCGACACCCGGGGCATCGCGGGCCAGCTGGACGTCATCAACTACTCGTTCGGCAACATCCACCCCACCAACCTCACCTGTTTCGAGGCCAACAAGGCCGCGGGTGACGACAACAACCCCAACGCGGGTGACGGTGCGGGCGACTCGTACGCCGACTACCAGAAGTCCTTCAGCGCGGCCGACTCCGTCGACGGCGTCGCCGACAAGTGGGACCAGCCGATCGTGGGCGTCTTCAACCAGTTCAAGGAACTGAAGGCGAAGTACCCCAAGCTGAAGATCAACATCTCGCTCGGCGGCTGGACCTACTCCAAGTACTTCAGCGACGCGGCGAAGACGGACGCGAGCCGCAAGAAGCTCGTCTCCTCCTGCATCGACCAGTACATCAAGGGCAACCTCCCGGTCGAGGGCGGCTACGGCGGCGCGGGCACGGCGGCCGGCATCTTCGACGGCATCGACATCGACTGGGAGTACCCCGGCTCCAACGGCGGTCACCTGGGCAACCACTACGCCCCCGAGGACAAGCAGAACTTCACGCTGCTCCTCGCCGAGTTCCGCAAGCAGCTCGACGAGTACGGCGCGGCCAACGGCGGCAAGAAGTACATGCTGACCGCGGCCCTCCCGGCCGGCCAGGACAAGATCAAGTACATCGAGACGGACAAGATCGGCGCGTACCTCGACTACGCGAACATCATGACGTACGACATGCACGGCGCCTGGGACGGCGACGGGCCGACGTACCACCAGTCGCCGCTGTACTCCGGCTCGAACGACCCGACCGACGTCATCGCGCCGGGCACCGAGAAGTACAGCGTCGACGCCGCCATCGACTCCTGGATCGACGGCAACCCCACCTACGGCATCACCGGCGGCTTCCCGGCCGGCAAGCTCACCCTGGGCTACGAGTTCTACTACCGCGGCTGGAAGGGCGTCCCCGCCGGGACCACCAACGGCCTCGCGCAGACCGCGACCGGCGGCTCCAACGTCCGCCCGCTGAGCCAGCAGGCCGGCATCGCGCACTACAAGGAGCTCGGCGGCATCGTCGACAACCCGGCGACCACCTTCTGGGACGACCAGGCGAAGGCCTCGTACTTCTACAAGGACGGCGAGTTCTTCACCGGCCTGAACCAGAAGTCCATCCAGGCCCGCGTCGACTACGCCAAGCAGCGCGGCCTGGGCGGCGCGATGATGTACTCGCTCCTCGGCCTGGACGAGAACGCCACCCTGCTGAAGCAGATCAACACCGCGCTCGGCGGCACGACCACCCCGCCCACCACGACGCCGCCGACCACCCCGCCGACGACGCCCCCGACCACCCCGCCCACCACGCCGCCGACCACCCCGCCCACGGGCTGCGGCTCGGCCCCGGCGTACGTGGCCGGCACGGTCTACAACGCGGGCAACGAGGTCTCCCACAACGGCCACAAGTGGAAGGCCAAGTGGTGGACGCAGAACGAGGCCCCCGGCACCACCGGCGAGTGGGGCGTCTGGCAGGACCTCGGCGCCTGCTGACCTCCCGCACCGCATGACCACTGCCCCCGCCCGGAATGTCCCTCCGGCCGGGGGCAGTTCCATGCCCGAAGCCCCGCACGGGCCGCGCGGACGTGACGCACGGACCGCGTGGACGCACGTACGGACCCCGCGGACGCGACGGCGGGCCGCGCGGACGTCAGACCGGCAGCGGCTCCGTGCCGATCAGCTCGGCGATGCGGTCCGGGGCCACCGCCCGTGAGTACAGCCAGCCCTGCCCGGTGTCGCAGCCGATCCGGCGCAGCCGGCTGGCCTGTCCGGCCGTCTCGACGCACTCGGCGGTCACGGTGAGACCGAGCCGGTGCGCGAGGTGCACGAGCGCCTCGACGATGAGCTCGTCCGCCGGGTTGGGGTGCTCCTCGTCCTGGAAGCCCCGGACGAAGGAGCCGTCCAGCTTGAGCACGGAGACCGGCAGCCGGCTCAGGTAGGCGAGGTTCGAGTAGCCGGTGCCGAAGTCGTCGATCGCGATCCGCACCCCCATGTCGCTCAGCGCCTGGAGCGCCTGGAGCGGCCGCCCGTTCGAGCCCATCACGGCGGACTCGGTCAGCTCCAGCTGGAGCAGATGCGGCGCGAGCCCGGTCTCGGCGAGGATGCCCGCCACGTCCGCGACCAGGTCGGAGTCCCAGACCTGGCGGACCGCCACGTTGACGCTCACGAAGATCGGGCGCTCGCGCGGATGGTCCTTCTGCCACTGCCGGGCCTGGCGGCAGGCCGTGTTCAGCACCCAGCGGCCCAGCTCGACGATGGAGCCGTCCTCCTCGGCGATCCCGATGAACCGATTCGGCGCGAGCGAGCCGAACTGCGGGTGGTTCCAGCGCACCAGCGCCTCCACGCCGCGCACGGCCCCGTCGGTCAGGTCCACGAGCGGCTGGTACTCCAGGGCGAACTCCCCGCGCTCCACGGCGGGCCGCAGGGTGGAGGAGAGCGACTGCCGGGTCATCCGGTGTGCGTTGCGCTCGGGGTCGAAGAGCGTCCAGCGGGCCTTGCCGTCGGCCTTCGCCCAGTACAGCGTGGTGTCGGCGGCCTGCATGAGGGCGGTCGCCGTCGTCCCGCGCCCCGCCCGCTCGACGACGCCGATCGAGGCGGAGACCGAGAGCCGCTGACCGCCCAGGTCGAAGGGGCGCTGGAGCGCGTCGAGCACCGAGCGGGCCAGGTCGGCCAGTTGTTCCGTCCCGGTGGAGTCCTCGACCAGGATCGCGAACTCGTCGCCGCCGAGCCGTGCCACGAGATGGCCGCCGTTGCGGGTGTAGCCGTCGCTGTCCGCGCACTCCGTCAGACGGGTGGCGACGGCGGCCAGGAGCCGGTCGCCGACCCGGTGGCCGAGGGTGTCGTTGACCGCCTTGAACCCGTCGAGGTCCAGGTAGCAGAGACCGATCCGCCCTGTTCTGCCATAGCCGTACGACTCGTATGACTCGTGCGACGCATCGGACGGGCCCGCCGGTCCCGTGCTCGCGGCGGCGTCCAGCGCCGCGCCCTCCAGGGCGCACGAGAGGCGTTCGAAGAACAGCGCGCGGTTGGGCAGCCGGGTCACCGGGTCGTGCATCTGGAGGTGGCGCAGCCGGGCCTGGAGCTCGCGCCGGTCGCTGATGTCCGCGATCGAGAGCAGGACGCGCCGGCTGCCGGGGACGGGGGCGACCGTGACCTCGGCCCACAGGGAGCGTCCGTCGGCCTGCTTGAGGCGGCGGGTGCAGCGGAAGCGGGAGCGGCGGCCGCCGAGCACCTCGCGGTAGGCGTGCCAGGTGCGTCCGTCGGAGGCGAGGTCGACGAGGTCGGCCGCGGCCTGCTCGCGCAGCGCCGAGGGTTCGGCCCCGAGGAGGGCGCCGAGGGAGTCGTTGGCGACCACGACGACGCCGGTCTCGTCGACGACGGCCATGGCGAGCTGGGAGACCCGGAAGGCGGCGCGGTAGTCGCGGAGTTCGGCCGCCCGGCGTGCGAGGTGACGCTCCGTGAGTGCGGGCTCGGCCGCGTGTGTCTCCGCCGGCTCTGGGTGCACCGGTCCTTCGGGGGTTCCGCTCACCGCTCGCTCCCGTGTGCAGTCGGGCCGGTCACATGTGGTCGGGATGGTCGGCCAAGGAAGAGTGAGCCGATCATAGAGCCAGCCGGGGGAGCGTTCCAGCTCCCGGGCGTCCGTGAAGCGGCCCGGGGGCTGTGGGGGTGCCCACCGGGCCGACCCGCCCGATCGTTTCTGCGCGGCTCTGACACAGCCCGTTGGGTCCATGACCGAATGTGACTTTCCGTGAGCTGAAGAGCGCGCGTGTCGCGTCGACCCCGTGGCGTGCCCTCACCCGACCGGGGCAGCGGAAACATGCGAAACGCCGCGAACCGTCACAAGGTGGGTGGGGTGTCCCGCATTCCCGATCCGGAGGTCCACGTGAGGGCTCAGCAGCCACCCGGGGGAGTGGAACGCCCACGGCTGCGTGCCGGTGCGGCGGCCTTCACCTCGCTCGCCGCCCTGGCCGCCACCGGGCTCGTCGCGGGTCCCGCCGTCGGCGCGTCCTCGGCGAGCCCCTGCGTCCTGCCCCGTACCGCCGCGCACCACTCGCTCGGCCTCGACACCTGGAACGGCTCCTATCCGCGCCCGAACCAGACCCTCGACGCGGTGATGGTCTTCCTGTCCTTCCCGGACTCCGAGCCGCTCACCTCACCGGCCGAACTCGCCGCCGACCACTTCCCCGCCACCAGCGAGTTCTTCGACCGGGCCTCCTACGGACGGTTCAGCCTGCGCCCGCACCCCAGGGCCGTCTGGACCCCGATGCCGCACGATTCGAGCTCGTACGGCATACGGCGGGACTGGGACGCCGGGAAGCGGGCCGCCTACCTCCGCGACGCGATCGCCGCCGCCGACAAGGACGTCGACTTCTCCCGGTACGACATCGTCTACCTGGTCGCCGACCCGGACGCGCCCGGCGTGGACTCCGACGCGACGAAGGTCGTCAACCTCGACCGCCCGCTGGAGGCCGACGGCACCGAGATCAAGCGGGTCGTCACCGTCTTCGAGCGGCACCCGCCGGACCGCAACGTCCTCGCCCACGAGACCGGGCACGTCTTCGACCTGCCCGACCTCTACCACCGCCCGGCGGACGGCAAGGGCGACTGGGACACCCACGTGGGCGACTGGGACGTCATGGGAAGCCAGTTCGGGCTCTCCCCGGACCTCTTCGGCTGGCACAAGTGGAAGCTCGGCTGGCTCTCCCGGGCCCAGGTGACCTGCGTCCAGGGGTCCGGCCCCCGGCTCGTCGGCCTGGAGCCGACGGACGCCCCGCCGCCGCCCGGCGGCACCCTCGGCACCCGGCTCGCCGTCGTCCGCACCGGCCCCGACAGCGTCCTCGCGATCGAGGCCCGCAGCACCGCCGGGAACGACGCCGACGCGTGCACCGAGGGCGTGCTCGTCTACCGGGTCCGCAACGGCGCGGCCTCCGGAGAGGGGCCGGTCGAGGTCGTGGACGCGCACCCGGACACCGAGGCATGCGCGGAGCGCTCCGTCTACCCGCCGCTCGCGGACGCCCCCGTCGGGGAGGGCGAGACCCTGACCGTGCCCGGTTCGGGCGTACGCGTGGAGGTCACCGACCGCTCGGCCGCCGGCGTCTGGACCGTGAAGATCACCCCGCCCGGCAGGCGGTGACCGGGCACACGGAGAAGGCCCCCTCACCGTGGTGAGGGGGCCTTCCCTGTCTGTGCGCCGCCAGGGACTCGAACCCCGGACCCGCTGATTAAGAGTCAGCTGCTCTAACCAACTGAGCTAGCGGCGCCTGCTGACGTCGTAGACATTAGCATCCGGATCGGCGGGAGGAAAAATCGATACCCGCACGTCGGCGGCGGAGACCGCCCGGACGGCCCGCACACAGGCCCAGAGCACGACCTCGGGCCCGGGCAGCCACGGGTGCCGGGTGTCCGGGGCCACCAGCCAGCGGGGCCCGGCGGAAGCGGAGGGCACGAGCGGCGGCACGGTCACCGCGTCCCCGCGCCCGTGGCAGAGCGGCCGGGGGACCGAGTCCCCCCACTCCTCCCAGTCCAGCAGCGCCGGCAGCCGCTGGGCCGTCCCCGGCGCGGCGAACAGCATCATCCGGCCCCGGTGCGTCGCCACGGGCCCCGAGCCCGGGCCCTCCTCCCACAGCCGGTCCAGCATCCGGCGCCCGAACACCGGGTCCACGTTGACGACGTCGAAGGCGGTCCCGCAGGGCAGCGCCGCCGGAACGGCCGGCCGGGACTCCCAGCGGGTGAGCGCGGCGTCCGCGCGGCCCCCGGCGGCCGAGGCGAGCCAGGCGGCCCCGTCGGCGGTCACCCGGGCCGTCTGGTGGCGTCCCTCGTCGCCCTCCCGGAGGAACCGGAAGATGTCGTGCGGGGTCTCGTCGCGCAGCCAGGTCGTCATGCATCCAGATGTACCGGGAGTGACGATCCGATGGCCGAGGGTTCCCGGAATCCCGGACAGGAGGGGTGGGCGAGGAGTATCGTGCCCCCTCGGCATATGCCAGGGGGGCTTTTTCGGCCAGACGTACGACACGGTCCGGAGCCGTTCGACACGGTCCGGGGCCGCTCGGCCGTCCGGCTCACTCCTCGGGCGGGCGGCCGTTCGTACGGATCAGGTCGCGGCCGAACTCGATCATCTTCACGGCGTAGTCCTCGGTCCACTCCGCCCGCGCGGCGACGTCCGCCGCCGTCAGCCGGTCGAACCGGCGCGGATCCGCCAGCTGCGCGGCCGCGATCGCCTGGAACTCCGTCGCCCGGTCCGTCGCCGCCCGGAAGGCGAGCGTCAGCTCCGTCGCCCGGGACAGCAGCTCGCGGGGATCCTCTATCGACTCCAGGTCGAAGAAGTGCTCCGGATCGGCGGTCGCCTCGGCAGGCTCGAAGATCAGCGGTGCCGGCCGAAGCCGTCGCTGTGCGCTCCGCTCCGCGGGTTCCGCCATCGTCCTTCTCCTCCTCGCACAGGCACGGCCCGGAATCCCGGGCCGTCTTCCATTGTCCCGCGCCCCGCAAGGGCGCGAACCCTTCCGCGCGCGCCCCCGGCGCCGGTCACGGTGTCCAGGCCACCCGGTGCTCCTCCAGGTGCGACAGGACCGCGTGGTTCGCCTCCCAGCCGTCCGGGAACGACACCGCGACCCCCAGCCGCACCGGATCCGCCGACGGGTGCTCGTCGAGGAGCTCCGCCACGCCGGCGCGGCACACCACGATGCACGCGTGCCGGTGCCGGGAGGCCAGGACGCACAGCCGGCCCGTCTCCAGATGGAAGGCGGTCGCGTCCGGGCGCCCCGACAGCGGATGGAGCACGACCGTCACGTCGTACTCGCGGCCCTGGAGCCGGTTCGCCGTGTCCACCGTCACGCCCGTGACGCCCAGCCCCGCGAGCGCCGCGCGGACCGCCGCCGCCTGGTCCCGGTGGGCGGTGCCGACCGCGACCCGGTCCGGGGTGAGCGGCACCGGGGTCTCCGAGCGCTCCGAGACCGCCGCCCCGCCCCGGTCCAGGAGCCTGCGGACGACCAGGGCGATCGCGCCGACGGCCTCGGGATCGGTGCGCGGGGTGTGCCGGGCCGGGAGTTCGAGCAGGCCCCAGCCGGACTCGGCCGCCTCGTCCAGGACCCGGTCGGTACCCGAGCCGTCCGAGGCCACGCCGAAGGACAGCTTCCGGTCCCCGTGCCCGGTGCCGCTGCGGAACGGCGTGTACGGGTAGAAGGCGTCCGACACCAGCGGCGCCGCCGAGGCGGGCAGCCGCCAGGAGACCGGCAGCCGGTGCTGCGGCAGCTCCGGGTTGTGCGCGAGCAGCGTGGACACGGCGCTGGCCGACGGGTCGTACGAGAGCCCCGCCCACTGCTCCGCGCCCACCACCGAGAACGGGTCCAGCTGCCCGGGGTCGCCGACGAACAGCGCCCGCTCGAACAGGCCCGCCACCGCGAGCAGCGCGTCCGAGCGCATCTGGTACGCCTCGTCGACGATCGCGTGCGCCCACGGCTCGACGTTCTTCACGTGCCCCCACTTGGCCGCCGTGGACAGCACGACCGGCAGCCCGGCCAGCTCACCCGCCTTCGCCGACTTCCGTACGTTCTCCAGGTCGTCGAGCGCCTTGTCGTACGGGTCGGAGTCGTTCGAGTGCAGCCGGCCGACCTCCAGTCCCGGCTCCTTCTCGGCGAGCCGCAGCACCAGATCGTCCACCTGCGCGTTCGTCTGGGCGACCACCATCAGGGGCCGTCCGGCGGCGGCCAGTTCGAGGGCGGCCCGCACCACGAGCGTCGACTTGCCGGCGCCCGGAGGCGAATCGACGACGACGCCCCGGGCGGTGCCGTGCAGGGTGTCCGCGAGGATGGCGTCCGTCGCCCGGGCGGCCTCGGCCGACGGGTCGAAGATCCCGGGGCTCACAGCACGTCCTCGGGGGTCACGGCGTCGGGCAGCTCCACGGCGTCCGCGCGGGGCGGGCCGCCGTGCGTCCAGGGGGTCTCCTCGGGGTCCGGCAGCTTCGGCCCCACCCGCTGGTCGTGCTCGAACAGCGTCCAGGCGATCCGCTCGCCCTTCTCCGGCACCGAGCCCTCCGCGGGCTCCTTGGAGCGGCCCATCCGGTCCAGGATCCGCAGGAGCGCCGAGCCGTCCTCCTCGTACCGCACGAACTCCGCCGTCTGCGGCTTGCCGTCCAGCGAGCGGTACACCTTCACCCCCGCGCCCAGGTGCGGCCGGTCGTCCGTGCGGACCGTGACGAGCGGGCGCGGCGCGGGCCGCTTCGACTCCGTCCACGCCATGGTCACCTCGGCCACCTCCGCCGTGAACGCCTCGCCCGCCAGCCGCCGCCCGGCCAGGACCAGCGGATCGTCCAGGGCCTCCTGCGCCTCCAGCTGCCCCTGCGCCTGCTCGCGGGCGGCGAGCTTCTGCGCCGCCGTCACCGCGTCGTCCCGGCGCGGCTGCGGCGGCTCGCCGGCCGCGACCCGGTCCCGGTGACCCGTGAAGGACCAGCGGTCCCGGGTCCAGCGGTCCTCGACCCTGGCGCCCTCCGGCAGCTCCCGCAGCAGGCCGATCGCCCGCCAGACCGCGTCCCAGGTCGGCTCCAGCTGCGAGACGACGAGACGGCGCAGCTCCCGCTCGGCCGCGTGCAGCTCCCCGAGGCCCGTGTCGGCGCTCTCGCCGTCCTCGGCCGCGCCCAGCGCCTGCCGCGCCCGGTCGTACCGCTCGATCGCGGGCGCGAGGAGCCCGTTGTCGAAGGCCGGGTCGGTGGCCGGACCGGCCGGCGGGCACAGCAGCTGCCCCCGGGCGTCCCGGCCCGCCTCGGCCCGCAGCGCCCCCTCGGGGCCCGGCGCGCCGTCCCGGGGGTCGATCCAGGCGAGCAGCGCGCCCAGGTGCTGGTCCTCCAGGGAGGACTGCCCGGTCGCCCAGTGCCGGTTGAGCAGGTCGGTCGCCGCGAGCAGCAGCGAGGAGCCGGGCACCCGGGCCCGCTCGCCGAAGTGCGTCAGCCACCGCCCGAGCAGCGGGACGCGCGGCGGCGCGGGGAAGGGGGTCTCCGGGTCCTGCTCGGCCGTGCGCCGGAACCGCGTCGACCGCCCGAGCAGCCGGACGTACTCGACGCCCGCCCGGCTCGGCACGATCAGCTGCGGCGCGTCGGCGCACAGCTCGACCTCGACCTTCACCTTCTTGCCGGTCTCGGGGTCGGTCTCGTTGCGCTCCGCCGCCTCGACGACGTCCGCGAACGAGTCGACGTACGGCAGGATCTCCTCGGCCAGGTCGGCCAGGAAGGCGAACCGCAGGTCACGGTCGCGGGGCTGCGGCACCACCAGGAGCCGCGGCGCCCCGGGGTCGGTGCCGACGAGGGCGCCCAGCGGGGCGCCCGCCTCACCGGCGGTGGTCAGCGGCACGAGGACGAGCGGGCGCTCCGACACCCGCCGGTGCCGGACGGTCGCGAGCGGCTGCGCCCGGCCCGACTCGACGGCCTCCATCCGGGCGAGCGTGGAGATCAGCGACACGCCGCCACCCCCGCGAGGGCCTCTTCGCGCAGCGCCCGGGCCCGGCGCAGTGCCGCCACCGCCGGATCGTCCGGGTCGCCCTGCTCGCCGCGGGCCGCCGCCAGGACCGCGCCGACCGTCGTCAGGCCGCCCAGCTCGCCCCGTACCGAACGGCCCAGCGTCTCCACCGCGCCCGCGGCCCGGGAGCGCGACCGGCAGTGGAACGCCAGCTCGCAGGCGGCCAGGCACTCCGGCGCGTACTGGTGGGGCACGCACTCCACGGCCGCCGTCAGCTCCTCGGCCGACCGCTCCACCACGTCGAAGCTGATGCCCTCCGGGAGGGCCCGCGCGATCTCGTCGACACGGGTCAGCCGGGCCAGCTGCCGGCGGGTCACCGACCGCTGCTTGCGCACGTCGACGACGGAGGCCGCCGGCACGTTCGAGAAGTCCTTCGGGCAGACCAGGAGCACCGACGCGGCGACCCGGGCGCCCTCGGTGCGGGCCGCCACCCGCTCCAGGGCCAGCACGTACACCGCGGCCTGGCGGGCCGCGGCGCCCACCTTCGACGCGTCGGCCGCGCCGTCGATCATCGGGAACGACTTGATCTCCACCACCGTCCACCCGCCGTCGGGGTGCACGACGACCGCGTCCGGCTCCAGGTAGACCGGGGAGCCCGCGATCTCCAGGGCGAGCAGCGGATGGTCGAGCAGCGCCCACGTCCCGGCCGCGGTCGCCTCCCGCAGCGCGAGCGCGGTGCGCGCCACCCGTCCCTCGGGACCGGCCGCCGCCAGGTCCGGCAGGGACACCTCGCCCGGCTCCTCGACGCCGATCAGCCGCAGCAGCTCGCGGCCGCCGTCCGCCTTGACCTTCGCCTCGAAGGAGTTGCCCCGGACGATCGCGAACTGCGACTGGCCGAACGGGGCGGGGGAGCCGAGCTTCGCGGCGAGCGCCGACTTGTCGACCCCGGCGCCGTCGAGGACGGCCCGCCGCCTGCACCCCGGGTTCGCCGCGAGCGCCGCGAGGGCACGGGCGTCCAGCGGGCGCGGCACGACGCCCGGTCCACGCAGCTCAGCGAGTAGCTTTCGTGGTGTCGTCTGCGGTGCTGCGGACAGACCGCTGTCCAGGGATGCGCTCACCCGTGGAAGTCTCGCATCCGCAACTGACAACCGGGGGAGCTTCCACCCTTCCGGGGATCCGGTCGGCGAGCCGCACCGCGTGCGGCGCCAGGAGCAGACCGGCGCCCATCACGGCGGCCCCGGCGACCGCGTCCAGCAGATAGTGGTTGGCGGTCCCCATCACGACGAGCGTGGTGACCAGCGGATACGCCGCCCCGAGGGCCTGCGTGAGCGGCGACCGCCCGTACCGCCACAGCATCACTCCGCACCACAGCGCCCAGCCGACGTGCAGGCTGGGCATCGCCGCGTACTGGTTGGTCAGACCGCCGAGCCCGCGCGGTGCGCTCGCCTCGCCGCCCCACCAGCCGTACGAGGCGAAGTGCGCCATCGTGTCCGTGAAGCCGTGCGCCGCGTCGAGCAGCCGGGGCGGACAGGTCGGCAGGAGCGTGAAGCCGACGAGCCCGAGGAGCGTGGAGAGCATCAGCCAGGTCCTGGCCGCCCGGTACTGCGCGGGGCGGCGGCGGAAGAGCCACACCAGGACCGCCGGGGTCACCAGGTAGTGCAGCGAGGCGTACGCGAAGTCCGCGGGGACCCCGAGCGCGGCGACGTCCGTGAACAGCCGGTTCAGCGGGTGCTCGGCGTCGATCCCGAGGCGCTCCTCGAACCGCAGGATCGCGAGCCCGTGCGCCACGGCCGAGGCCTCGTCGCCCCGCACCAGCAGCCGCCCGCAGGAGTAGGCCGCGTACACGACGGCGATCAGCGACAGCTCCGCCCACCAGCGTGGCTTGCGCATGAGAGTCCCCCCGGTCGGTGATCGGCCCGGGGGAGGGGACGCCGGACGGCCCCCGGGGGTTGCCCGGAGGTCACCGTGAATTCAGGTCGGCGATGATGGGGGAGGCACGTCCGCACCTCGTGAACCCCTGGAGCGTCCTTCCCATGGCACCGCGCATCCTGCTCGCCCGGCACGGCCAGACCGAGTGGTCACTTCTCGGCCGGCACACCGGCAGGACCGACATACCCCTGCTCGACGAGGGGCGGCGCGGCGCGAAGCTGCTCGGCGAGCGCCTGCGCCGCGGGCCCTGGCAGGGGCTGCCCGGCGTCGAGGTGCGCACCAGCCCGCTGGTCCGGGCGAGCGAGACCTGCGAGCTGGCCGGTCTCGGCGACCGGGCCGAGCCCTGGGACGCGCTGATGGAGTGGGACTACGGGGCGTACGAGGGCCTCACCCCGGCCCAGATCCAGGACATCCGCCCCGGCTGGTTCCTCTGGCGCGACGCCGTCCCCGGGGGCGAGTCCCTGGCGCAGGTGGCGGCCCGCGCCGACGAGATCGTGGAGTGGGCCCGCTCCGCCGACCGCGACGTCCTGGTCTTCGCGCACGGCCACATCCTGCGCACGATCGGCGCGCGCTGGATGGGCGAGGACATCTCCTTCGGCTCCCGCATCCGCCTCGACCCGACGAGCCTCTCGGTCCTCGGCTGGGCGTACGGCGCCCCGGCGATCGAACGCTGGAACGACACGGGCCACCTGGAGGGGTAGCCGGGGGCGGCACGCGCCACCTGGAGGGGTGGGCCCGGTCGGTACGGGCCACCTGGAGGGGTAGCCCCGGGTCAGTACGTGCCCGCCAGGGCCCTGCTCGTCTCCGCGAGCAGGCCGCGGATCCGGGCCGAGGCGATGCCGTCGAGGGAGTCCGCGACGCGCCGCGCCTCCGCCGCCGCCTCGTCCGGGCGGCCCGCGTGCGCCAGGGCCTTGGCGAGGTGGGCCCGGTAGAGCGCGAGGTTCCGGGCGAAGTGCGGGTTCTGCAGGACCGCGGCCCGGTGTGCGTGGCGGGCCGCCCGGCCCCATTCGCCCAGCGCCGCCCAGCACCCGGCCTCCAGGGCCTCCCGCTCGGGCTCCCCGAAGAAGGACATCCACTCGGGGTCGCCCTCGGCCGGGCCCCGGTCGAACCAGCCGTGCGCGCGGCCGAGCGCCTGCTCGCAGGCGGACCGGTCGCCGAGCCCCGCCCACGCGCCCGCCTCCCGCAGCGAGAGCAGCGAGAGCAGCCGGGCCGAGTCCAGCGGCTGCGCGGCCCGCAGGCCGGCCTGCGCCGCCCGGACCGCCTCGCGGAACCGTCCGGTGTCCCGGGCCAGGAACGAGGTGTTGCAGAAGGCGTGCGCCTCCAGGGCCGCGTTCCCCGCCACGCGCGCGGTCGCCAGGGCCTCCGCGTAGTGCGAGCGCGCGTCCTCGTGCCGGCCCGAGTCGTGGGCCAGCCAGCCGACGGAGAGGGAGAGCTCGCCCGCGCCCGCGTGCAGCCGGTCCTCGGTGGAGCGGCGGGACATGGTGCCGGCGTCGAGGAGCGCGTACGCGGTACGGAGCGGCTGCGCGGCCACCTTGTAGAGCCCGTCCGCGCCGTGCCGGTCGTCGAGCAGCCGGATCCGGCGCACGGCGTCCTCCACGGCCCGCACCTCGGCCTCGCCGATCCGGTGGGTGCCGCGGGGGGAGGGGATCGCGACGACGGGGCCGCCGAGTCCCAGCGAGGCGGCCGCCAGGGTGGCGGAGCCGCTCGTCATGAATGCGCGACGCAGCACGTCGCTCTCCTCATCGTTCCGGGTGGTGATGGCGGCGGGAGCCACTGCCCCGGCCGGGACGGCCTGCCGCCGGCCGCGGACCGTCTCCCGCGCGGAGAACCCCAGGTCACAGAGGCCGAGACCGGGGAACATGTGCAGGAAGACCCGCTCGTACGCGTAGTTGGGGCAGCGGATCTCGCCCGCCTCCACGCGCCCGATGTAGCGGGCGTCGCACGCGACCTGTTCGCCGATCTCCCGCGCCGCCCGGCGGACCGCCGCGGCGAACTCCGCCGGCGACTGCTGTCCGCGGAGCCGGCGGAAGGCGAGATTGGGAACTGCCCGTGACATCGCCATGGCCGAGCCCTCTCCTGGTGCTGCCGGGTGTCCGGCGGCAAGAACGTACCTGCTGTGACCGGACGCACACGCAGAGTTTGGCTACAAATCGGATATCTCGCCTGTGATCTGCCATGAACTGCCATCCTTTGCGGCGGCATCCCGCCGTAGCCGTTGACGCGCACGGGCGTTGAACCGTAAGGGAGAGACGGAACGTGTCTCCTCTGGAGCGAGGAGGGGTCCCCATGTCGGAGATCGGTTCGCAGTCGGCCACGCGCCACGTGCCCGCCCCGGAGGCCGTGCGCCCCGCGAACGCCCCGGACGCGGCCGGAGCCTGGGACCTGGTGACCGTCCCGGTCCGCCAGGGCCTGGAGGCCGTCGACATCCTGCGCCGCGCCGCCGCCCCCGCCGTCGGCCCCGTCGTCCACGACGGCACCTGCGACACCCTCGGCTTCCTGGTGCCGCCGGGCACCGCCGCCGCCTGGGACATGCCGGGCAGTGCCTGTACGCGGACCTCGGGGCGCGGCCTCCGCCTCCCCGAACTGCCCGAGCTCCCCGAACCGGCCGGCGACGCGCCCCGCCCGGCCGGCTGGCTGCTGCCCCCGGGCGACACCGACCCCGTCACCGACCCCGCCGTGCTGCGCGAGGCGCTCGGCGAGGCGGCGCGGCTCATCGAGGCGGCCGACGGCTGCCACTGAGCTCCCGTTCCGGCTTGCGCCGATAATGGGCCTGTGGCCAGGAACAAGCAGCGTGACAGGGCGGCGACGGCCGTCCCCGTCGTCGAGACCGTCGACGGCGGTCTCGCCGAACTCATACCGGACCGGGAGCGCCCGCGCGGCTGGACGCTGCTCATCGACGGCGCCCCGCAGTCGCACGTCGACCTCGACGACCCGGCCAGCCTGACCTTCGAGTACCAGCGGCGCCTGGGCCACGTCGCCGACCTCGCCGCCCCGCCGAACCGGCCCCTCCAGGTCGTGCACCTCGGCGGCGGCGCCTTCACCCTCGCCCGCTACGTCGCCGCGACCCGGCCCCGCTCCACCCAGCAGATCGTCGAGCTCGACGGGCTCCTGGTCCAGCTCGTCCGCCGGGAACTGCCCCTCGACCCGGGGGCCCGCATCCGGGTCCGCTCCACCGATGCCCGCGCCGGACTCGGCAAGGTCCAGGACGGCTGGGCCGACCTCGTCATCGCCGACGTGTTCAGCGGGGCCCGCACCCCGGCCCACCTCACCAGCACCGAGTTCCTCGCCGAGGTGCGGCGGGTGCTCCGGCCCGGCGGCCTGTACGCGGCGAACCTCGCGGACGGCCCGCCGCTGACCCATCTGCGCGGCCAGATCGCCACCGCCGCCGCGGTCTTCCCGGAACTGGCGCTCACCGCCGACCCGACGGTCCTGCGCGGCCGCCGCTTCGGCAACGCGGTGCTGCTCGCCTCGGACCGCGAGCTGCCGGTGGCCGAGCTGACCCGCCGGGTCGCCACCGACCCGCACCCGGGGCGGGTGGAACACGGCAGGGCGCTCGCCGACTTCGCCGGGGGAGCGGCACCGGTCACCGACGCGAGCGCCAAGCCCTCACCCGTACCGCCGGCGTCCGTCTTCCGCTGACCGGCTGACCGGCCGACAGGCCGACCGACCGACAGACCGACCGGCCGTCAGGCCTGGCGGTCCTCGATCTCCACGCGGGGCGCGGTGTCGTGCCAGAGGCAGAAGACCGACAGTTCGCGGCCGTCCCTGGTGAAGGTGACCCGGATCCAGGTCGGCTGCTTCCACACCTGCATCTGCCAGCCGGACGCGGGCGTCGCCGAGACCAGTTCGGCCGAGGTCTCGCCCAGGTCGAAGGTGACCCGGCCGCCGTCCACGGGGTAGCTCTTCACGCCCGGGCCGAAGCCCGGGTCCGAGGGCGGCGCGACCGGCGGCTCCGTGGTGGGGTCAGGGGTCCGCGAGGGCGTCGCGGACGGGACCGCCGGGGACGTCCGGGCCTCGCTCGGCGTGGACTTCGGGGTGGCGGGGGAGGACGGCGGGGTCGTCGCGGGGCTCCGGGTGGAGGAGGTCTGCGGGTCGCCGCCGGCCGTGTCCGGGGCCTCGGCGGGGCCGGCCGGGAGCGGCAGCGCGCGCGGCGGGTCGTACACCGTGCCGGACAGCACCGTGTGCACCCCCCACCAGGACAGGGTGACCGCCGCGCCGGTGGCGAGCGACCAGGCCAGGGCGTGAACGAGTCCTCTTCGCACCGGGACATAGTGCACTACCGGCCGTATGCCCGTACCGGAGGGTGCGTCATGCTCGGCGCTTCACCCGGATGGCGTACGGTGCCGCCCATGGCAAGTGTGCTCGTGGTCGAGGACGACCAGTTCGTGCGCTCCGCCCTCATCCGGCAGCTGTCCGAGGCCTCCCACACCGTACGGAGCGTCGGCACGGCTCTGGAGGCGCTGCGCGAGGTCGCCCATTTCCGCTTCGACGTCGTGATCCTGGACCTCGGTCTGCCCGATCTCGACGGGTCCGAGGCGCTCAAGATGCTGCGCGGGATCACCGACGTCCCGGTGATCATCGCGACCGCCCGGGACGACGAGGCGGAGATCGTGCGGCTCCTCCACGCGGGGGCGGACGACTACCTCGTGAAGCCCTTCTCGGTCGACCACCTGACGGCCCGCATGGCCGCCGTCCTGCGCCGCTCCCGCGCCGGCGGGGGCGAGGTCCCGCCCTCCCAGGTCATCCGGGTCGGGGGGCTCACCGTCGACCCGCTGCGCCGTCAGGCGGAGCTGGACGGGGCGCCGTTGGACCTGACCCGGCGCGAGTTCGACCTGCTCGCCTTCCTCGCCGGGCGGCCCGGTGTCGTCGTGCCGCGCAAGGAGCTGCTCGCCGAGGTCTGGCAGCAGTCGTACGGGGACGACCAGACCATCGACGTACATTTGTCATGGCTGCGGCGGAAATTGGGCGAAAAGGCCGCCCGGCCCCGCTACCTGCACACCCTGCGCGGCGTGGGCGTGAAGCTGGAGCCGCCCCGGGAGCCGCAGCCGTGAGATGGGCGCTGGTCAAGGTGTCGCTGGCCGTCACCGTCATGGTCGTCTTCGCCTTCGCCGTACCCCTCGGGCTCGTCGTCAAGGAGATGGCCCGCGACCGGGCCTTCTCCAACGCCGAACGCCGGGCCGCCGGGCTCGCCCCCGTCCTCGCGATCACCACCGACCGCGACGAACTCGACAAGGCCGTGGCCACCACCGAGGACGGCGCGGCCGGCCGGCTCGCCATCCACGTTCCCGCCGACGGGCCCGGCGGGACCGCCCTGGAGATCGGCACCCGGCGGGCCGACCCGGCGGAGCTCGCCGCCACCCGCAGCCTCGGCCGCGCCTCCATCGCCGAGGTGCCCGGCGGCTTCGCCCTGCTCCAGCCCACCGCGCTCAGCAACGCCCAGGTCGCCGTCGTCGAACTCTTCGTCCCCGAGGGCGAGGTCAGCAACGGCGTCGCCACCGCCTGGCTCGTCCTCGCCGGCGTCGGCTTCGCCCTGATCGTCGGCTCCGTCGCCGTCGCCGACCGCCTCGGCGTCCGGATGGTCCAGCCCGCCCAGCGGCTCGCGGGCGCCGCCCACGACCTCGGCGAGGGCAGGCTCGGCGCCCGCGTCCCCGAGGAGGGACCGCCCGAACTCAAGTCGGCCGCCGTCGCCTTCAACTCGATGGCCGACCAGGTCGTGCAGCTGCTCGCGAACGAACGCGAGCTGGCCGCCGACCTCTCCCACCGGCTCCGCACCCCGCTGACCGTGCTCCGGCTCAACGCGGCCTCCCTCGGCTCGGGACCGGCCGCCGAGCAGACCCGCGCCGCCGTCGAACAGCTGGAGCGCGAGGTCGACATCATCATCCGCACGGCCCGCGACGCCAAGCCGCAGACCCAGGCCACCGGACCGGGCGCGGGCTGCGACGCCGCCGAAGTGGTCCGCGAGCGGATGGAGTTCTGGTCGGCGCTCGCCGAGGACGAGGGCCGCCGGGTGCGGGTCGCGGGCGTCGACCGCCCGGTCCGCATCCCCGTCGCCCGCCCCGAACTCGTCGCCGCCCTCGACGCCCTGCTCGGCAACGTCTTCCGGCACACTCCCGAGGCCACGGCCTTCTCCATCGACGTCCACAACGGCGAGGACGCCGTCATCGTCCTGGTCTCCGACGCGGGCCCCGGCATCGACGACCCCGCCGCCGCGCTCGCGCGGGGCGCGGGCAGCGGACGTGACGGCTCCACCGGCCTGGGCCTCGACATCGTGCGCCGCATGGCCGAGTCGACCGGCGGCGACGTCCGCATCGGCCACTCGGTCCTCGGCGGCACCGAGGTGCGGATCTGGATCAGCCTCGACGGACGCGCGGCCGGTACGGGCCGGGGCGGAGGCCGCCGGGGCCGCCGCCGCAAGGCGTGAGGCGCCGCCCCGCCCAACCTTTCCTGGTTCCGATGCCTTCCTTAAGCGGAGCGTAAGGATCCCGGCCCCTGTCCCCGAAGGCCGGTTTGTCCGGTTCACGGTCGCTAGCGTGCTGCCGCACCCCACCCCCACACCCCGGCACGCAGAGGCAGGCACGCGATGGGCACCAGTTCGCACCGGCGCAGGACGAGCACCCGGACCAAGGCCGTCGGAGCGGCCGTCGCGGCGGCCGTCGCCGGCGGCGCGGTCCTCGCCCTCACCGGCACCGCCCAGGCCTCCGGCGTCGGCGCCGCCTACACCCGGACCAGCTCCTGGACCGGCGGCTACACCGGCCAGTACGTCGTCACCAACGGGACGTCCGCCGCCCAGTCCGACTGGACCCTGGAGTTCGACCTCCCGGCCGGCACCACCCTCGGCTCCCTCTGGAACGGCGAGCACACCGTCTCCGGCGGCCACGTCACGGTGAAGCCGGCGAGCTGGAACAGGCAGCTGGCGCCCGGCCAGTCCGTGACCGTCGGCTTCGTCACCTCCGCCACCGGCCGGGCGGGCGACCCCGCCGACTGCCGCATCAACAAGGCGGCCTGCTCCGCCGGAGGCACCGCGCCCACCCCCAGCGGCCGCCCCACCGACCCGCCCACCGCGACCGCCTCCCCGAAGCCGACGGCCACGGCGACCACGAGCCCGAAGCCCACGGCCACGGCGACCACGAGCCCGAAGCCCACGGCCACCGCCACCACGGCTCCGACCTCCACCCCCGCCCCCACGCCCACCACGACCGGCGGCCCCGTCACGGCCGCCCGGTTCGCCCCGTACGTCGACACCTCGCTCTACCCGGCGTACGACCTGCTCGCGACCGCCGACGCCACCGGCGTGAAGGAGTTCAACCTCGCCTTCCTCACCTCCGGCGGCTCCTGCACGCCGCTGTGGGGCGGCGTCACCGACCTGGCGAACGACAGGGTCGCGGCCCAGATCGGCGCCCTGCGCGCCAGGGGCGGTGACGTCCGGGTCTCCTTCGGCGGCGCCGCCGGCCACGAGCTGGCCCTGAACTGCCCGACCTCCGCGGCGCTCGCCGCCGCGTACGGCAAGGCCGTCGACCGGTACGGGCTCACCAAGGTCGACTTCGACATCGAGGGCGCGGCGCTGCCCGACACCGCCGCCAACACCCGCCGCTCCCAGGCGATCGCCCAGCTCCAGAAGTCCCACCCGGGCCTGAACGTCTCCTTCACCCTGCCGGTCATGCCCGAGGGCCTCACCCAGCCCGGCGTGGACCTGCTCGCCGACGCCCGGCGGAACGGGGTCCGGGTCGACGCCGTCAACGTCATGGCGATGGACTACGGGCCCGCGTACAGCGCGGACATGGGCACGTACGCGATCCAGGCGGCCACCGCGACGCAGGCCCAGATCAAGGGCGTCCTCGGCCTCTCCGACGCGGCCGCCTGGAAGGCCGTCGCCGTCACCCCGATGATCGGCGTCAACGACGTGAGCAGCGAGGTCTTCCGGGTCGACGACGCCACCCAGCTCGTCGACTTCGCGAAGTCCAGGGGCCTCGGATGGCTCTCCATGTGGTCCGCGACCCGCGACAAGCAGTGCGCGGCCGGCGCCGTGACCTACGCCGACCCCACCTGCTCCTCGGTCCTCCAGCAGCCGCTGGCCTTCACGAAGGCCTTCGGCGCCTACCGATAGGCCACCGCGCGGGCCACCCGCGCGCGACACCCGCGAGAAGCCACCGCGCCCCCCACACCGCGCGCCCCGGCCGGAACCACCCCACCCCCACCACCGGCCGGGGCGCGCCTCCTCTTCTCCCTCCGGCTCCTACGCGGAGGCCCGGGACACCTTCCACTCCTCCGCGTAGTCGTTGAAGATCGCCCGCAGGTGGTGGCCGATCTTCAGATAGTCCAGGTCGTCGAGGTTCGCGAGCGAGACGCGGACCGACCACTCGGGCCCGTCGAACCCGCCGCCGTTCAGCAGCACCACGCCGGTCTGCTCGGCGAGCCGGAACAGCGGGTCGACCGGCTCGTAGTTCTTCTCCAGGAAGTCCGCGAAGTCCTTGCCGTGCACCCGCTCCGCCTCCGCGAGGAGGTCGAGCTCGATGTAGTACCCGGCCCGCCCGGCGTCCTCGGCGATCTTCATCTGGGCGCCTTCGAGGAGCAGGTCGAGGCGCTGCCGCACGATCTCCCGGATCTTCCGCTTGTAGGCCTGGCCCTCCTCCAGCATGTCGAAGAGGGAGAACAGCGTCATCATCACCTGCTGGGGGAGGGAGAGCCCGGCGGTGTGGTTGAGGGCGACCTGGCGGGAGTCGGCCACGAGCCGGTCGATGAAGCGGATCTTCTCCGGCTCCAGGCTGAGGGAGCCGTACCGCCTGTTCAGCCGGTCCTTCTCCGACTGCGGCAGGTTCGCGATCAGCTCGTCGACGACGTTGTCGTCGTGCAGGCCGATCACCCCGAGCCGGTGGCCGGTGCAGCCGTAGTGCTTGGAGTACGAGTACACGAGCAGCGTGTTGCGCGGGAGGTCGGCCGCGAGCGAGCGGAAGCCCTCCACGAAGGTGCCGTACACGTCGTCGGTGACGATCAGCAGGTTCGGGTTCCTGGTCGCGACGATGTCCTTGATCTGGTCCGTCACCCGCCCGCTCATCGCCAGGGACGGCGGGTTCGACGGGTTGACGACGCAGACCAGCTTCACCGACGGGTCGGCCAGTTTCTCGACCTCCTCCGCCGGGTAGCGCCACTCGCGCACCCCGGTCTCCGCGAAGAGGGACGCGTTGACGGTGACGACGTCGAACTCGTACGTGTCGAGCTCGGGGATCTCGATGTACGGGGTGAAGACCGGCACCATCAGCGCGATCCGGTCGCCCTTCCGCAGGATCCCGTTCTTCATCAGGGAGTCGAAGACGTAGCACATCGCGGCCGTGCCGCCCTCGGTCGCGAAGAGCGACAGGTTCCCGGCCGGCGGGCGCCCGTCGAACATCTCGTCGTGCACGTAGCCGCGGACGATCTGCTCCGCGTGGGTGAGCATCCGGTCCGGCACCGGGTAGTTGTCGCCGATCGCGCTGTCGGTCAGCTCGTGCACGAACGCGTCCCGGTCGAAGCCGAAGCGCTCCACCGCGTACTCCACGCAGTCCCGCAGCATCTCGATGCCCGGCAGGTCCGGATGGCGGCGCACGAAGGTGTCGAAGCGCTCCGCGGACCCCTTGAGTTCGGGCATGCCGCCGAGGTTGTCGGCGGTCCAGACCCGGCGGGACTCGGAGAGCGCGAAGTAGCCGAGCGCGCAGAAGGCCTCGCGGGGGCCGGTGGCGACCCAGTTCGGGTTGCCGCGGCCCGCGTTGAGCATCTGGGCCTGCGACTTCTCCTTCTGGCCCGGCTTGTCGGCCTGCGCCGCCTGCGCGAGCTGGATGAACCTGTCCTTCAGCTCGAACGGCGAGAGCTGCGCGAAGGACTGGATCTCCTGACGGGTGAACGTGGTCTTGGGCACGGTGACTCCCTTGCGTACGTCAGTGGTTGAGGATGACGATCACGGCGCCCCAGATGGTCAGCAGGACGTTGCCCACCGCGTAGGGGATCGTGTAACCGAGGGTCGGGATCTGGGACCTGGACTGCTCGTTGATCGCACCGATCGCCGCCGTCGTCGTCTGGCCGCCCGCCAGGACGCCCATCAGGATCGGGAAGCGGATCTTCTGCACGTAGTGGCCGTACAGGAAGCCCACGATCAGCGGGACCACCGTCGCCACCGCTCCCCAGACGAGGAGCCCCCAGCCGGCCGTGGACAGGCCGCTGGTGAAGCTGGGCCCGGCGTTGATGCCCACGACCGCGACGAAGAGGCAGAGCCCGAGCGTGTCCATGAACCACTGGGCGCCCGGCGGCACGTTCCCGTACGTCGGGTACTTGCCGCGGATCCAGCCGAAGACCAGGCCCATGATCAGCGCGCCGCCGGAGGTGGACAGCGAGATCGGGACGCCCGAGACCGTCAGGGCCGGGATGCCGATGCAGCCGCCGAGGAAGATGCCGAGCCCCACCCACAGCATGTCGGTCGCGAACGAGGTCGGCACGGGCTTGCCGATCGCCCGGCCCGCCGGGTCCACCAGCCGCTTCGGGCCGGTCAGGATCACCGTGTCGCCGCGCTCCAGCTTCGTGGAGAGCCGGTACGGGAACTCCGCGCCCGAGCGGTAGATCCTGTCGATGTACACCCCGACCATGAACGGCTCACGGCGCAGCTCCGCGACCGTCTGCCCCAGGTGCGCCTTCTCCGAGGCCACCACGTGCAGGGACTCGGTCTGGTAGCCGAGCAGTTCGACGTCGTCCGTCTCGGGCCCGATGTGGGTGCGGGCGTCGAAGTCGACGAGCGAGCCGCGCAGGGCGCTGACGGCGAGCACGTCGCCGGAGCGCAGCACGGTCTGCTGGTCGTGCGCGAGGATCCGTCCCTCGCGCCGGACCCGCGTGATGTAGATGCGGTGCCCGAGCTCCTTCTGCTGGTTCTCGAAGTCGTCGATGGTCCGGCCGACGAGCGGGGAGTGGTCCATCTCGTACGCGCGGAGGACGACCTCGTAGTAGCCCTCGGCCAGGTCGGGGTTGTCGCCCGGCGCGTCCAGCTCCTTCGCCATCTGCGCCGACTCGGCCGCCAGGTCCCGCTTGTAGAGCTTGGGCAGGACGTTGGCGAGGAGCATCGCGCAGAGGATCGTGCCCAGCGGGTACGTGACGGCGTAGCCGATCGCGACCAGGTTCTCCTCGGTCTTCATCTGGTCGGCGGAGAGCCCCGGCAGGTTGCCGATGGCGTCCTGGGCGACACCGATGACGGCGGACTGGGTGAGCGCGCCGCCGAGGAGGCCGGCGGAGAGCCCGGGACCGTACCCGAGCATCACGGCGAAGCCCCAGGAGACCAGGAGGCCCGTCACACAGACCACGACCGCGTTGACGACCTGCGGCAGGCCGTCCTTCTTCAGGCCCCGGAAGAACTGGGGGCCGACCTTGTAGCCGAGGGCGAAGAGGAACATGGTGAAGAAGAGGTTCTTCACCGTGCCGTCGATGGTGACCTTGAACTGGGCGCCGAGCAGCAGTCCGGCCACCAGGCAGCCGGTGACGGCGCCGAGCGCGATCGCCTTGTAGCGGAGCTTGCCGAAGAGGAAGCCGAGCGCGACGGTGATGAAGACGAGCAGCTCGGGGTGGGGCTGGAAGATGTTCCTGTCGAGGAAATCGATCATTGCTGCTCCTCACGCTCCGAGAATGCCGACGAGCAGGGGCCCGGTCAGCGGGAGCAGGAAGTTGGAGAGCGTGTAGGTGACGGTGTAGCCGAGCATCGGGACCGAGCTCTGGGCGACCTGGGTCACCGAGGTGATCGCCGGGGTCGAGCACTGCTGGCCCGCGATGGCGCCGATGAGCAGCGGCTTCTCGATCCTCAGGAGCTTGCGTCCGACGACCAGGGAGACCGTCGCGGGCACGACGACCATCGCGATGCCCGCGAACGGCAGCAGCGCCCCGTACTCCTTGAGCAGCGGCCAGGCCTGCGGTCCCGACACCAGGCCCGTGCAGGCGATGAAGATCGCGAGGCCCATGTCCTTGAGGGTGGTGGCGGCCTGCGGGGGGAAGGCGCCGAAGGTCTGGGTCCGGGAGCGGAACCAGCCGAAGAGCAGCCCGGAGACCAGACAGCCGCCGCCGGTGCCGAGGGACATCGGGACGTCGCCGAACTCGACCACGACCTGCCCGAGCAGCGAGCCGCAGGCGATGCCGAGGCCCAGGTAGATGAAGTCGGTGGCGTCGTTCCTCACGGTCGCGCCGACCTTCGCCGCCAGCCTGCCGAGCCCGGAGCGGGCGCCGACGAGGGTGAGCACGTCACCGCGGTGCACGACGGTCTCCGGGGTGGCCGGCAGGTGCTGTTCGTTGCGCAGGACGTCCGTCACGTACACCCCGCCGGAGGCGAACTCCGGGTGTTCCCGGGTGAGCGTGTCGAGCGACTTGCCGGCGGCCGATCGGTCGGTCAGGGAGACCTGGGTGGTGGCGAGCGGGGTGTCGAGGCCGGGGACGGCCGGGGTCTCGGGGCCGACGAGCCGTCCGGCCTCGATGATGTTGGACCGCCGGCCCACCATCAGGACCAGGTCGGAGAGGACGAGCTCGAAGTCCGGCGGGGGAGCGGTGAGGACCTGGCTGCCCCGCTTCACCGCCTCGACGGTGACCCGGCTGCCGTTCTGCCGCTCCAGCTGGGAGACGGTGGCGCCGTCCGCGAGCGTGACCAGGAACGTCCGGCCGACGAGGCCGGGGAGCGCCTCGCGCTCGTCGGACTCCAGGCCGCCGCCGGTGCCGCGCATCTTCTCCCAGAGCTCGCGGGAGGCGTCGCGGAGGTTGATCCGCATCAGCATCGGCATGATCTGGCTGGTGTAGATGACGATGGTGACGAGGCCGAACAGATAGCAGACGGTGTACGCGGTGGCCACGTGGCCCTGGTACTCGGTGATCTGCTGCTGGGTCAGGTCGGAGAGCTTGCCGATGGCCTCGGTGGCCGTGCCGACGACCGCGGACTCGGTGGCGGCCCCGGCGAGGATGCCGGCGGCGGTGCCGACGTCGAGGTCGAAGGCTCCGGCGAGGCCGAGGGCGATGCCGACGACGCAGACGACCTCGATGAGGCAGAGGGCGAAGAAGCGCAGGCTCTTCCGGTTGAGGTTGTTGAAGAACTGGGGTCCCGCCAGATAGCCGAGCGAGAAGATGAAGATTGCGAAGAAGATCGTCTTCACGTCGTCGGAGATGGTGACCTTCGTCCAGGCCCCGAGGAGGAGGGCGACGATCAGCGTGCCGCAGATGCCGCCGAGGGTGATGGGGCCGACGCGGAGCCTGCCGAGGAGGTAGCCCGCCGAGAGACAGATGAAGAGGGCGAATTCGGGGTGGTCACTGAGGACTCCCACGCGGCCTCACCCCGCCCAGGAGTAGATAAATGTGAACATATGGAACATAAGGGGACGCTAACAGGGCGTGGGGGGAAGTGGATCAACGCCTCGTCCGTACGGGTGAAGGCGTCCGGACCCGGGGAGCGCTCCCAGGGTGTCTGTGACGCGGAAACGACTCAGGCCCCGGTTCTTTCGAACCGGGGCCTGAGCCTTCAGGGTGAGTAACGGGACTCGAACCCGCGACATCCTGGACCACAACCAGGTGCTCTACCAACTGAGCTATACCCACCATGACCGGCGGTTTTCCCGAAGGTTTCCCCGACCGGCCGAGAAGAAGTCTACAGGGTTCCGGGGGGTGCTCGCGCACGCATTGTTCGGCGGGCGCGAGCGGACCCGTTCGATCGGCTATTCGGCGGGTACGACGTGGCGGGCGGCGATCCGCTTCGCCGTCTCCGAGTCGGGGCCGGGCTGCGGGACGAAGACCGCCTCGCGGTAGTAGCGCAGCTCGGCGATGGACTCGCGGATGTCGGCGAGCGCCCGGTGGTTGCCGTTCTTCTCCGGACTGTTGAAGTACGCCCTCGGGTACCAGCGGCGGGCCAGCTCCTTGACCGAGGAGACATCGACGATCCGGTAGTGCAGATGCCCCTCCAGGGCGGGCATGTCGCGGGCGAGGAAGCCGCGGTCCGTGGAGACCGAGTTCCCGCACAGCGGTGCCTTGCCCGGCTCCTTGACGTGCTCGCGGATGTACGCGAGGACCTGGGCCTCCGCGTCGGCGAGCGTCGTGCCGTCGGCGAGCGCGTCGAGCAGCCCCGAGGTCGTGTGCATCTGGCGCACGATCTCGGGCATGGTCTCCAGGGCCGCGTCCGGCGGGCGGATCACGATGTCCACCCCTTCGCCGAGCACGTTCAGTTCCGAGTCGGTGACCAGTGCGGCCACCTCGATGAGTGCGTCGTCCGTCAACGAGAGCCCGGTCATCTCGCAGTCGATCCACACCATGCGATCGTTCATGCGTCCTACCCTAAGACGTGATCAGCGTCCCGCCCCAGAGGGCGGGCCGGACCACGTCCTTCCGGGACCTCCCGCGGCGGTCCCGGCCGCGGGGAGGGCGGCGCTCCGGGCACACCGAAGGGCCCCCGGGGGAGGTGTCTCCGGGGGCCCTTCGTTCCTGCGTCGCGCCGCTTGTGGCGGCGGCGGTCTGTTACGGCGCGGTGCGCTGGCCCGGCAGGGCCGGGCGCCCGGGCGCGTACGCGTCCGACTGCGGCTTGCCCGGCTCCAGCGGCCTGCGGAGCCCGGCCGGGCCCTGCGCCGGCACCGAGGCCGGTTCGAGCACCGCCGTGCCCGCCTCACCCTGCGGACGCCGGGCGCGGTACGCCGCGCGGTAGGCGGCCGGCGAGGAGCCGAGCTGGCGCCGGAAGTGGCCGCGCAGCGCCACCGGGGACCGGAAGCCGCACCGGCCCGCGACCTCGTCGACCGAGTAGTCGGAGGTCTCCAGCAGCCGCTGCGCCTGCAGCACCCGCTGGGTGATCAGCCACTGGAGCGGGGCCGATCCGGTCAGCGAGCGGAACCGGCGGTCGAAGGTCCGCCGTGACATGTAGGCGCGTGCGGCGAGCGTCTCCACGTCGAACTGCTCGTGGAGGTGCTCCAGCGCCCAGGCGACGACCTCGGCCAGCGGGTCGGCGCCGATCTCCTCGGGTAAAGACCTGTCGAGGTAGCGCTCCTGACCGCCACTGCGCCGCGGCGGGACGACCAGCCGGCGCGCCAGGGCGCCCGCGGCCTCCGTGCCGTGGTCGGTCCGCACGATGTGCAGACACAGATCGATTCCGGCCGCGGTGCCGGCGGAGGTCAGCACGTCCCCGTCGTCGACGAAGAGCTCCCGGGGGTCCACGTGGACCGACGGGTAGCGCTTGGCGAGCGTCGGCGCGTACATCCAGTGCGTCGTCGCCGGGCGGCCGTCGAGCAGTCCGGCCGCGGCCAGGACGAACGCCCCGGTGCACAGCCCGACGATCCTGGCCCCCTCCTCGTGTGCGCGGCGCAGCGCTTCGAGCGCCTCCGGCGGCGGCGGCGAGGTGATCGACCGCCAGGCCGGGACGACGACGGTGCCCGCCCGGCCGATGGCCTCCAGGCCGTACGGCGCGGTGAGTTCGAGCCCGCCGGTGGTCCGCAGCGGGCCCTCCTCGCCGGCGCAGACGAGCAGCCGGTAACGGGGCACCCCGGCGTCCTGCCGGTCGATGCCGAACACGGAGAGCGGGATGGAGCTCTCGAAGATGGGGCCGCCGCTGAACAGCAGCACCGCGACGACTTCGCGACGGCGGCGCCCGGACAGCTTCCGTGCGACCTCCGGTGCGGCGGAGTCCTGGCTCATGACGCTAAGCCCCCCTCGGTGTTCGCGTCTCCCTGGTCGTGTCGCTCCTGCACGTTTCCCCTCGGTTTTGCACGAGACCCCAGTCTTCGGTACCCATGATCGAATCTACTGCGTCCCGTGGCGCCGGCGTGACAAGTTCTCCATCCGGTGGATTGTCGACAAGGCAACTTGGCGTGAAGCGATCGATCGCGAAGTCTCGCGTCCGACGGCCCCGGAGGGCGGGCGCGGGGTGACGAACGTCCCCGTACGCGGGGGGTGTGGGCCCTTGGGGCGGGGCTTCCGCGGCCTCCGGCGCCGGGGTTGGCCAACCGTTCCGCCAAGGACTCGCCGATGGCCGGAAGTTGGCTGAAAACATATGGGGTCGGGTGTGCGAACCTGTCAACTCGAAGGGGGGCGGGAGCGTCCCGGGACCCCTTTCGTGACTAGTTCCGGCGCCGCGCCCGGACCGTCTCCGCGCGCAGCCCGCGCTCCGAGCGGCGCAGCAGCAGCCGGCAGGCCGCCGTCACGGAGACGAGTCCGAGCGCGGTCCCGGCGGCGCCGCCGAGCGAGGTGCCGTAGGCGACGAGCACCACGGGGACCAGCACGCAGCAGAAGGCCGCCCAGCGGACGACGTCGCCGGCCTCGTCCGCCGCGCCCGCGCCCGCCGCCGACCCCGGGTCCGGGTCCGCGCCGGCGGCCGGGGCCGGGGGGAGGGCGGGGGCCCGGCGGCGGCCGCCGGGCGCTCCGAGCGCGGGGACGGAGACGGTGGGGGTCTGGCCGGCGGCGGGCGATGGTGCGGGCACGGGCGGTCTCCCTGCGACGGTGGGCTGGACCTGTGGCAACGAGGAACGGAACCTTCCGGTCACTCTCGGCGACGTCCGTTTGGCCCCCGTACGGACGCCTGTAGGGCACATCCGGCATTGCCAGATCCCGAACCCCTCGTGCATGCTCCCTGGAACGCCGCGCGCGAGCGGCGGGCACGCCGGGTGTGGCGCGGCGGGCTCTGGGCAGGAGAGGAGTGTCGCCGTACCCTTGGGGGTATGGGCTTGGGAAGATGATTCCCGGACACAGCTCCGCCGCCACCCGTCGTTCGTCCCCCCCTTTCCCCGTCCCTTCCCACGAGGACCCTCTTCGCCGAGACACCGATGGCCGGTCACGAATTCCCCGAACCCGCGGACCGCAAGCGCGTCGCCGATTCCACGGTCGACCCCCTCGCGGTAGAACAGCCACGTCATGCCTGCGACCCGGCCTTCCGGCACGGGGTGGTCGTCGGCTTCGACGGTTCCATGTCCAGTGAGCGCGCCCTCGCGTACGCCATCGGCATGGCCCGCCGCTCCGGATCGGGCCTGATCATCGTGCACGTGGCCAACCGGCTGCCCACCACGGTGTGGGCCGGCTGCGAGCCCCCGGTCTTCGTCGACGTGCCGGACCACCGGACCGAGGTCCTCGGTCTGGAGCTGGCCTGCGCCGAGCACCTCGCCGAGGTGCCGTGGATCCTGGTCGAGCGCGGCGGGGACATCTGTCACGAGCTGGAGGAGGTCGGCCGGGAGTACTCGGCCGACGCGATCGTGGTCGGCTCCACGCACGGGATCGTCGGCCGGATCTTCGGCTCGGTCGCCGGCCGGCTCGCCCGCCGCGCCCAGCGGCCCGTGATCGTCATCCCGTAACTCCCCCCGGGCGTCGCCCCCTTTCTGTCACACCCCGTCAGGTCTCCGGGCCAACTGCCGACATCCGGCCATAAATTCAGCCTTCCTCAGGTGAATTGTGCGCTTGTGAAGGGTACATAAGGCTCACCGGAACAGCAGCTCACGCAGGACAACTGCACACCTGAAGGGAGCCCGCCGTGAACAACGAAGTCGCCGCGGGAAACACCACCTCCACGCTCGGACACCTGGCACTCGGACTGACCCTGCTGGCCTTCGGCCTGGGCGGAACCGGTGTCATCGACAACGTCGCGGCAGCGGATGCCGCGGGCCTCGCCACCTGGGTCGGCGGAGTGACCCTCTTCCTCGTCGGACTGCTCGCCCTGCGCGCGGGCGACAAGGGCGAGGGCACGGCGTACGCGGCGCTCGGCGCCTTCTGGTTCACCTGGGGCAGCGGCGCCGGCGGGCACGCCTCGGCCGACGCCATGGGGCTCTTCCTGCTCCTGTGGGCGCTTCTCGCGCTCACGCTGACCGTGGCGTCCGCGGGCAGCGGACTCTTCGGCCAGGGCGTGTACGGGCTGCTGTTCGTCGCGCTGCTGCTGCTCGGCATCGGAGCCCTCGCCGACAACGGCGGCCTGGGCAAGGCGGGCGGCTGGGTCGCCGCCGTCGCGGGTCTGGTCGCCTGGTACGGCGCCACGGCCGCGGTCGCCGGCTGGCCGACGGCACTGCGCCGCACGGCGGGCGGCAGCGCCCCGGCCGCGGGCTGATCCACCCGGAAAGCGCAGCGGTCCCCGTGCACGGGAGGTGTGTGCACGGGGACCGCTGCGTGTCCGGCCGAGGCTCCGGGGGACAGGCCCGGAGGAGCGCGGCGCCCGGGGGACAGGCCCGGGCGCGCGCCTCGGCCGCGACGGCTGGGGGCGGGGACTACTCGACGGTGACGGACTTCGCCAGGTTGCGCGGCTTGTCGATGTCACGGCCCATGGCGAGCGCCGTGTGGTAGGCGAGGAGCTGGAGCGGGATGCCCATGAGGATCGGGTCCAGCTCGTCCTCGTTCTTCGGGACGACGATGGTGTGGTCGGCCTTCGCCTGCGGCTGGTGCGCGACGGCGAGGATGCGGCCGCTGCGGGCCTTGATCTCCTCCAGGGCCGCGCGGTTCTTCTCCAGCAGGTCGTCGTCGGGGACGATCGCGACGGTCGGCAGGGCCGGCTCGATGAGGGCGAGCGGGCCGTGCTTCAGCTCGGAGGCCGGGTACGCCTCGGCGTGGATGTAGGAGATCTCCTTCAGCTTGAGGGAGGCCTCCAGGGCGACGGGGTAGCCGCGCACGCGGCCGATGAACATCATCGACTGGGCGCCGGCGTACTCCGCGGCGATCTTCTTGATCTCGTCCTCGGTCTTGAGGATCTCCTCGATCTGCGCGGGCAGCTTGCGCAGGCCCTCGATGATCCGCTTGCCGTCGGTGACGGACAGGTCGCGGATGCGGCCCAGGTGCAGGGCGAGCAGCGCGAAGGCGGTGACCGTGTTGGTGAAGCACTTGGTGGACACGACGCAGACCTCGGGGCCGGCGTGGACGTACACGCCGCCGTCGGCCTCGCGGGCGATGGCGGAGCCGACGACGTTGACGACGCCGAGGACGCGGGCGCCCTTCCGCTTGAGCTCCTGGACGGCGGCGAGCACGTCGTAGGTCTCGCCGGACTGGGAGACGGCGATGTAGAGGGTGTCGGGGTCCACGACCGGGTTGCGGTAGCGGAACTCCGAGGCCGGCTCGGCGTCGGCGGGGATGCGGGCCATGGACTCGATGAGCCCGGCGCCGATCAGACCGGCGTGGTACGAGGTGCCGCAGCCGAGGATCTTGATGCGGCGGATGGTGCGGGCCTCGCGCGGGTCCAGGTTCAGGCCGCCCAGGTGCACGGTGGAGAAGCGGTCGTCGATCCGGCCGCGCAGCACGCGGTCGACCGCGTCGGGCTGCTCGGAGATCTCCTTGTGCATGAAGGTGTCGTGGCCGCCCATGTCGTAGGAGGCGGCCTCCCACTCGACGGTCTCGGGGGTGGCCGTGGTGGAGGCGCCCGAGGTCGTGTAGGTGCGGAAGTCGTCGGCCTTGAGGGTGGCCATCTCGCCGTCGTCGAGGGTGACGACCTGGCGGGTGTGGGCGATCAGGGCGGCGACGTCGGAGGCGACGAGCATCTCCTTCTCGCCGATGCCGAGGATGACCGGGGAGCCGTTGCGGGCCACCACGATGCGGTCGTTGAAGTCGGCGTGCATCACGGCGATGCCGTAGGTGCCCTCGATGACCTTGAGCGCCTCGCGGACCTTCTCCTCCAGCGTCTCGGCCTGGGAGCGGGCGATGAGGTGGGTGATGACCTCGGTGTCCGTCTCGGAGGCGAAGACGACGCCGTCGGCCTCCAGCTTGGCGCGGAGCTCCTGGGCGTTGTCCACGATGCCGTTGTGGACGACCGCGACCTTGTTCTCGGGGTCGAGGTGCGGGTGCGAGTTGACGTCGCTCGGGGCGCCGTGCGTGGCCCAGCGGGTGTGGGCGATGCCGGTGGTGCCGGTGAAGCGCTTGGGGACCTTGGCCTCCAGGTCGCGGACGCGGCCCTTGGCCTTCACCATCTTCAGGCCGGAGGCCTTCGGGCTGGTGATGACCATGCCGGCCGAGTCGTATCCGCGGTACTCCAGGCGGGCCAGGCCCTCCAGGAGCAGCGGGGCCACGTCGCGCTTACCGATGTAACCGACAATTCCGCACATAAAGGTGAAACCCCTCCAGGTTGGTGATGAGTGCCGCTCAGCCGTAGACGATGCGGCGCAGCTGCCGGAGCGAGAGCTCCGGTGGGGCCACCGCACGGTGCGGCAGCTCCGCCGCGATCCGTTCGAAGATCTCGGCGTTCACGGCGCCGCCGGACTGCAGCTCGCGGTGGCGGCGGCGGACGAACTCCTCGGTCGTCTCGTCGAAGTACGCCAGCACGTCGAGCACCACCCGGGCGGCCTCACCGCGCTGGAGCGCGGTGCTGCGGACCAGGTGGTCGATGAGGTCGTCGTGCGACGGGCGGCGTTCGAGCACCCGTGCATACTGAGGGGTCAGCCGCGCCCTTCGCAAGAATCGTGCCCGAATTCGGGCAGGGGGACCATGATCGACGTGCCGGATCGGACGCTTGGTCCAGACCTTGACCCCGGGTAGGGCGAGCGGTACGCATGGTGGCCAAAGGGATATACAGAACGACGGACGTGTCGATCACCCGAAGGGGACCCCGCCTGTGAGACAGCGTCGAACGATTCCGCGCCTGATCGGATCCCTGCTCCTGTTCGCGACCGCCGGAGTCGGGGGGGGGGGCGCCCCCCCCCACCCCCCCCCCCCCCCCCCCCAAAAACCCCCCCCCCCCCCCCCCCCCCCCCCCCCCCCCCCCCCCCCCCCCCCCCCCGCGGCGCCCACACCCCCACC
>NZ_JBHWFF010000002.1:397382-422717 GCF_042733785.1 Streptomyces sp. NPDC059695 | reverse complement strand
TATTTCTTTGCGTTGTTTGGCGCCCCCGGTGCTCTGTACCCCCCCTTTCCCTCCTCGGGGGGGGGCGGGCGGGCGCGGGGGGGGGGGCGCGGGCCCCCCCCCCCCCCACGGCGGCAGCGCCGATGCCAAGACGCCCGGCAGGGCCGCCGCCGAGCCCGAGGTCCGCCCGCTCGGCCGGATCGTGCCCGTACCCGCCTCCGTCACCCCCGGGGGCGAGCCCTACACCCTCACCGCCGCCACCCGCATCGGCATCGACGAGGACTCCGTCGAGTCCCGGGCCATCGGCCGCTACCTCGCCGGACTCCTCCGCCCCGCCACCGGCTTCCCGCTGCCCGTCGTCGACGACGCGGCCGCCGGGCGCGGCATCCGGCTCCGCCTCGACCCCGACGAGACCGGCCTCGGTGCCGAGGGCTACCGGCTCAGCTCCGGACCCGAGGGCCTCACCCTCACCGCGCGCGAACCCGCCGGCCTCTTCCGCGGCGTCCAGACCCTGCGCCAGCAGCTGCCCTCCGCCGTCGAGCGCAAGAGCGTCCAGCCCGGCCCCTGGAAGGTCGCCGGCGGCACGGTCGTCGACACCCCCCGCTACGCCTACCGGGGCGCCATGCTCGACGTCGCCCGCCACTTCTTCACCGTCGACGAGGTGAAGCGCTACATCGACCAGCTCGCCCTCTACAAGGTGAACACCCTCCACCTGCACCTCTCCGACGACCAGGGCTGGCGCATCGCGATCGACTCCTGGCCCCGGCTCACCACCCACGGCGGCTCCACCGAGGTCGGCGCCGGCCCCGGCGGCTTCTACACCAAGGCGCAGTACCGGGAGATCGTCGAGTACGCCGCCTCCCGCTACCAGGAGGTGATCCCCGAGATCGACATGCCCGGCCACACGAACGCCGCGCTCGCCTCCTACGCCGACCTGACCTGCGACGGCGTCGCCCCGCCCCTCTACACCGGCACCAAGGTCGGCTTCAGCTCCCTGTGCGTGCCCAAGGCCGTCACGTACGACTTCGTCGACGACGTCGTCCGGGAGATCGCCGCCCTCACCCCCGGCCGCTACCTCCACATCGGCGGCGACGAGGCCCACTCCACCAGCCACGCCGACTACGTGACCTTCATGGACAAGGTGCAGCCGGTCGTCGCCCGCTACGGCAAGACCGTCGTCGGCTGGCACCAGCTGACCGGCGCCACCCCCGCGAAGGGCGCCCTCGTCCAGTACTGGGGCCTCGACCGCACCCCCGCCGACGAGAAGGAGCGGGTCGCGGCCGCCGCCCGCAACGGCACCGGCCTGATCCTCTCGCCCGCCGACCGCACGTACCTCGACATGAAGTACACGAAGGACACCCCGCTCGGCCTGGCCTGGGCCGGATACGTCGAGGTGCGGCGCTCCTACGACTGGAACCCGGCCACCTACCTGCCCGGCGCCCCGGAGAGCGCCGTCAAGGGCGTCGAGGCCCCGCTGTGGACCGAGACCCTCGCCTCCACCGGGGACCTGGACGTCATGGCCTTCCCGCGTCTGCCGGGCGTGGCGGAACTGGGCTGGTCCCCGCAGTCGGCCCACGACTGGGACGCGTACAAGGTCCGCCTCGCCGAGCAGGCCCCGCGCTTCGACGCGCTGGGCATCCCCTACTACCGCTCGCCCGAGGTCCCCTGGCCCGCCGAGTAGGGCCCGCCCGGCCCCGGGCACGACGACGGGCCCCGGCGGAGGACCGTACTCCGCCGGGGCCCGTGTCGGTCTCGGGAGGGTCAGGCGAACCGGGCGATCGGGTTCACCAGGTCGCCGACCAGCTGGAGGGCCGCCGACGGGTCCGCCAGGTCGACCATCTGCCGGTTGTTGCGGAGCTGGAGCCGGTTCAGGGCCGACAGGGCGAAGGTCTCCGCGAACATGTCGTACTGCGCGAAGCGGTCCGACAGCTCCGGCTTCGACTCCTGGTAGCCGCGGACGCACTCCGCCACCGTGCGCCAGAAGTCGTCCTCCGTGAG
This sequence comes from Streptomyces sp. NPDC059695, assembly GCF_042733785.1. Classification (NCBI taxonomy): domain Bacteria; kingdom Bacillati; phylum Actinomycetota; class Actinomycetes; order Kitasatosporales; family Streptomycetaceae; genus Streptomyces; species Streptomyces sp. NPDC059695. The sequence goes on along the minus strand of NZ_JBHWFF010000002.1, from coordinate 420,740 downwards.
GACGCCCTCCGCCGCCAGGGTCGCGCCCAGGAAGCGGAAGAAGCAGTCGAAGACGTCCGTGAAGACCGAGAGGAGCTTCATGTCCTCCGGGACCTCGGCGCGGACGCGCTCCACCGCCGGCGGCAGGACCGCCGCCGGGTCCATCACGCAGATCTCCTCGGCGATGTCCTTGAAGACCGCCCGGTCGACCGCGCCCCGCTCGTCCAGGACGAGGATCACGTTCTCGCCGTGCGGCATGTAGACCAGGTCGTACGCGTAGAAGCAGTGCAGGACCGGGAGCAGGTAGGCGTCCAGATAGCGGCGGAGCCACACCCTCGGCTCCAGGCCCGACTCCGTGATCAGCGCACCCGCGAAGGACGCGCCCGCGTGGTCCAGGTGGAGCAGCGAGGCCATCGTCGCCAGGCGCTCGCCCTCGGCGAGGCCCGGCACCGGGGACTCGCGCCAGAGCGCGGCCAGCATCTTGCGGTAGGGGGAGTAGCGGTCGGTGGCGGCCTCGTACTCCAGGTGCCGGTAGCCGACCGCCGCCCGCTCGCGGATGATCGAGAAGCGGGCCGCCTTCAGGGTCCGGTCCGACTCGATCAGGCCGTGCAGCCAGTCGTTGATCGCCGGGGTGGCCTCCATGTACGCGGCCGACAGGCCCCGCATGAAGCCCATGTTGAGGACCGAGAGGGCCGTCTTGACGTAGTGCTTCGCCGGATCCGAGGTGTTGAAGAAGGTACGGATCGACTGCTGCGCCAGGTAGGCGTCGTCGCCCTCGCCCAGGTACACCAGACGCTGCTGCGCGACCTCGGCGGCGAAGGTGACGGACAGCTTGTTCCACCACTGCCAGGGGTGGGCCGGCATGAGGAGGTAGTCGGCCAGGTCCAGGCCCTGCGCGGCGAGGGTGGCGGCGAAGGCGTCGACCGCCGCGTCGCCCAGCTCGGCGCGGACGAAGGCCTCGTACTCGATGCCGGCGCCCGCCGTGAACGTGGCCCGGTCGCGGTGCGCGGCCAGCCAGATGAGCCGGATCTCGCTCGCGGCCTCCGGGGCGTACGCCCGGAACTCGTCGACGCCGAAGCCCAGCCGGCCGTTGTTCGCGACGAAGCAGGGGTGGCCCTCGGTCATCCCGGTCTCGATCGCCTGGAACCCGGCGCGGGCCAGCTCGGCGGAGGTGACGGGCGGCTTGGTCGCCTTGAAGGCCGTACCGGCCAGGGTGGAGGAGATCTCCTCCAGGTAGACCGGCAGGATCTCGTCGCTCAGACCGAGGGCGCCGCGCAGCTCGGTGATGAACTGGAGCGCGTCGAGCGGGAGCTGCTCGTCGCCCCGGTGGCGGCTGATCGAGTCCGGGTAGACCTGCCAGTGGTCGAGGGCGAAGCGGTCGGCGGTGAAGCGGTACTCGGTGGTGCCGTCGTCGCTGAGGACCTGGTAGCGGCTCTCGCCCAGCTCCTTCGGGTCGAGCAGCCGCTCGTGGGCGAACTCGGCGAGGCCCTTGCGGATCAGGGCGCGGTTGGCGGCGGCCCAGCGCTCGGGGGTGAGGTGTGCGACGGGGTTCATATCGCGGCTCCGACGGCGGTCTCGAACTGGGCGCGGGTGCAGAAGCTCAGCAGGGCCTTCTTCTCCGGCTTCTGGATCTCGCGCTCGGGCACGAAGCCGACGGCCTCGTTGAGCGCGTGCACGGCCTTGTTGCGGACGTCGGGCTCGACGACCACCCGGGCGGTCGCCGGGTCGGCGAACAGCTCCGTCATGACCGCGGTGATCACGGTACGGGTGAAGCCGTGCACGGGGGTGTCGGTGGGCGCGACGAGGAAGTGCATGCCGACGTCTCCGGGGAGCGCGTCGTAGAGCCCGACCAGCTCCAGCTGCGAGGGGTCGTACCGCTCCATGAGGAAGGCGGGCTCGCCGTCGACGAGACCGATGAAGGCGTCGTGGTGCGGGTGGGCGGCGATCGCCATGTACTCGCGCTCGACGTCCTGGAGCTTCGCGTCCTGCATCATCCAGAAGGCGGCCTTGGGGTGGGTGACCCAGGGGTGGATCAGCTCGGCGTCCACGGTGGGGTCGAGCGGGCGGATCTGCACGGTCTGGACGGTCATACGGAGAACTCCTGGAACGCGATGGTCTTCTCGACGGGGTAGTACTCGGAACCCAGCATCTCCCCGATGATGTACGCGTTGCGGTACGGGCCCATGCCCAGGTCGGGCGAGGTGATCGAGTGCGTGTGCACGCCGGCGTTCTGCAGGAAGATCCCGCGGCCCGTCGTGTCGACCGCGTAGTTGCGGGCCACGTCGAAGCGGCCCTGGCCGTCGAACCGGAGGCGGTCGCGGACCGGCTCCAGGAAGGCGGGGACGGCGTACCTGTAGCCCGTGGCGAGGATCAGGCCCTCGGTCTCGACCGTGAAGTCCTTCTCCTGCTCCTCCTGGCGGAAGCCGAGGGTGTACGTGCCCGTCGAGGAGTCGTACGCGGCCGTGTGCAGGGCCGAGTTGGTCAGGAGGCGGGTGGGGACCGGGCCGCCCAGGTTCTTCTGGTAGAGCAGGTCGAAGATGGCGTCGACGAGCTCGCCGTCGATGCCCTTGAAGAGGCCCTTCTGCTGGGTCTCCAGGCGGTAGCGGGTCTGCTCGGGCAGCGCGTGGAAGTAGTCCACGTACTCCGGGGAGGTCATCTCCAGGGTGAGCTTGGTGTACTCCAGGGGGAAGAACCGGGGGGACCGGGTCACCCAGTTCAGCCTGTACCCGTGGACGTCGATCTCGCTCAGCAGGTCGTAGTAGATCTCGGCGGCGCTCTGGCCGCTGCCGACCAGGGTGATCGACTTCTTCTTCTGGAGCTCTTCCTTGTGCGGGACGTAGCGCGAGTTGTGGATCAGGTCGCCGCCGAGGTCCGCGCAGGTCTCGGGGACGTACGGCGGGGTGCCGGTGCCGAGGACGATCCGGGGCGAGCGGAACGTTTCTCCCGCCTCGGTGGTGACCACGTACAGCTCGGTGGACGCGTCGTACGCGACCGACGCCACGGTGGTGGAGAAGCGGATCGAGGTGAGCTTCCCGGCGGCCCAGCGGCAGTAGTCGTTGTACTCGGTCCGCAGCGGGTAGAAGTTCTCCCGGATGTAGAACGAGTAGAGCCGGCCCTTCTCCTTCAGGTAGTTGAGGAAGGAGTACGGCGAGGTCGGGTCCGCGAGGGTGACCAGGTCCGACATGAACGGGGTCTGGAGGTGGGCGCCGTCGAGGAACATCCCCGAGTGCCACTCGAAGTCCGGCTTGGACTCCAGGAAGACGCCGTTCAGCTCGGCGATCGGCTCGGTCAGGCAGGCGAGTCCGAGGTTGAACGGACCGAGCCCGATGCCGATGAAGTCGTGGATCTCAGGCGTGGACAAGGTTCTCTCCCAGGTACTGCTCGGCGTGGCCGGCTATCAGATCGAGGACGGCGGCGATGTCGGCCGCGGTGGTCTCGGGGTTGAGCAAGGTGAACTTGAGGTACTGGCGTCCGTCGACCTTGGTGCCGGCGACGACGGCCTCACCGGAGGCGAACAGGGCCTTGCGGGCGTAGAGGTTGGCCCGGTCGACGTCCTCGGGGGAGGCGGCGGTCTCCGGGACGTAGCGGTAGACGAGCGTGGACAGCTGCGGCTCGACCACGACGTCGTAGCGCGGGTCGGCGGCGAGCAGCCCGAAGCCCTCCCGGGCCAGGTCGCAGACCTCGTCGAAGAGCTCCCCGACGCCGTCGGCGCCCATCACGCGCAGGGTCATCCACAGCTTGAGCGCGTCGAAGCGGCGGGTGGTCTGGAGGGACTTGTCGACCTGGTTCGGGATCTGCTCGGCGAGCGTGGTGGGGGTCCCCCCTGCTCGAGCGAAGCCGAGAGCTTGGGGGAGAGGGTTGAGGTAGTCCGCGTGGTAGGTCGCGTGGCGCAGGGTGGCGCCGTCGCGGACCAGGACGGCGGAGGAACTCACCGGCTGGAAGAAGGACTTGTGGTAGTCGACGGTGACCGAGTCGGCCCGCTCGATGCCGTCCAGGAGGTGGCGGCGGGTCGTGGAGGCGAGCAGTCCGCAGCCGTAGGCGGCGTCGACGTGCATCCAGGCGCCGTACTCCGCGGCGAGGGCGGCGATCTCGGGCAGCGGGTCGATGGAGCCGAAGTCGGTGGTGCCGGCGGTGGCGACGATCGCCATCGGGACCAGGCCCTCGGCGCGGCAGGCCTCCAGCTCGGCGGCGAGGACGACGGACTGCATGCGCTTGGTGGCGTCGACCGGGACGGAGACGACGGCGTCGCGGCCGAGGCCGAGCAGCTGGGCCGACTTCTGGACGCTGAAGTGGCTGCACTCGGAGGAGAAGATCCGCAGCCTCGACAGGTCGGTGGTGCCGGCCTCCTCGCGGGCGAGGAGCAGCGCCTGGAGGTTGGACTGGGTGCCGCCGCTGGTGAAGACGCCGTCGGCGAGCGGGCCGAGGCCGATGCGGCCGGTGGTCCAGTCGATCAGTTTCCGCTCGATGAGGGTGCCGCCGGCGCTCTGGTCCCAGGTGTCGAGGGAGGAGTTGACCGCCGAGAGGACGGCCTCGCCGAGGACGGCGGGGATGACCACCGGGCAGTTGAGGTGCCCGAGGTAGCGGGGGTGGTGGAAGTAGACGGCGTCGCGGAGGTAGACGCTCTCCAGCTCGTCGAGGGCGGCGGAGGCGTCGCCGAGGGGCCGGTCGAGGTCGACCGCGTCGACGACGGGGGCCAGCTCGGCGGGCGTCACGCCCGTGAACGGGCCGCGCGTCGCGGCGAGTTTCCTCGCCACCCGCTCCACTCCTTCGGTGACGGAGCGCCGGTAGCTCTCCGCCGTCGTGTCGTTGAGCAGGTGGGAACGCATGTGTGGGGGCCCTTCCGGGAGCGGACTCGGTCGGTCGTAGTGAGGTTAGCCTAACCTAAGTTCGCAGCACAACGGCCCCCCAACCCGAGAGGGCCGGGGGGCCGTTGGCCCTGTGGGGGTACGGGGAGGGCTACTCCGCTTCCTGCGTCTCGTCCGGGACCTCCCGCAGGGCGTCCTCGGACAGGCCCTTGCGCCAGTAGCCGACGAACGTGACCCGGCGGCGGTCGAGCCCCCGCTCCCGTACGAAGTGGCGGCGCAGTGCCTTCACGGAGCCCGACTCGCCCGCGATCCAGACGTACGGGGCCTCGCCGGGCAGTTCGGCGCCGGACACCGCCTCCACGGCGGACGGCGCCCCCTCCTCCCGTACGAGCCAGGTGACCGTGGCGTCCGCCTCGGTCGCGAGCTCGGTCCGGTCGCCGGAGTAGGGCACCTCCAGGAACACCCGGGCGCGGGTCTCGGCCGGCAGCCACTCCAGGATGGCGGAGGCGGCGGGGAGGGCCGTCTCGTCGGCCCAGATCAGCACGGAGTCGGCGTCGGCGGGCAGTTGGAAGCGGACGCCGGTGTTCGCGGCGACCGCCGGGCCGAGGACGACCACCCGGTCGCCGGGCTCGGCGCGGCTCGCCCAGCGGCAGGCGGGGCCGCCGTCCTCGTGGAGCGCGAAGTCGATGTCCACCTCACTCACCGGCTCGGTGCGCTGCTCGCGGACGGTGTACGAGCGCATCACGGCCCGCTCGTCCGCGGGCATCGCGCGCCAGGCGCCCAGGACGGCGTACATGTCCGGGCCGTCCAGCGGCGGCAGGACCGGGGCCTCCTGGCCGGGGTGCGGCAGGAAGAGGGAGAGCGACTGGTCGCGGCCCCCGGCGGCGAAGTTCTTCAGGTCGTCCCCGGTGAAGGTGACCCGGACCAGGGACGGGCCGAGTCGCCGGGTCCGGTCGACCCGGAGGGAGAAGAACTGGAAGGGGGCGGTCGCGGCGTGGCTCATGAAAACATAGGTTAGCCTAACCTCATCACGTCGCACAGGGGTGCGGGGGAGCCCGCCGCCCCGGAGGGCGACGGGCTCGGTCCGTCACACGGGCCGGGTCAGGCCGGGAGGCCCAACTCCCGTGCGATCAGCATCCGCTGGACCTCGCTGGTGCCCTCGCCGATCTCCAGGATCTTCGAGTCGCGCCACATGCGGGCCACCGGGTACTCGTTCATGAAGCCGTAGCCGCCGTGGATCTGCGTCGCCTCGCGGGCGTTGTCCACGGCCACCGTGGAGGAGTACAGCTTCGCGATCGCCGCCTCCTTCTTGAACGGCTCGCCCAGGACGAGGCGCGAGGCCGCGTCCCGCCAGCCGATCCGGGCCATGTGCGCCTTCATCTCCATGTCGGCGATCTTGAACTGGACGGCCTGGTAGGTGCTGATCGGCGAGCCGAAGGCGTGACGTTCCTTCGCGTACTTCACCGACTCGTCCACACAGCCCTGCGCGAGGCCCGTCGCGAGCGCCGCGATCGCGACCCGGCCCTCGTCCAGGATCCGAAGGAACTGCGCGTACCCCCGGCCCTCCTCGCCCAGCAGGTTCCCCACCGGGACGCGGACGTCGTCGAAGGAGAGCTCACGGGTGTCCGAGGCGTTCCAGCCGACCTTCGAGTACGGCGCCGCGACCGTGAAGCCCGGGGTGCCGGACGGCACGATGATCGAGGAGATCAGCGGCCGCCCGTCGGGCTTGCGGCCGGTGACCGCCGTGACCGTCACCAGACCCGTGATGTCCGTACCGGAGTTGGTGATGAAGCACTTCGAGCCGTTGATGACCCACTGGTCGCCGTCGCGGACGGCGGTCGTGCGGGTGCCGCCGGCGTCGCTGCCCGCCCCCGGCTCGGTCAGACCGAAGGCACCCAGCATCTCGCCGGCGCACAGCTTCGGCAGCCACTCCCGCTTCTGCTCCTCCGTGCCGAACCGGAAGACCGGCATCGCGCCCAGCGAGACGCCCGCCTCCAGGGTGATGGCCACCGAGGAGTCGACCCGGGCCAGCTCCTCCAGGGCGATCCCGAGCGCCAGGTAGTCGCCGCCCATGCCGCCGTACTCCTCGGGGAACGGCAGCCCGAACAGGCCCATGCGGCCCATCTCGCGGACGATCTCGTACGGGAACTCGTGCCGCTCGTAGAGGTCGCCGATCTTCGGCGCCACGACGTCGTGGGCGAACTCCTCGACGGTACGGCGGAGTTCCTCGTGCTCTTCGGTGAGCCGGTGGTCGAGGGACATGTCTTTCGTCACTCCTTGTGGGAGAGGGCGCGGACGGTACGGGAGGGGCTGGGCCGGCCCAGCTGTTCGGCCATCCACACGCTCGTGGCGGTGAGGGCGGCCAGATCGACCCCGGTCTCGATGCCGAGGCCGTCGAGCATCCACACGAGGTCCTCGGTGGCGAGATTGCCCGTCGCGCTCTTCGCGTACGGGCAGCCGCCGAGGCCGCCCGCGGAGGCGTCGACGGTGGTCACCCCGTGGCGCAGGGCCGCCAGGGTGTTGGACAGGGCCTGTCCGTAGGTGTCGTGGAAGTGCACGGCCAGACGGGAGACGGGCACACCGGCCTCGTCGAGCGCCGTGAGCAGGGCCCGGACGTGTCCCGGGGTCGCGACCCCGATCGTGTCCCCGAGGCTCAGCTCGTCGCAGCCCATCTCGGCGAGGGCCTTCGTGACCCGGACGACCTGCTCGACCGGGACGGCGCCCTCCCAGGGGTCGCCGAAGCACATCGAGAGGTAGCCGCGCACCTTCAGCCCGGCCTCTATGGCCCGGGTGACGGTCGGCGCGAACATCGCCAGCGCCTCGTCGACGGTCCGGTTCAGATTGGCCTTCGCGAAGGACTCGGTCGCCGAGGCGAACACGGCGACCTCACGGGCCCCGAGGGCGAGGGCCCGGTCGAGCCCCCGCTCGTTCGGCACCAGCACCGGGAGCCGGACGGGGAGGTCGCGGACGCGCGGGAACAGCTCCTCCGCGTCGGCGAGCTGCGGCACCCACTTCGGGTGCACGAAGCTCGTCGCCTCGATCGTCGAAAGACCCGCCGCGGCGAGCCGCCGCACGAACTCGGCCTTCACGTCGGTCGGGACGGCCGTCTTCTCGTTCTGCAGCCCGTCCCGGGCGCCGACCTCGTGGATCCGGACCCGGGCGGGCAGCGCGGGGTCGGGGACGGTCATGGGCAGGCCGGCGGTCATGCGTCCTCCTCGTCGCGCGGCTTCACCACGGCCAGGATCTGGTCCATGGCGACCGTGGTGCCGGGCGTGACGTCCAGTTCGGTGACGGTGCCGGCGTGCGGGGCGGAGATGACGTGCTCCATCTTCATGGCCTCGACCACGAGCAGGCTCTGCCCGGCCTCCACCTCGTCCCCGACGGCCACCTTCACGACGGTCACCGTGCCGGGCATGGGCGCGGCGAGCGTGTCGGCCCCGCCGTGCCGGGCCCCGGAGAGCGCGGCCTCGACGGGATCGTGGTCCAGGACGTGCCAGGAGTCCCCCTCGCGCCCGAGCCAGCCGCCCGTGCGGTGGAACGTGTGCGTGACGCCGTCCACGGTGACCGTCACGGCGGTGTCCGTGACCCGGGAGCCCACCGGAGCGGGGACCGTGACGGGCTCGGACCCGGCGACCCGCAACGGGAAGGCGAGCGGTCGCGGAGCGCCGCCGAGGCGCCAGCCGCTCGGCACCGAGAACGGGTCCGTCCAGCCGTCCCGGGGCACCGGGGCCAGCTCCGCACTCCGCACGGCCGCCGCCGCCGCGTACACCTCGTCCGGTACGCCCTGCGGGACCAGGCTCTCGGCGTCCCGCTCCACCAGTCCCGTGTCCAGGGCCCCGGACACGACGTCCGGGTGGGCCAGGAGGCGGCGCAGGAAGCCCGCGTTGGTGGGGACGCCCAGGGTGACCAGGTCGGCGAGGGCCGCGCGCAGCTTCCGCAGGGCCGTCGGCCGGTCGGCCGCGTGGACGATGACCTTCGACAGCATCGGGTCGTAGAGGGAGGAGACCTCGCTGCCCTCCACCAGGCCGGAGTCGGTCCGGACGCCGTCGCCCTGCGGCTCGCTCAGCGCGAGGACCGTGCCGCCCGAGGGCAGGAAGCCCCGCGAGGGGTCCTCGGCGCAGATGCGGGCCTCGATCGCCCAGCCGTCGAGCCGGACGTCCTCCTGGCGGAAGCCGAGCGGCTCGCCGGCGGCGACGCGCAGCTGCCACTCCACCAGGTCGAGTCCCGTGATCAGCTCGGTCACGGGGTGCTCGACCTGGAGACGGGTGTTCATCTCCATGAAGCAGTACGCGGACGGGTCACCGCCCGGGACGATGAACTCGACCGTGCCCGCGCCGACATAGCCGCAGGACCGGGCGGCCTCCACGGCCGCCGCGCCCATCGCCGCGCGGGTCTCCTCGTCGAGGAGGACGCTCGGCGCCTCCTCGATGATCTTCTGGTGGCGCCGCTGGAGCGAGCACTCGCGCTCGCCGAGGTGCACCACGTTCCCGTGGGCGTCCGCCAGGACCTGGATCTCGATGTGCCGGGGCCGGTCGATCCACCGCTCCACGAGCAGCGTGTCGTCGCCGAAGGACGCCCGCGCCTCCCGCCGCGCCGCCGCGATCTCCTCGTCCAGGACCGCCAGGTCCCGCACCAGCCGCATGCCCTTGCCGCCGCCGCCCGCGCTGGGCTTCAGCAGCACGGGCGCGCCCAGCTCACGGGCCGCCGCCGCCAGTTCGGGGTCGGCAGCGCCGGGCACCACCGGCACGCCCGCGGCCTTCACGGTGTCCTTCGCCCGGATCTTGTCGCCCATGAGGGCGATCGCCTCGGCGGACGGCCCGATGAAGACGAGCCCCGCCTCGGCGCACGCGCGCGCGAAGCCCGCGTTCTCCGCGAGGAACCCGTAGCCGGGGTGGACGGCCTGCGCCCCGGTGCGCCGCGCCGCGTCGAGCAGCGCCGGCACGGAGAGGTACGACTCGGCGGCCGGCGGCGGACCGATCCGGACCGCCGTGTCCGCCTCCCGCACGTGCCGGGCGTCGGCGTCCGCGTCGCTGTAGACGGCCACCGAGCGCACGCCCAGCGCCCGCAGGGTGCGGATGACGCGGACGGCGATCTCGCCGCGGTTGGCGACGAGCACTGTGTCGAACATGCTCTGCATCTCCTGGGGGCCCCTCACATCCGGAAGACGCCGAACTGGGGGTCACCCAGGGGCGCGTTGGCACAGGCGGTCAGGGCGAGGCCGAGGACCTGCCGGGTCTCCGTCGGGTCGATGACCCCGTCGTCCCACAGCCGGGCGGTCGCGTAGTAGGCGCTGCCCTGCGTCTCGTACTGCTCGCGGATCGGGGCCTTGAAGGCCTCCTCGTCCTCGGCGCTCCACTCGTCGCCGAGCTGGTCGCGCTTGACGGTCGCGAGGACGGAGGCGGCCTGCTCGCCGCCCATGACCGAGATCTTGGCGTTGGGCCACATCCACAGGAAGCGGGGGGAGTACGCCCGGCCGCACATCGAGTAGTTGCCCGCGCCGTACGAACCGCCGACGACCACGGTCAGCTTGGGCACGCGGGTGGTGGCCACGGCCGTCACCATCTTGGCGCCGTGCTTGGCGATGCCGCCGTGCTCGTACGCCTTGCCGACCATGAAGCCGGTGATGTTCTGCAGGAAGACGAGCGGGATCCCGCGCTGGTCGCACAGCTCGATGAAGTGCGCGCCCTTCTGCGCGGACTCGGCGAACAGGATGCCGTTGTTGGCGACGATGCCGACCGGGTGGCCGTGGATCCGGGCGAAGCCGGTGACGAGCGTCTGCCCGTACTCGGACTTGAACTCCTGGAAGCGGGAGCCGTCCACCACCCGGGCGATCACCTCGCGCACGTCGTACGGGGTGCGCGAGTCCACCGGCACCGCGCCGTACAGGCCGTACGGGTCGACCTTCGGCTCCTCGGCCGGCTCGACCGACCAGGGCAGCGGACCGCGTCCGGGGAGGGTCGCCACGATGTTCCGCACGATCCGCAGGGCGTGCGCGTCGTCCTCGGCGAGGTGGTCGGTGACGCCGGAGATCCGGGAGTGGACCTCGCCGCCGCCGAGCTCCTCGGCCGTGACGACCTCGCCGGTCGCCGCCTTCACCAGCGGCGGACCGCCGAGGAAGATCGTGCCCTGGTTCCGCACGATCACGGCCTCGTCGCTCATCGCCGGGACGTACGCGCCGCCGGCGGTGCAGGAGCCCATGACCGCGGCGATCTGCGGGATCCCGGCGCCGGACATCCGGGCCTGGTTGTAGAAGATCCGGCCGAAGTGCTCCCGGTCCGGGAAGACCTCGTCCTGCATCGGCAGGAAGGCGCCGCCCGAGTCGACCAGGTAGAGGCAGGGGAGACGGTTCTCCAGCGCCACCTCCTGGGCGCGCAGGTGCTTCTTCACCGTCATCGGGTAGTACGTGCCGCCCTTGACGGTCGCGTCGTTGGCGACGATCACGCACTCGCGCCCGCTGACCCGGCCGATGCCGGCGATGACGCCGGCCGCCGGGGCCTGGTCGCCGTACATCCCGTTCGCCGCGAGCGGGGCCAGCTCCAGGAAGGGCGAGCCCGGGTCGAGGAGCGTGTCCACCCGGTCCCGCGGCAGCAGCTTGCCGCGCGCGGTGTGCCGGGCCCTGGACTTCTCACCGCCGCCCAGGGCGGCCGCCGCGAGCTTGGCGCGCAGGGTCGCCGCCAGCTCGTGATGGGCCGCCTCGTTGGCCTGCCAGGCCGCGGACGCGGGATCCGCCGCGCTCGTCAGCACAGGTGCCTGCTGCATCCCTCGAGCTCCCTTGCTCGGTTAATGAGCGTTAACGTTTGGCGTCCAGGTTAACGACCGCTAACCGGGTTGTCTAGAATCGAATCCATGACCACCACGCCGGCGACCCCCACGACCCCCACGGCCCGGACGGCCTCGACCCGGATCGACGCGCCGACGCGCCGCGAGCAGATCCTCAAGGAGGCCGCCCGCCTCTTCGCCGAGCGCGGCTTCCACGGCGTGGGCGTGGACGAGATAGGGGCGGCCGTCGGGATCAGCGGCCCCGGCCTGTACCGCCACTTCCCCGGCAAGGACGCGATGCTCGCGGAGCTCCTCGTCGGCATCAGCGAGCGGCTCCTGTCCGGCGGACGCCTGCGCGTGGCCGAGGCCGCCGGGGACCCCCGCGTCCTCCTCGGCGCCCTCATCGACGGGCACATCGACTTCGCCCTCGACGACCGGCCGCTGATCACCCTCCACGACCGCGAGCTCGACCGCCTCAAGGACGAGGACCGCAAGCGGGTCCGGCAGCTCCAGCGGCAGTACGTCGAACTCTGGGTCACCGTCGTGCGCGAGCTGTACCCCGACGCGGGCGAGTCGGAGGCCCGCACGGCCGTCCACGCCGTCTTCGGCCTCCTCAACTCGACCCCGCACCTGGCCGCGCTCGGCCGGCGCCCCATGGAGGACCTGCTGCGGAAGCTCGCGCACGGGGCGTTCGGGGCGCTGGCCGGGTAGCGGCCCGGTCCACGGGGCGGAACGGGTTGCCCATCGCCTCCGGCGCTCGGACAGAATGAACCCCATGCCGATACTCAGCCGCCCCGCCCTCGTCGAGCACCTCGTCCGCACCCGGATCGCGGGAGACGTCGCCACCCCGCGCGACAACAACCTCTCCCACTACCGCAAGCTCGCCAACGGCGACCGGCACTACTGGCTCGGACTCGAGCTCGGGGACCGCTGGACCGACGAGCAGGACGTGCTCGCCGTCATGGCGGAGCGGTGCGGCGTGATCGACGACCCGGCGCACCGGGCCGGCCAGGACACCATCGACCCCGAACTGACCGTCGACGGCCTCGACCGGATGGCCGCCCGGCTGCGCAAGGCCGCCGCGGGCAAGGAGCGGGTCCTCTTCGCGACCGGGCACCCGGGCGCGCTCATCGACGTCCACAGCCGGATCGCCGCCGCGCTGCGCGCCCAGGGCTGCGACATCGTGAAGATCCCCGGCGGGCTCGTCGCCGACGAGGGGTACGTCGTGCAGTTCGCCGACGTCGCCGTCTTCGAGCGCGGCGCGAGCCTGTGGCACACGCACTCCCCGGAGCCGATGAACGCCATCCTCGACGCGCTCGGCGAGGACGGCCGACCGGACCTGGTGATCGCGGACCACGGCTGGGCCGGCCGGGCGGGCCAGCGGGGCGTGGACTCCGTGGGCTACGCCGACTGCAACGACCCCGCGCTGTTCATCGGCGAGGCGGAGGGCACGATGCAGGTCACGATCCCCCTGGACGACCACGTCGTGGACCCGCTCTTCTACGAGCCGATGACCGCGTACACGCTCCACGCGGCGGGCCTCGCCTGACCGCGGGGCGGAGCCCCGGGACGGCCCCCGCCAGGGGAACCAACCCGGGGATCCCCGCCGTTGGCCTGGCATGAACTCGCCACGGGAAACCCCCGACGTCCTGCGTTACACCGCCTTCTCCGACGACCCCGAGGGAGGCAACCCCGCCGGGATCGTTCTCGACGCCACAGGACTCGGCGACGACGAGATGCTGACGATCGCCGCCGAACTCGGCTACAGCGAGAGCGCGTTCCTGACGGCGCCGCCGTCCGGGGGAGCGGGCGCGTGGGACGCCGGGCGCGCCTACACCATCCGCTACTTCAGCCCCAAGGCGGAAGTGCCCTTCTGCGGTCACGCCACCGTCGCGACGGCCGTGGCCCTCGGCGAGCGCCTCGGCCCCGGCGAGCTGGTGTTCACCACGCGGGCCGGGACCGTGCCGGTCACCGTGACGCGCGAGGGAGGGGCGCTGCGGGCCACGCTCACGAGCGTCGAGCCCCACATCGAGGAGATCGCGGCCGGCGATCTGGCGGAGGCGCTCGCCGCGCTCGACTGGCCGGCCGGCGATCTCGATCCCGCGCTGCCTCCCCGCATCGCCTTCGCGGGCGCCCGCCACCTGGTCGTCGCCGCCGCGAGCCGGGAGCGCCTGGCCCACCTGGCGTACGACTTCGCCCGCCTGGAAGCCCTCATGCACCGGCTCGACCTGGTGACGCTGGAGCTGGTCTGGCGTGCCTCCGCGGAGGTCTTCCACGTCCGCGCCCCCTTCCCGGTGGGCGGTGTCGTCGAGGACCCGGCGACCGGGGCGGCGGCCGCCGCCTTCGGCGCGTACGCCCGTGAGCTCGGACTCGTGCCCGAGGCGACGGTCCTCACGCTCCACCAGGGCGAGGACATGGGACGCCCCGGCGTCCTCACGGTGGAACTGCGGGCGGGCGACCGGCGGATCAGGGTCGGCGGCACGGGGACGCGCATCCCGGCCTGATCCGGCCGACGGGCCCCGGGAGGCGGAGAAGCGTCAGGGCCCCGTCCGGCGCTGCTCCACCCCCGGGGTCGGGTCCAGGTACACGCGGCGGATCGACGGGTACCGCTCCCTGAGCTGGGACTCCGCGTCCTCGCACGCCCATTCCACCTGCTCCGCCGACGACACGTCCCGGAAGTCGACCTTCGCCGCGACCAGGACCTCCCCGGGGCCCTGGATCAGGGTGATCAGGTCGAGGACGCCGATGACGTGCGGGACCGAGAGGAGCTCCTCGCGGATCCCGTCGCGCATGGCCCGCGGGGCCGGGCGGCCGATGAGGAGCTCGGCGTTGGAGCGGCCCAGCACCCAGGCCACGTACACGAGCAGCAGGCCGATCAGGACGGAGGCGACGCCGTCCCAGACGGTGGAGCCGGTGATCTGGACCCCGAGCAGGCCGCCCGCCGCGAGCACGAGGCCGGCGAGGGCGGCCGAGTCCTCCATGACGACCGCCTTGACGGTGGTGTCGGCGGTGAGCCGCAGGTAGCGGGCGAAGGGGGTCTTCATCCGCTCGGCCTCGGCCCCGACCTGCCGGATCGCCGTGCGCAGCGAGAAGGCCTCCAGGACGAAGGCGATCGCGAGGACGATGTACGAGAGCGTCGGGTCGCCGGGCTCCTCGCCGTGGGTGAGGGTGTGGATGCCGTCGTAGATCGAGAAGACCGCGCCGCCGACGAACGTGGCGACCGCGGCGAGCATCGCCCAGACGTAGCGCTCGCCCGCGTAGCCGACGGGATGGTCCTCGTCGGCGGGCTTCTCGCTCCGCTTGAGCGCGGTGAGCAGCATCCCCTCGGTGACGGTGTCGGCGACCGAGTGGGCGGCCTCCGAGAGCATCGCGCTGGAGCCGCTGACGATGCCCGCGACGGCCTTGGCGGCGGCGATCCCGAGGTTCGCCGCCGCGGCCACGATCACCGTGGAGGTGCTTTCGCCGTTCTGCCCCATGCGTCGGACGGTATGTCCGACTATCCGCGCGGGACGCGAACGACACCCTCCTGGATGACGGAGATCGCGAGCCGGCCGTCCTGCGTGAAGATCCGGGCCTGGCCGAGCCCGCGCCCGCCGGACGCGGTCGGGGACTCCTGGTCGTACAGGAGCCACTCGTCGGCCCGGAAGGGGCGGTGGAACCACATGGCGTGGTCCAGGGACGCCCCGACGACGTCGCCGACGGCCCAGCCGCCGCGCCCGTGGGCGAGGAGGACCGAGTCGAGCAGGGTCATGTCGGAGACGTACGTGGCGAGCACGACGTGCAGCAGCGGGTCGTCCGCCAGTTTGCCGTTGGTGCGGAACCAGACCTGGGAGCGGGGCTCGCGGGGCACGCCGACCGAGCCCCAGGGCGGGACGTCGGCGTAGCGGAGGTCGACCGCGGCGCGCGCCTCGACCAGCCGGTCCGCGACCTCGCGGGGGAGGTGGCGGGGGAGCATCTCGGCCGGGGTGGCGAGCGACTCCGGGTCCGGGGCGGGCGGCATGTCGACCTGGTGGTCGAGCCCCTCCTCGTACGCCTGGAAGGAGGCGGAGAGGTGGAAGATCGGCTGCCCGTGCTGGACGGCGACGACCCGGCGGGTGGTGAAGGAGCGGCCGTCGCGGATGCGGTCGACCGTGTACACGATCGGCGCGCCCGGGTCGCCGGCGCGCAGGAAGTACGCGTGCAGGGAGTGCGCGAACCTGTCCTCCGGGACGGTCCGCCCCGCCGCCACCAGCGCCTGGGCGGCCACCTGGCCGCCGAAGACGCGGGGGACGAGCGCGGAGCGGGACTGTCCCCGGAAGATGTCCTGCTCGATCCGCTCCAGGTCGAGGAGATCGAGCAGGTCGTCCAGGGCCGTGGGGGCGTCGGGCACCTACAGGCCCATCGACTTGGCGATGATCGACTTCATGATCTCGCTGGTGCCGCCGTAGATGCGGTTGACGCGGTTGTCCGCGTACAGGCGGGCGATCGGGTACTCGTTCATGTAGCCGTAGCCGCCGTGCAGCTGGAGGCAGCGGTCGATGACGCGGTGGGCGACCTCGGTGCAGAACAGCTTGGCGCTCGCGGCCTCGGCCGGGGAGAGCTCGCCCGCGTCCAGGGCCTCCAGGGCGCGGTCGGCGACGGCCTCGGCGGCGTCGACCTCGGCCTGGCAGGCGGCCAGCTCGAACTTGGTGTTCTGGAAGGAGGCGACCGGCTTGCCGAAGACCGTGCGGTCCGTGACGTACTGCTGGGCGAAGCGGACGGCGGCCTTGGCCTGGGCGTAGGCGCCGAAGGCGATGCCCCAGCGCTCGGAGGCCAGGTTGTGGCCCAGGTAGGAGAAGCCCTTGCCCTCCTCGCCGAGCAGGTCCTCGACCGGCACCTTGACGTCGACGAAGGCCAGCTCGGCCGTGTCGGAGGTGCGCAGGCCGAGCTTGTCCAGCTTGCGGCCGATGGAGTAGCCCTCGGACTTGGTGTCGACGGCGAAGAGGGAGATGCCGAAGCGGCGGTCCTCGGCCGACGGGGCGGAGGTGCGGGCGCAGACGATCACGCGGTCGGCGTGGACGCCACCGGTGATGAAGGTCTTGGCGCCGTTGAGGACGTAGTGGGTGCCGTCCTCGGAGAGCTTGGCGGTGGTCTTCATGCCCGCGACGTCGGAGCCGGTGCCCGGCTCGGTCATGGCGAGCGCCCACATCTCCTCGCCGGTGACGAACTTCGGCAGGTAGCGCTTCTTCTGCTCGTCGGTGGAGAGCATCTTGATGTACGGCAGGGCGAGCAGCACGTGGACGCCGGAGCCGCCGAACTGGACGCCGGCGCGCGAGGTCTCCTCGTACAGGACGGCCTCGAACTTGTGGGTGTCCAGGCCCGCGCCGCCGAACTCCTCGGGGACGTTGATGCCGAAGATGCCCAGCTCGCCGAGCTTGTCGTAGAACTCGCGCGGCGCCTGGCCGGCGGCGAACCACTCGTCGTAGACGGGGACGACCTCGGCCTCGATGAAGGCGCGGATGGTCTCCCGGAACGCCTCGTGGTCCTCGTTGAATACGGTACGGCGCACGAGCCGCCTCCTTGTCGCTGCCGGTTGTCTAAGCGCTTGCTCAGGGTGTTCCGTTCGAAGTTACCCAGCGGTCACCCACCCTGTCCAGACTCCGCGCCTGTGATCCAGCGCCCCTTCGCCGGGTCGTGGACGTGGACCGCGCCGCTTCCCTTCGCCCGCCCGCTGGTACGGAAGGCCTCCCCGCCCGGGCCCCCGATCCTCGCCACGCCGCTCCGCCCCTGCGCGCTCCACTCCAGCTCCAGGAACCAGCGGCAGTCGCAGCCGGCCGTGCGGGCCGAGACCAGCAGCTCCTCGGGCTCGGCCGCGGTGACGGCGTACGGGAACGAGACGGCCGGGAGCGTCCGCCCCTCCTCGCCCGAGGCGTCGTACCCGTCGACCGGCCGCGCGAGCGGGCGCGGCGCGTCGAGGTCCACGGCGAACTGCCGGGGGGTGACGGCCCCGCCGCACCCCTCGTCCATCCGGTACGCCTCCCAGGGCAGCGGCGCCGCCCGCCCCACCACGCGCACGTGCAGCCCCTGGAGGACGACGGCCGAGCTCCCCTTCCCCTGCACCGTGAGCCGGACGAGCGTCTGCCCGCCGTCCACGGCGCCGAGCGCCCCGGCCCACCGGGCGGCGTCGGCGGGCACCGGGGGAGCGGGGACCCGCGCCGGGGGCCGGTCGGCGAGATAGGTGTGCCCGCAGCCGTTCTCCCAGAGGGAGGCGACGGTGTACGTGAACGGGTGAGCCGTCGGCGGCTTCGCGCGGGACTGCGGCTCCCGTCCGGTCCCGGACAGCAGGACGGCCCCGAGGGTCAGCGCCACGACGCCCGCCACGGCGCCGACGGCGAACCAGGCCCTCCGCCTCCGCCGGGGCGGCGCGGTGACGGCGCCTCCGGCGGAGGGTGTGGCCCCGGGGGCCGACGGGGCCACG
Source organism: Streptomyces sp. NPDC059695 (assembly GCF_042733785.1). Lineage (NCBI taxonomy): Bacteria > Bacillati > Actinomycetota > Actinomycetes > Kitasatosporales > Streptomycetaceae > Streptomyces > Streptomyces sp. NPDC059695. Next base: position 402,761 of record NZ_JBHWFF010000002.1, on the reverse strand, counting down.
AGGGCGGGCGCCGGACCGGCGGCGGGCGTCAGCCCCGGCGCGGTCCCCCCGGCGGTGACCGGCCCGGCCGCCGCCTCCGCCGGGGGCCGCCGGACGCGGTCCGCGCCCCGCCAGTGCTCCTCCAGTTCCCGCACCTCGTCCGCGCCCGCCCCGCACAGCCGGGCCAGGCGCCCGACGACGGCGAAGGACTCCGGGACGGCCGCACCGGAGCCGTAGCGGTGCAGCGTGGAGGCGCTGACGCCGAGGCGCCGCCCCAGCGCCTCGTAACTCCGCCCGTCCCGCTCCTTCAGCGCGCGCACCCGCGCCGCGAACTCCTCGACCTCGCCCATCGGACCGCCCCACGCTCGTTCCACCCCTGTTGCGTTCTCCCACGTCAGAGGGGGTGGAATGGTTCCGGGACGGGTGAGGGGCGCGGCACCGTTGCCCGGCGTGCGGCGGGCCCCCGACGCTGGTGGAGCACTGACCGAACGACCCGACGGGGGATCCACCACCATGAACACGCTCCGCACCGCATTGGCCGCCGGCGCCGCAGCCGCCCTGGGCCTCGCCGCCCTGGCCGCCGCGCCGGCGCAGGCCGCCGCCCAGCCCGCCTTCCTCGCCGCCTCGCAGATGCCGGCGTCGTCGACGCCGTGGACCGCCACCCAGGTCTTCACCGGCGTCCCGGAGAACGGCGGCGCCCTCTGCGTCCCGTACAAGATCCCGGCGCAGAACACCCGCTACCGCGAGTTCAGCACCGAGCTCGACACCAACGGCGTCCAGATCACCACCGTCGCCCGCACCGAGGCCGACGCGGTGAAGCTGGTCGACACCCTCCGCACGTCCCTCGCCGGCTGCGGCCCGCTCCTGGAGCGGCAGAACCCGGGCCTGAAGGCCGTCAGCGCCTCCCACGGCAAGCTCGCCGTGGAGGAGGGCGCCTGGGTCTACAGCCTGGACACCGCCGACCCGCAGGTCGGCAACACCGACATCCACCTGTTCGCGGTGGGACGTGACGGCAAGACCGTCACCTTCGTCCGCTGGGGCCGGATGGGCGACCTGAAGGACGCCCCGCTGGCCGCCTTCAAGGCGACGACGAAGACGGCGGTGAACAAGCTCTGGTGACCGGAGGCGCTCCGGGTCACGTGGCGCGCAGCGCGAACCACAGCTCCATCCGGACGTCCGGGTCGTCCAGGTCCCGGTCGAGGAGGGCCGCGCAGCGCGCGATCCGCTGGCGGACGGTGTTCCGGTGCAGACCGGTCGCCACCGCCGTCCGGTCCCAGCTGCCGTGCAGCGACAGCCAGACCCGGAGCGTCTCGGCGAGGGGCTCGGTGAGCGGGGCCAGCAGCCCCCGGGCGTAGGCGGCGGCCTCGTCGCGGTCCACGAGCGCGGCGAAGCCGTTGGCCCGGTGCCGGACCAGGGCCGCCCGGGCGGCCTCCGCCCGGCGCAGCGCCCGCTCCGCCTGCGCGTCCCCGGCCGCGAGCTCCGCGGGCGGGACGGACGCGCTCGCCCCGAGCGCCCACCCCTCCTGCGCGGTGACGGGGGCGGCGGAGGGGAGCAGGAGCCGTACGGTCCCGCCGTCCTGGGCCACCAGCGGTGTCCCCAGTGCGGCCGCCAGGCCCGTCGCCGCGAAGGGGGTGCCGTCGCCGCCCCGCGCGTGGACCACCGTCCAGGGGCCCTGGCCCAGCGCGTCCGCGACCTCCTCCGGGGCCGCGCCGAGCAGCAGCCGGACCAGGGCCCCGTCCCGTACGGTCACGTCCGCGCCCCGGTGCGGGGCCGTGAGCAGCGAGAGCAGGACCACGGCCACGCCCGCGATCGTGTGGTCGCCCGGGCCGCGCCGCTCGGTCGCCACCCCGAGCGTCAGGCCCTCCCCGCCGCCGAGCGCGTACGCGGCGAGCCGCAGCCCCCCGCCGTCCCCGCTCGCCGAGGCCGGCCCGCCCGGGCGCGGCCCGAGCACCCCGGCGAGGTCCCGCAGCGCCCGCGCGGCCTCCGCCGGGACCTCCCGGCCCGCCGCGGCGGACTCCGCGCCGTCCGCCCCGAACAGCACCGCCCGCCCCCCGAGCCGCGAGGCGAGGGCGCCGAGCACCGCCGGGACCGGGGCCGGCCGGGCCGCGGCCGCCGCCAGGGACTGCTGGGCCTCCGTCACCCGGCGCAGCTCGTGCAGCCGGGCCTCCGCCATCAGCCGCCACAGCGCCCGCGCCACCGCCGTGAAGGGGGTCCGGGGCGGGACCTCCACGAGCGGCAGGCCGTGCCGCTCGCAGGCCGCGACGAGGTCCGGGGGCACCGTGTCGTACACCGGTGTCACCCCGAAGGCGAGCGCCGCCGCCCCCGCCTCCACGACCCGCCCGACGTAGTGCGCCGGATCGGTGAGCTGCACGCCCGCCGTCATCAGCAGTTCGCCGCCCAGGAGGTACGGATAGGGGTCGGCCATCTCCGAGGTGTGCACCCAGTGGAGGGGGACGTCCTCGGGCCCGGCGAGCAGCCGGAGGCCCAGGTCGGGGCGGGCGAGCAGCGCGGCGAGCGGCACCGGGGGCGCCGGAGGCGTGGAGCCGGTCTCCGCGGGGGGCGTCGGGGTCATCGACATGGGCCCTTCGTACATCCCCCGCCCGGACAGTGGAGGAAACGTACACTTCAACGTCGCTTTCCGGCCACCTACTGTCGTGACATCCCAGGGCCGCGGGTACGGGCGGATGTCCCCGCGATCAGCACCTGGGCACTCCCCCGCACGACACGCCACCGAGGTGAGAAGGAGGGCCCCATGGCCGTCGACTACACAGTGATCGTCCTGTACTTGGCCGGCATGCTCGCGATGGGCTGGTGGGGCATGCGCCGCGCCAAGTCCAAGAGCGAGTTCCTGGTGGCCGGCCGCCGCCTCGGGCCCTGGATGTACTCCGGGACGATGGCCGCCATCGTCCTCGGCGGCGCCTCCACCATCGGCGGCGTCGGCCTCGGCTACAAGTACGGCCTCTCCGGCGCCTGGATGGTCTTCGCGATCGGCCTCGGCCTGCTCGCCCTGTCGGTCTTCTTCTCCGCCCGCATCGCCCGGCTGAAGGTCTACACCGTCTCCGAGATGCTCGACCTGCGCTACGGCGGCAGGGCCGGCGTCATCTCGGGCGTCGTGATGTGGGCGTACACGCTGATGCTCGCCGTCACCTCGACCATCGCGTACGCCACGATCTTCGACGTCCTCTTCGACCTGCCCCGGACCCTGGCCATCGTCCTCGGCGGCACCATCGTCGTCGCGTACTCGACGCTCGGCGGCATGTGGTCCATCACCATCACCGACATGGTGCAGTTCGTCGTGAAGACCATCGGCGTGCTGCTCCTGCTGCTGCCGATCGCCGTGGTCAAGGCCGGCGGCTTCGAGGGGATGCGGGACGCGCTGCCCACCTCGTACTTCGAGCCGCTCGGCATCGGCGGCGAGACGATCTTCACCTACGTGCTGATCTACACCTTCGGCATGCTCATCGGCCAGGACATCTGGCAGCGGGTCTTCACCGCCCGCACCGACAAGGTCGCCAAGTGGGGCGGCACCGTCGCCGGCACCTACTGTCTGGCCTACGCGCTCGCCGGAGCCGTCATCGGCACCGCCGCCAAGGTCATGTACCCGACGCTGCCCAGCGCCGACGACGCCTTCGCCACCATCGTCAAGGACGAACTGCCGATGGGCGTCCGGGGCCTCGTCCTCGCCGCCGCGCTCGCCGCCGTCATGTCCACCTCCTCCGGCGCCCTCATCGCCTGCGCCACCGTCGCCAACAACGACATCTGGTCACGCCTGCGCGGCTCCGTCGCGGGGAAGGACGAGAACGACCACGACGAGGTGAAGGGCAACCGCCTCTTCATCCTCGTCATGGGCGTCGCCGTCATCCTCATCGCCATCGCCCTCAACGACGTCGTCCAGGCGCTCACCGTCGCCTACAACCTGCTGGTCGGCGGGCTCCTCGTGCCCATCCTCGGCGGCCTGCTCTGGCGCCGCGGCACCGTCCAGGGCGCGCTCGCCGCGGTCGCCGTCGGCGGTCTGACCGTCATTGGCCTGATGTGGACTTACGGAATCCTGGCAAATGAGCCTGTTTACTATGGTTTGTTGGCCTCGCTCGCCGCCTATGTGATCGTTTCCCTGGCGACCCGCCCCACGGACGCCGCCGTGCTCGCGAACTGGCGCGCCCGGCTCGCGGGCCAGGACACCGCCCAGGCCCCGGCCGAAGGCACCGCACCCGAGGGCACCGGGGCCACCCCGGCGACCCTGACCGGCTGACCCCCGCACCACCGGACGAGACCCGTCCGGACGACACCCCGACCCCCAGGAGGACCCGACCATGAGCAGCAGCGACCAGAACGCCTTCCGCGGCCCGATCGACTCGTCCCGCATCCCGCGGTACGCCGGTCCCGCGACGTTCGCCCGTCTGCCGCGCCTCGACGAGGTCGGCACCGCCGACGTCGCGGTGGTCGGCGTCCCCTTCGACACCGGCGTCTCCTATCGCCCCGGCGCCCGATTCGGCGGCAACGCCATCCGCGAGGCCTCCCGCCTCCTGCGCCCGTACAACCCGGCGCAGGACGCCTCCCCGTTCGCCCTCGCGCAGGTCGCGGACGCCGGTGACATCGCCGCCAACCCGTTCAACATCAACGAGGCCGTCGAGACCATCGAGGCCGCCGCCGACGACCTCCTCGGCACCGGCGCCCGCATGATGACCCTCGGCGGCGACCACACCATCGCCCTGCCGCTGCTGCGCTCCGTCGCCAAGAAGCACGGCCCCGTCGCCCTGCTCCACTTCGACGCGCACCTCGACACCTGGGACACCTACTTCGGCGCCGAGTACACCCACGGCACGCCGTTCCGCCGCGCCGTCGAGGAAGGCATCCTCGACACCTCCGCCCTCTCCCACGTCGGCACCCGCGGCCCGCTCTACGGCAAGCAGGACCTCACCGACGACGAGAAGCTCGGCTTCGGCATCGTCACCTCCGCCGACGTCTACCGCCGCGGCGCCGACGAGGTCGCCGACCAGCTGCGCCAGCGCATCGGCGACCGCCCGCTGTACATCTCCATCGACATCGACTGCCTCGACCCGGCCCACGCCCCCGGCACCGGCACCCCCGAGGCCGGCGGCATGACCTCCCGCGAGCTGCTGGAGATCCTCCGCGGGCTCTCCTCCTGCAACCTGGTCTCCGCCGACGTCGTCGAGGTCGCCCCGGCCTACGACCACGCCGAGATCACCGCCGTCGCCGCCTCGCACACGGCGTACGAACTGACGACGATCATGTCCCGCCAGATCGCAGCGGCGCGCGACGCGAAGTAGCACCCTGTCGGGGGGGGGGGCGGGCGGGGCGCGCGCGGCCCCCCGCGGGCCGCCCGCCCCCCCCCGACACCCACCGCGCCCCACAGACCGCACCCACACCACCCCGCGCGCC
>NZ_JBHWFF010000002.1:355123-397372 GCF_042733785.1 Streptomyces sp. NPDC059695 | reverse complement strand
TCACCGATTAACCCTACTCCATCACCTACGCCCCCCCTACATCCGGGGGGCCCCCCCCCCGCCCGCCCCCCGGGGGGGGGGGCGCCCCCGCCCCCCCCCCCCCCGGCCACCGGGCCGCACCCGACCGACAAGCCAGCCAAGGGATCTCATGACCCACGACCACGACCTCGTGCTCCGGCCCACCGCGGCCCAGACGGATGCGGCCCTCAACCCGCCCCCGGGCCGCAACGGCGGCGACCTCGTCGTCGAGACCCTCACCGGCCTCGGCGCCACCACCGTCTTCGGCCTCCCCGGCCAGCACGCCCTCGGCATGTTCGACGCCCTGCGCCGCTCGGCCCTGCGGTACGTCGGCCTGCGCGTCGAGAACAACGCGGGCTTCGCCGCCGACGCCTACGGCCGGGTCACCGGCGAGGCCGCCCCGCTGCTGCTCTCCACCGGCCCCGGCGCGCTCATGTCGCTCGCCGCGCTCCAGGAGGCGGCCGCCGCCTCCGCACCCGTCCTCGCGATCGGCAGCCAGATCCCGGTCGCCGGGCTCGGCGGCGGGCGGCACGGCTACCTCCACGAGCTCCGCGACCAGCAGGCCTCCTTCCGCGACGTCGTGAAGTCCGTCCACACGGTCCGCACGCAGTCCCAGATCCCGTCCGCGATCGCCGCGGCCTGGGAGTCGGCGCTCACCGCCCCGCACGGGCCGGTCTGGGTGGAGATCCCGCAGGACGTGCTCCTCGCCGAGACCACCCTGCCCGTGGTCACCGCCATGGACGCGACGCCCGAGGAGGTCGTCCCGCGCCCCGAGCTGACGGCGGTCGCCGCGCACCTCCTGGCGAACGCCGAGCGGCCCGCGATCATCGCCGGCGGCGGTGTCGTCCGCTCCGACGCCTCGGGCAAGCTCCTGGCGCTCGCGGAGAGGATCGACGCCCCCGTCGTCACCACCTTCGGCGGCAAGGGCGCCTTCCCCTGGGAGCACCCGCTCTCGCTCCAGTCCTGGCTGGAGGACCGGCACACCACGGACTTCCTGGAGGACGCCGACGTCCTCCTCGTCATCGGCTCGGGCCTCGGCGAGCTGTCCTCGAACTACCACACGTTCGCCCCGCGCGGCCGGGTGATCCAGATCGAGGCCGACGCGGGCAAGCTGGAGTCCAACCACCCGGCGCTCGGCATCCACGCGGACGCCCGGCTCGCGCTCCAGGCGCTCCTGGAGACCGTCGCGGAGCGCACCGACCCGGCCGCCCCCGAGCGGGTCTCGGCGGTCCTCGGCAAGGTGCGCGAGCGGATCGCCGCGCAGGACCTCGGCCTGGAGCAGCGGATCGTCGCGGCGGTGCGGGAGGCGCTCCCGGACCGGGCGCCGAGCTTCTGGGACATGACGATCCTGGCGTACTGGGCCTGGTCGGCCTTCGACGCGCGGCACCCGAACACGATGCACTCCGCCCAGGGCGCCGGCGGCCTCGGCTACGGCTTCCCCGCCGCCCTCGGCGCGGCCGCCGCCGACCCCTCGCAGCCGGTCCTCGCGGTCTCCGGCGACGGCGGCGCGATGTACTCCATCGCGGAACTGGCGACGGCGAAGCAGTACGGACTCGACGTGACGTGGCTGATCGTCGACGACGGGGGCTACGGGATCCTGCGGGAGTACATGACGGGCGCGTTCGGCGAGGCCACCGCCACCGAGCTCACCCGCCCCGACTTCGTCGCCCTGTCCGAGTCCTTCGGCGTCCCGGCCGCCCTGACGACCCCGGAGACCCTGGCGGCGGACCTGGCGAAGGCCCTCGCCACCCCGGGCCCGTCGGTGGTCGTCCTCCCGGCCCTCCTGCGGATGTTCGAGCCGACGCACCTGTGACGGGAGGGCCCGCGAGGGCCCCGCTCAGTCGACCAGCCCCTCCCAGGCCTTCCGGTACTCGGCGTGCTGGGCCTCGTACCCGAGGCGGAACTGCTCCGCCTCGGGTGTGACGTTCTTGCGGTCCATGGTCCGCGGGGGCAGCAGCCGCGCCACGTCCGCGAAGGCCGTCGCCACCGCCTCGGCGACGGGCCCGCCCCGCTGCCGGGCGGCGAGGACGTCGAGGCCCGCGGTCCTCAGGAAGCCCTCGAACACCGACCGCGGCCGGCTCGCCGTGTCCTCCAGCTCCCGGTCCGTCGCCGGGACCACCCGGCCGGCCGAGGCCAGCCCCCGCACCACCCGCAACGCCGCGTACAGCCGCCCCCACTGGTACGGCTTCCCGTCCTCGACCTTCCCCACGGACCTCCCCTTCCACCCGACCGTGTCAGGGGCCTCCTACCCAGAACCGGGGCCATCCGTGCGGGCGACCGGTCCTGGGCCCGAAGGCCCGTATTTGTTGCGGCGGGATGAAATCGCACGTCGGCCGTGTTGGGCCTTCCGGTAGAGCAGGACGGATGGGAGGCCCTCGTGGCGGTCGGGGAGAAACAGCAGGGCTGGGCGCGCAGGCTGGCCGGGTACGCGTGGCGGTACAGGACGAACACCCTGCTCGCGCTCGGGTCCTCCCTCGTCGGCATGGCCGTGCTCGCGCTCGTGCCGCTCGTCACCAAGGTGATCATCGACGACGTCATCGGGACGAAGACCCGGAGCCTCGGGGTCTGGACCGGACTGCTCGTCGGCGCCGCGGTCCTCGTCTACGCCCTCACCTACGTCCGCCGCTACTACGGCGGACGTCTCGCCCTCGACGTCCAGCACGACCTGCGCATCGACATGTACGGCACCGTCACCCGGCTCGACGGGCGGCGGCAGGACGAGCTGTCCACCGGGCAGGTCGTCGGGCGGGCCACCAGCGACCTCCAGCTGATCCAGGGCCTGCTGTTCATGCTCCCGATGACCGTCGGGAACGTCCTGCTGTTCCTCATCTCGCTGGCCGTCATGGCCTGGCTGTCGATCCCGCTCACCCTCGTCGCGCTCGCCGTGGCCCCCGCCCTCTGGTGGATCGCCAAGCGCAGCCGCACCCGGCTCCACCCCGCCACCTGGCACGCCCAGCAGCAGGCCGCCGTCGTCGCCGGGGTCGTCGACGGGGCCGTGACCGGCGTCCGGGTCGTCAAGGGCTTCGGCCAGGAGGACCAGGAGACCGGCAAGATCCGCGAGGCCGGCCGGAAGCTCTTCGCCGGCCGCCTCCGGACGATCCGGCTGAACTCCAGGTACACCCCAGCCCTCCAGGCCGTCCCCGCCCTCGGCCAGGTCGCGGTCCTCGCGCTCGGCGGCTGGCTCGCCTACCGGGGCCAGATCACCCTCGGCACCTTCGTCGCCTTCTCCTCCTACCTGGCCTCCCTCGTCGGCCCGGTCCGCATGCTCGCCATGGTCCTCACCGTCGGCCAGCAGGCCCGCGCCGGCGTCGAGCGGGTCTTCGACCTCATCGACACCGAGCCGGTCATCGAGGACGGCACCAAGGAGCTGCCCGCCGACGCGCCCGCCACCGTCGAGTTCGACGACGTGTCCTTCGGGTACGAGGACGCCTCCGGCAGGATCAAGCCCGTGCTGGACGGCTTCTCCCTGGAGATCCGGTCCGGCGAGACCGTCGCCGTCGTCGGCGCGTCCGGCTCCGGCAAGTCCACCGTCTCCCTCCTCCTGCCCCGCTTCTACGACGTCACCCACGGCGCCGTCCTCGTCGGCGGGCACGACGTCCGCGAGCTCACCCTCGACTCCCTGCGCGCCGCCGTGGGCCTCGTCCCCGAGGACTCGTTCCTCTTCTCCGACACGATCTCCGCCAACATCGCGTACGGCGTCCCCGACGCCACCCGCGAGCAGATCGAGAACGCCGCCCGCGCCGCCCAGGCGGACCGTTTCATCACCGAGCTGCCCGACGGGTACGACACCAAGGTCGGCGAGCACGGCCTGACCCTCTCCGGCGGCCAGCGCCAGCGCGTCGCCCTCGCCCGCGCGATCCTCACCGACCCCCGGCTGCTCCTCCTCGACGACGCCACCTCCGCCGTCGACGCCAAGGTCGAGCACGAGATCCACGAGGCCCTGAAGTCGGTGATGGCGGGCCGTACGACCCTGCTCATCGCGCACCGCCGCTCCACCCTCGGCCTCGCCGACCGCATCGCGGTCCTGGAGGACGGCCGCCTCGCCGACATCGGCACCCACGCGGAGCTGGAGCGGCGCTCCCCGCTCTTCCGGCGGCTCCTCACCGACCCCGAGGAGCTCGGCGCCGTCTCGCCCGGCCACCTCACCCCGGCGGAGCTCCCCGAGGACCGGACGCTGCGGGCCGAACTGGACGCCGAGTTCGACGCCGAGCGGGGCATCACCCCCACCCTGTGGGCCCGGGACGAGACCACCGGCCGCGAGGCCCCCGCGCCCGGAGCGACCCCCGAGCTGCTCGCCGCCGTCGAGGCCCTGCCCCCGGCCACCGACACCCCCGACATCGACGAGGCCCGGGCCGTGTCGCCCGAGGACGCCTACGGCCTGCGCCGGCTGCTCCGCGGCTTCGGCGCCCCGCTGCTCATCAGCCTCGGCCTGGTCGCCCTCGACGCGGGCGCCGGTCTGCTGCTCCCGGTCCTGATCCGGCACGGCATCGACGAGGGCGTGAACCGCCTCGCGATCGGCGCCGTCTGGGCGGCCTCCGCGCTCGCCCTGGTCACCGTCCTGGTCCAGTGGGTCGCGCAGACCGCCGAGACCCGGATGACCGGCCGCACCGGCGAGCGGGTCCTGTACGCGCTGCGGCTGAAGATCTTCTCCCAGCTCCAGCGCCTCGGCCTCGACTACTACGAGCGCGAGCTGACCGGCCGGATCATGACCCGGATGACGACGGACGTGGACGCCCTGTCGACCTTCCTCCAGACGGGCCTGGTCACCGCCTTCGTCTCGGTCGTCACCTTCTTCGGGATCATGGTCGCGCTGCTCGTGCTCGACCTCCAGCTCGCCCTGGTCGTCTTCGCGACCCTGCCGGTCCTCGCCGTCGCCACGTACTACTTCCGCCGCTCCAGCGTGAAGGCGTACGAGCTGGCGCGCGAGCGGATCAGCGTCGTCAACGCCGACCTCCAGGAGTCGGTCTCCGGTCTCCGGATCGTGCAGGCCTTCCGCCGCGAGAACGCGGGCGTGGCCCGGTTCGCGGAGCGCAGCGACTCGTACCGCGAGGCACGCGTCCGGGGGCAGTGGCTGATCTCGGTCTACTTCCCGTTCGTGACCCTGCTGTCCTCGGCCGCGGCCGCCGCCGTCATGATCGTCGGCGCGAACCGCATCGAGGCCGGCACCCTCACCACCGGCGCGCTCGTCGCCTACCTGCTCTACATCGACCTCTTCTTCGCGCCCGTGCAGCAGCTCTCGCAGGTCTTCGACGGCTACCAGCAGGCCGCCGTCTCGCTCAAGCGCATGCAGGAGCTCCTCCAGGAGCCGACGTCGACGGCCACCGCCGACGCGCCCCTGGACGTCCTCTCGCTGCGCGGCGAGATCGCCTTCGAGGACGTGTCCTTCGCGTACGGGGCCGAGGAGGAGGCGCTGACCGGGATCGACCTGCGCATCCCCGCCGGGCAGACCGTCGCCTTCGTCGGCGAGACCGGCGCCGGCAAGTCCACGCTGGTCAAGCTGGTCGCCCGGTTCTACGACCCGACGGGCGGCCGGGTCACCGCCGACGGCACCGACCTGCGGGACCTCGACCTCACCGCGTACCGCCACCGGCTCGGCGTGGTCCCGCAGGAGGCGTACCTCTTCGCCGGGACGATCCGCGACGCCATCGCGTACGGCCGCCCGGAGGCGACCGACGCCGCGGTCGAGGCGGCGGCCCGCGCGGTGGGCGCGCACGACATGATCGCCACGCTCGACGGCGGCTACCTCCACGAGGTCGCCGAGCGCGGCCGGAACCTCTCCGCCGGACAGCGCCAGCTGATCGCGCTGGCCCGCGCCGAGCTCGTCGACCCGGACGTGCTGCTGCTCGACGAGGCCACCGCCGCCCTCGACCTGGCCACCGAGGCCCAGGTCAACGCGGCCACGGACCGCCTCGCGGGCCGCCGCACGACCCTCGTCGTCGCCCACCGGCTGACGACGGCCGCGCGCGCCGACCGCGTGGTCGTCATGGACCACGGGCGGGTCGTGGAGGACGGCACCCACGACGAGCTCCTCGCCCTGGGCGGCCGGTACGCGACGCTGTGGAACACCTTCATCGGGGAGGCGGAGCCGGAGCCGGTCCGACTGATCTGAGCGAGCCGAGCGAGCCGTGAGATCCGAGAGATCCGAGAGACCTGCGAGATCTGAGCGATCTGAGCGATCTGAGTACGGGGATCCGCCGGGGTGAGTATCCCGGCGGATCCCCGCTCGTCGTCCCGCGGGCTTGGATCGGGGCATGAGCCACGACCTTCCCGCCGCCGTCCCGCCCGCCGCCGAGGGGCGGCGCCTGCGGCGGCTGTCCCTGACCGGGGCCGGTCTGCTGGTGCCGGCGACCGTGCTCGCCGGCATCGTCGCCCTCAGCTCCGAGAACGCCGGGCGCTGCCTCACGTACGGGGAGAACTGCGGCTCCACCCCCGGCGCCGCCTTTCCCGTGAGCCTCGCCGTGGCCGCCGTGGCCTTCGCGATCGCCCAGGGCGCGGACCGCACCGGCGTCCGGAAGGCCGCGCTCTGGACCCAGCTCGGCGCCGAGGCGGCCTTCCTGATGCTGGTCATGACGGTCTTCGCATGACGGGAGACATGCGGAGGCAACCATTCCGGCCCGGCATGCGTCGTACGGCCGTACGACGATTCGCCCGGGAGGGGACCCCATGACCACAGACACCGGCACGGTCCGGACCCTCGCCCGCGTCCTCGTCCCGCTCCTCGCCGCCCTCGCGCTGCTCCTCCTCCCCGGACCCGGGCCCGGCGGCGGGACCGCCGACGCCGCCTCCGTCTGCCACGGCCGGCCCACCCGCACGGTCACCTTCGCCACCGGGGAGCTGCGCCTCTACCGGACCCGCCAGTACGTCTGCGCCGTCACCGTCGCGGAACGGCCCGGCCCCCGTCGCCCGATGGCGGTCTCGCTCCAGCCGCGCGGCGCCCGTCCCGTGGTCCGGTCGGGACGCTTCGACCGGCAGGCGGGCCCGGTGACCGTCCACGCGCTCAACCGCTGCGTCCGGGCGGGCGGTTCGGTGGCGGGCCGGGGGACGGCGACCGGCTGGATCCTGTGCTGATGCGCAGGAAAGTCCAAGGGTAAGGATCAACTGGGTCTGGCGGTCCCCACGTTGTCCCCGCTAGGTTCGCGACACCGTTGTGAACCAAGGGGAGGGTGAATGCGCAAGTCGCTGAGATGGGCGCTGTCGCTTTCGGTGCTCATAGGCACCGTCGGGTCGACCGGTGTGGCTACCGCCGCGGACACGGAGACCGGCAGCGCGACCGTCGTCGACTCGCAGAGCACGAGCACCGACATCAAGGACCGCATCCTGGCGATCCCCGGGATGAGCCTGATCGAGGAGAAGCCGTACGCCGGCTACCGCTACTTCGTCCTGGAGTACGTGCAGCCGATCGACCACCACCGCCCGTGGGCGGGCACGTTCAAGCAGCGGATCTCGATCCTCCACAAGGACACGAGCCGCCCCACCGTCTTCCGCACCAGCGGCTACGGCCTGTCCACGACGCCGAGCCGGACCGAGCCGACGCGGATCATCGACGGCAACCAGGTCTCCATGGAGTACCGCTTCTTCACGCCGTCCCGCCCCCAGCCCGCCGACTGGTCCAAGCTGAACATCTGGCAGGCCGCCAGCGACCAGCACCGGATCTTCACGGCGCTGAAGGGCATCTACGGCCAGAAGTGGCTGTCCACCGGCGCCTCGAAGGGCGGCATGACCGCCACGTACTACGAGCGCTTCTACCCGCGCGACATGGACGGCGTCGTCGCGTACGTGGCCCCGAACGACGTGGTCAACAAGGAGGACTCGGCCTACGACCGGTTCTTCGAGACCGTCGGCACCAAGGACTGCCGCGACCGCCTGAACAACATGCAGCGCGAGGCGCTCGTCCGGCGCGAGCCGCTGGAGAAGAAGTACAAGGCCTGGGCCGAGTCCGAGGGCGCCACCTTCAACACGGTCGGCTCGCTCGACAAGGCGTACGAGGCCGTCGTCCTCGACTTCGTGTGGGGCTTCTGGCAGTACTACGGCCAGGACGTCTGCGACCAGATCCCGGACGCGGCGACCGCGAGCGACGACGCCGTCTACGAGACGATCGACGCGTACTCCGGCTGGTCCGCCTACACCGACCAGGGCCTGGAGTACTACACGCCGTACTACTACCAGGCGGCGACCGAGCTCGGCTCGCCCACCATCAAGCAGCCGCACCTCAAGGGCCTGAGCCGCTACGGCTACCAGCCGGCCAGCAGCTTCGTGCCGCGCGAGATCCCCATGAAGTTCAAGCCGCAGGCCATGCGGGACGTCGACGACTGGGTCCGCAAGAACGCGAACCACATGCTCTTCGTCTACGGCGGCAACGACCCGTGGGGCTCGGAGAAGTTCCGCCTCGGCAAGGGCGCGCGCGACAGCTACGTGTACGTGGCGCCGGGCGCCAACCACGGCGCGACCGTCGCGGGACTCGTCGACGCGGAGCGCGAGAACGCCACGGCGCGCATCCTGGCCTGGGCGGGAGTCCCGGCCCCGGCGGTGGACGCGGCGAAGCCGCTGGCGCGGTTCGACGCGCGTCTGGACAAGGGCGCCGACGAGGACGCCACCCGCGAACACGGCCTGAGGCCGTAACGCCCCCCGTTGTGGGCAATCGTTCCGCTGGGGCGGAACGGGTGGGCACAACGGAACGGCGCCCTTGCCGGCGCCAGAGGCTGTAGCGCCTGGACCCGCACCACTTCGTGCGCCGCACTGGCGGTGCGGGTCCAGGCACAGGGAGCGGAGGCGCCGCACAGGGCGCCGTCCCGTGTGCCCACCCGTCCCGCCCCTGCGGGACGATTGCCCACACGGGCAGCGGGCGACGGGCCACACGGGGGTGGGCACCGCCCCAGGCCGTCAGCGGTCGTACGTCAGCCCGTACCCCACCGGATACAGCACCTTCGTCGGGTCCGTCGCGGACTGGACCGGGACCGGGAGCCGGCCCCGGGGCCGGGCGCGTCCGGCCAGGACCCGGACGGCGGCCCGGAGTTCGACGTCGGTCCAGGAGTACGCGGCGAGCGCCGCGCGCTGCCCGTCGAGCCGGGCGACGTCGTACGGGTTGCGGATCGCGACCGTCACGACGGGCACCCCGGTCGCGGCGAGCCGCGCGACGAGCGTGCGCTGAGGGCTGGTCGCGGACACGTTGTACGTGCCGACGAGCACCACGTCCCTCCCGGCCGCCGCCGCCACCGCCTCCTCGATCTTCGCCGCCGTCGGCGTGATCCCGGTGGACAGCGCGGTCGCGCGGAAGCCCAGCTCCGTCAGGGCCGTCGCGAGCGTCGCCGTCGGCGGTCCGGTCGTACCGGACGGCGAGGCGGGGTCGGCGCCGACGACGAGGACCGAGCCGTGGGTGGCCGGGCTCAGCGGCAGGAGGCCGCCCTCGTTGAGCAGCAGGGTCGTGGTCGCCTCGGCGATGCGGTCGGCGTGGGCGAGGTGCGCCTCGCTGCCGACGATCCGGTCGACGGCCGCCCGGGTCGTGTACGCCCGCCGGAAGAGCCCCAGCTTCGCCTTGAGCCGCAGGATCCGCAGGATCGATTCGTCGAGCCGGGCCTCCGTCAGTTCGCCGTTCTCGACGGCCTTCAGGACCGCGTGCCAGGCCACGTCGAGCTTCGGCGGGTTGAGGAGCTGGTCCACCCCCGCCTTCAGGGCGAGGACCGGGACGCGCTCGTCCCCGTACTTGGTGCGGACGCCCTCCATGCCGAGGGCGTCCGTGACCACCACGCCGTCGTAGCCGAGCTGTTCGCGGAGGATCCCGGTGAGGATGGGGCGGGAGAGCGTCGCCGGGTCCTCGCTGGGGTCGAGCGCCGGGACCACGATGTGCGCGGTCATGATCGAGTCGATCCCGGCGGCGATCGCCGACCGGAACGGCGGCGCGTCGAGCTCCGCCCACTGCTCCCGGGTGTGGGTGATCGTCGGCAGGCCGTAGTGGCTGTCGACGGCGGTGTCGCCGTGCCCCGGGAAGTGCTTGGAGGTGGCCGCGACCCCGGCCCGCTGGTACCCCTTCACCTGGGCGGCGACGAGTCCGGCGACGGCCTGCGGGTCGGAGCCGAAGGAGCGGACCCCGATGACCGGGTTGGCGGGGTTGACGTTGACGTCGGCGACCGGCGCGTAGTTCTGCCGGATGCCGACGGCGGCGAGCTCCTCGCCCGCGATCTGCGCGGCCTTGCGGGCGTCCGCGTGCGAGCCGCCGGCGCCGAGGGCCATCGCCCCGGGCAGCAGGGTGGCGGGTTCGCCGACCCGGCAGACGATGCCGTGCTCCTGGTCGGTGGAGATGAGCACCGGGACCGGGGTGGGCTGCTGGAGCGCGGCCTGCTGGATGCCGTTGGAGAGCGCGGCGATCTGCTGCGGGTCGCGGGTGTTGTGGGCCCAGGAGAAGTAGATGATCCCGCCGACGTGGTAGCGCTCGACGAGCTCGGCGGCCGTGCGGACGCCGATCTCCGAGAGGTTGGCGTCGATGTCGGCCTGGTCGGGGGCGGTGGCGGAGTGGCCGTAGACCCGCATCACGAAGAGCTGGCCGACCTTCTCCTCCAGCGACATCCGGTCGATGGTCCGCCGGAGCCTCCGGTCGTCCGTCTCGGCGTGGGCCGCGGGGGAGGTGACGCCGGTGACGGCCGCCGCGGCGGCTGCGGCGGTCACCGTGAGGAGGGTGCGTCGGGAGGGGGCGGGGGCGCGGTGGTGCACTGATGCTCCTTCCGGCCGTGCAGGATTGAAGGAAACTTCCAAGGAGTCACGGATAGCCCGAAAGTAACTGCCAGGTCAAGGATCCGCGCAGGAATCGTTCCCGTGCGGATCCTCAGCCGGCCGAGGCGATCGAGGGCCAGAGCTCCTGGAGCGTACGGACCGTCTCGCGGATCGCCGGGCGCCGCGCCGCACCGGTCCGCCACATGGCGTGCAGGCGGCGCGTCGGCACCGGGTCCAGCCGCACCGGCACCACCTCCGGCGGCAGCACCCCGCGCCCCAGGCGCGGGACCAGCGCGATCCCCAGACCGGCCGCCACCAGGGCCACCTGCGTGTGGTTCTCCTCCGCCTGATGGACGATCAGCGGCTCGTACCCCGTCGCCCGCAGCGTCCGCGTCAGCCAGTCGTGGCAGACCGTCCCCGGCGGCTGCGAGATCCACCGCTCCGCCGCCAGCTCCTCCCGCCGCACCGACTCCCGTGCCGCCAGCGGATGGCCGCGGTGGACGAGGATGTCGCACAGGTCGTCGCCGATCGCCACCTGCTCGACCCCCGGCGGCGCCGGCAGCGGCGCGATGTCCCAGTCGTGCGCCACCGCCAGGTCGATCGCCCCCCGCGCCACCAGGTCGACCGAGAGGTGCGGGTCCAGCTCGGAGAGGCGGGCGTCGAGCTCCGGGTGGAGCCGGGCCAGCTCGGCGAGCACCCGGGGCATCAGCCCCCGCGCCGCGCTGGCGAAGCAGCCGATCGCCAGCCGCCCCGCCGGTCGGCCGCGCCGCTCCTCCAGCCGTACCTCCGCCTCCTCGACGAGCGCCAGCAACGTGCCTGCGGTGGCGGCCAGTTGCTGGGCGTCGTCGGTGAGCCGGATGCCCCGCCCGCTGCGTTCGAGCAGGGTCGTACGGGTCTCCCGCTCCAGCTTCGCGATCTGCTGCGAGACCGCGGACGGGGTGTAGCCGAGGGCGGTCGCGGCGGCGCCGACACTGCCGTGGACGGCGACGGCGTGCAGCGCGCGCAGACGGCCGAGGTCCAGCACGGGCACCTCCTGAGGGACGCGGGGATGTAGCAGTGCTTCATCCCACCATGAAGAGACCTGTGCTGGTGCTGAACGGTCGGTGCCGGAGATGCTCGACCGCATGCAGTCCGCACGCCTCGCCCCCGCCCATGTCGCCCTCGCCGCCCTCGTCGCCGCCGTCTGGGGCGTCAACTTCGTCGTCATCGAGATCGGTCTCGGCCACTTCCCGCCGCTGCTGTTCTCCGCCCTCCGCTTCCTCGTCGCCGCCCTGCCGGCGGTGTTCCTCGTCGGCCGCCCGAAGGTCGCCTGGAAGTGGATCGTGGGGGTCGGACTCGTCCTCGGCGTGGCCAAGTTCGGCCTGCTCTTCACCGGGATGGACCTCGGTGCCCCGGCCGGCCTCTCCTCCCTCGTCCTCCAGGTCCAGGCCGTCTTCACGGCCCTCTTCGCCTTCACGGTCCTCGGCGAACGCCCCCGCCGGATCCAGGCGCTCGGGATGGCGGTCGCCCTCGCGGGCATCGGCGTCGCCGCCGCCGACGAGGGCGGCTCGGGCCCGCTGACGGCCTTCGCCCTGGTCATCGCGGCGGCGGCCTGCTGGGGCGTCTCCAACGTCCTCACCCGCAAGGCCGCCCCGCCCGACGCGCTCAACTTCATGGTCTGGGTCAGCACCGTCCCGGTCCTCCCGCTGCTGGCCCTCTCCCTCCTCCTGGAGGGGCCCGAGCGCGACCTCGCGGCCCTGCGCGGGCTCGACTGGACGGGCGCCGGCGTCATCGTCTACGTCGCCTGGATCACGACCGTCTTCGGCTTCGGAGCCTGGGGCTGGCTGCTCCGCCGTCACCCCGCCTCCTCCGTCGCCCCCTTCTCCCTCCTCGTCCCCGTCTTCGGCATGTCGTCGGCCGCCCTGTTCCTCGGCGAGCCGGTGACCCCGCTCCGTTGGTGCGCGGCGGCGCTGCTGGTCGGGGGAGTGGCGCTGACGTCCCTCGCGCCGGGCCGCGTCCCGGGACGGAATCCCGTGGCGCGCGCCGAGCCCGCGACCCTATCGTTGCCCCTTCCCGCCGGCGAGGAAAGGCCCGCATGACCTTCGAGCACATCACCGTCGACACCCCCGAACCCGCCCCCGGCACCCTCCTGCTGGCGGGCATCCCGGGCAGCGGCAAGTCCACGGTCGCGGCGGCCCTCGCGGCGCGCTTCGCCCGCGCCGCGCACATCGAGGTCGACCACCTCCAGGAGCTGATCGTCCGGGGCGGCCACTGGCCGAGCCCGGACGGCGACCCCGAGGCGGACCGGCAGATCCTGCTGCGGGCCCGCAACGGCTGCCTGCTCGCGGACAGCTTCGCCGCGGCGGGCTTCCTGCCGGTCCTCGACGACGTGGTCGTACGCCGCTCCCACCTGGACTTCTACCGCGCCCACACGAAGGCGGGCCCGCTCCACGTGGTGATCCTGGCCCCGGGCCCGGACAAGGCCTGGGAGCGCAACAACGCCCGCCACAAGAAGCTCACGACGAACTGGGCCTTCCTGGACGAGGCCATGCGTGAGGAACTCACGGGCGAGGGCGTCTGGATCGACAACGCGGACCAGACGATCGAGGAGACGGTCGACGCGGTCCTCACGGCGACGGGCCTGACGCCGGAGGAGTGAGTCAGCCCTCGGAGCGGGGGAAGCCGTCGGTCTTCACGGTGATCTCCCGCCCTTCGAGCGGCAGGACCAGGTCCTCGCCGAAGGGGATCTGTTCCTGGTCGGCGTAGGCGCCGGTGCGGGTCGGGTGGCTGTGGACGGTGCAGACGTTCTCGGACGGGTCGATGATCACGTAGAGCGGGATCCCGCACTCGGCGTACATCCGGAACTTCTTCTCGAAATCGTTGTCCCGCGTGCTGAGCGAGGCGATCTCCAGCACGGCTTCCAGGCTGTGCCACTCGAAGCGCCCGCGCTTGTTCCGCTCCGATCCGGGGGCGATGACGGCCAGGTCCGGGGCGTAGCCGTAGAGGCTCGACGGGAAGTCGATCATGACGTCCGAGAGGATCTCGCCGTGCCCGGCGAGCTGCTGCTCGATCTGGGGGGCGGCCCGCAGGATCACCTTCCACTGCTGCTCACCCTGCGGGGTCATGATGATCTTTCCGTCCGTGATCTCGACGCGGTAGCCGTTGGGCAGGGGGACGCCGTCCAGGACGTCCCAGGCGCTGGAAAGGTCCATCAGTATGGTCGTCATCCGATCCTCCGTGTGGCGCTCGTCACCACGATAGCGGGCGGCTACCCCCGCGGCCGCGCCGTCGACCCCCGTACCACCAGTTCCCCCGGCACCGTCTCCAGGCCGCCCGCCGCGGGTTCCTCCGCGCCCATGGCCAGCCGGCCCGCCCGTACGCCCGCCTCGTGGAGCGGGAGCCGGACCGTCGTGAGGGCCGGGACCGCGTCCACCGAGAACGGGAGGTCGTCGAAGCCCGCGACCGACATGTCGTCCGGGAGGGAGAGGCCCCGTTCCCGCAGGGCCGCGCAGACGCCGAGCGCCACCGTGTCGTTGGCCGCGACGACCGCCGTGAGGTGCGGGTCGCGGGCGAGCAGCTCGGCCGTCGCCGCATGGCCGGAGGCGCGGTCGTACGGCCCGTGGACCGTCGGCCCCTCGGCCACCCCCGCCGCCGCGAGCGCGTCCCGGTGGCCCTCCAGGCGGTGCCGGGTGGTCGTGCGGTCGGCCGGGCCCGCCACGTAACCGATCCGCCGGTGGCCGAGGTCCAGCAGGTGCTCGGTGAGCAGCCGTCCGCCGGCCCGGTTGCCGAAGACCAGCGCCGCCGTGCTCGCGTCGCCGGGGACCGGCGGCCGCCCGCACAGCACCACCCGGGTCCCCGCCTCCGCCAGCCGGGTCAGCTTGCCGGCCGTCGCCGCGAGGTGCTCCGGGTCCTCCAGGGAGCCGCCCATGAGGATCACGGCCGCGGCCCGCTGCCGCTGGAGCAGCGTGAGGTAGGTCAGCTCGCGCTCGGGGGAGCCGCCGGTGTTGCAGACGACGGCCAGTTTCTCGCCCCCGCCGCGCCCCGTGGCGCGCTCCCCGATCGCGCTCTGCGCCGCGCTCGCCATGATCCCGAAGAAGGGGTCGGCGATGTCGTTGACGAGGACGCCGACCAGGTCGGAGGTGGCGGCGGCGAGGGAGCTCGCGGGGCCGTTGAGGACGTAGTCCAGCTCGTCCACGGCGCGCAGCACCCGCTCCCGGGTCGACGCGGCGACCGGGTAGTTGCCGTTCAGGACGCGGGAGACGGTGGCGGGGGAGACCCGTGCGCGGGCGGCCACGTCCGCCAGGGTGACGGTCATCGCGTGCGTACCTCCAGGGCCCTTGTCGGCGGCGATGTCGGCAGGCTAGCGTCCTCCTCGATAGAAAGCGCTTTCTTTCGGGAGGGCGCGGAGCATCGGGGAGAGGAACCCTTCGTGACACGCAGGACAGTCCGCATCGCCATGAACGGCGTCACCGGGCGCATGGGACACCGCCAGCACCTCGTCCGCTCGATCCTCGCCCTGCGCGAACAGGGCGGCCTCGACCTCGGCGACGGCGAGGTCCTCTGGCCCGAGCCCGTCCTCGTCGGCCGCCGCGAGCACGCCCTGCGCGCCCTCGCCGAGCGCCACGGCCTCACCGAGTGGTCCACCGACCTCGACGCCGTCCTCGCCGACGACGGCATCGACGTCTACTTCGACGCCCAGGTCACCTCGGCCCGCGTCGGGGCCCTCACCAAGGCCATCGAGGCCGGCAAGCACGTCTACACCGAGAAGCCCACCGCCGCCGATGCCGCAGGCGCCCTCGCCCTCGCGCGCCTCGCCCGCGACAAGGGCGTCAAGCACGGCGTCGTCCAGGACAAGCTCTTCCTCCCCGGCCTGCTCAAGCTCAAGCGCCTCATCGACGGCGGCTTCTTCGGCGAGATCCTGTCCGTGCGAGGCGAGTTCGGCTACTGGGTCTTCGAGGGCGACTGGCAGGACGCCCAGCGCCCCAGCTGGAACTACCGCGCGGAGGACGGCGGCGGCATCGTCGTCGACATGTTCCCGCACTGGGAGTACGTGCTCCACGAGCTCTTCGGCCGGGTCACGAGCGTCACCGCGCACGTCGCCACGCACGTCCCGCGGCGCTGGGACGAGCAGGGCAAGCCGTACGACGCCACCGCCGACGACGCCGCGTACGGCATCTTCCAGCTGGAGGGCGGGGCCGTCGCCCAGATCAACTCCTCCTGGGCGGTCCGCGTCCACCGCGACGAGCTCGTCGAGTTCCAGGTCGACGGCACCCACGGCTCCGCCGTCGCCGGACTGCGCGACTGCCGCGTCCAGCACCGCTCGGCCACCCCCAAGCCGGTCTGGAACCCGGACATCCCGGCGACCGAACCCTTCCGCGACCAGTGGCAGGAGGTCCCCGACAACGCCGCGTTCGACAACGGCTTCAAGGCCCAGTGGGAGCTGTTCCTCCGGCACGTCGTCCTGGACGAGCCGTACCACTGGGACCTCCTCGCCGGGGCCCGCGGCGTCCAGCTCGCCGAGCTGGGCCTGAGGTCCGCCGCCGAGGGCCGCCGCCTCGACGTCCCGGAGGTGACCCTGTGACGATCCGGCTGCCCTCCCCGGACGGCTCCACGCGCGCGTACGAGCCCCGCGCCGAACCGCTCGCGTTCACCGCGGCCGGCCCGCCGGCCTCCCGCACGGTCTTCTCCGCCGCGCACGTCGTCGCCGACCCGTACGCAGACACCACCCCCGGCGCCCCGGCCGCCGTCGACTGGGACGCCACGCTCGCCTTCCGCCGCCACCTGTGGTCGCACGGCCTCGGGGTCGCCGAGGCCATGGACACCGCCCAGCGGGGGATGGGTCTGGACTGGGCGGGGGCGGCCGAACTGATCCGCCGCAGCGCGGCGGAGGCGCGCGGCGTCGGCGGCCGCATCGTCTGCGGCGTCGGCACCGACCAGCTCACCGGACCGGCCGGCCTTCCGGAGATCCGCGCGGCCTACGAGGAGCAGCTCGCGGTCGTCGAGGCGTCCGGAGCGCAGGCCGTCGTCATGGCCTCCCGCGCCCTCGCCGCCGCCGCGCGCGGCCCCGAGGACTACCTCGACCTCTACGGTCACCTGCTCCGGCAGGCGAGCGAACCCGTCGTCCTGCACTGGCTCGGCCCGATGTTCGACCCGGCGCTCAACGGCTACTGGGGCTCGGCCGACCTCGACGCGGCCACCGGGACGTTCCTCGACGTGATCGCGGCCCACCCCGACAAGGTCGACGGCATCAAGGTCTCGCTCCTCGACGCCCGGCGCGAGGTCGAGCTGCGCCGCCGCCTCCCGGAGGGCGTCCGCTGCTACACGGGTGACGACTTCCACTACCCGGAGCTGATCGCGGGCGACGAACAGGGCTTCAGCCACGCCCTGCTGGGCATCTTCGACCCGCTGGGACCGCTGGCGGCGGAGGCCGTGCGGATCCTCGACACGGGCGACGTGGACGGCTTCCGCAGGACGCTCGACCCCACGGTCGCGCTCTCCCGGCACCTGTTCCAGCCGCCCACCCGCTTCTACAAGACGGGGGTGGTCCTCCTCGCCTGGCTGGCCGGGCACCAGGACCACTTCACGATGGTCGGCGGCCTGCAGTCCGCCCGCTCGCTCCCGCACCTGGCCCGCGCCTACGAACTCGCCGACGGCCTCGGCCTGTTCCCGGACCCGGCCCGGGCGGAGTCCCGGATGCGCGCCCTCCTCACCGTCCACGGAGTCCCGCAGTGAACGCCGACCGCTTCAGCATCAACCAGATGACCGTGAAACAGCTGAGCCTGCCCGAACTGGTCGGGCACTGCCTCCGCCTGGGCGTCCCGGGCGTCGGCCTGTGGCGCGAACCGGTCAGGGAGTACGGGATCGAGGCCGCGGCCGCCCTCGTCCGGGACGCGGGCCTCGCCGTCACGACCCTCTGCAGGGGCGGCTTCTTCACCTCGGACGGCTGGGAGGAGGAGAACCGCGCGGCGATCGACGAGGCCGTGGCGCTCGGCACCGACACCCTCGTCCTGGTCTCGGGCGGCCTCACCCCGGCCTTCCCGGACCTGCCGTCCGCGCGGGCCCGCATCGCGGAGGCGATCGGCACCCTGGCGCCCTACGCGGGCGAGCGCGGGGTCCGCCTGGCCATCGAGCCCCTCCACCCGATGTACGCCTCCGACCGGTGTGCCGTCTCGACCCTGGACCAGGCCCTGGAGATCGCGGAGCGCTTCCCCGCCGAGCAGGTGGGCGTCACGGTCGACACGTACCACCTGTGGTGGGACGACCGGGCCCCGGCGGCGGTGGAACGGGCGGGCGCGGCGGGCCGCATCCACTCCTTCCAGCTCGCCGACTGGACGACCCCGCTCCCGGCGGGCGTCCTCAACGGCCGGGGCCGGCTGGGCACGGGGGCGATCGACCTCCGCGCCTGGGCGGACCTGGTGGAGGAGGCGGGCTACACGGGCCCGGTCGAGGTGGAGCTCTTCAACGACGAACTGTGGGCGAGGGACGGCGCCGAGGTCCTGGAGGAGACGCTGGAGAGCTTCCAGGTGGTCTGACCCGCTGAGCGGGTGGTCCTCACCCTCACGCGCCCGGAGCGTCCGTGCGGGGGCCCCGGGTGCCTACCTTGCTGTCCGTGACGGCAGACGAGGAGGGTCCCCGGCGGCGCGGGCGGCGCGCGGCGTTCCTGAGCCACCCGGGGTGGGCGTGCATCGGCGGCATCGTCGCCGTCCTCGGGATCGTCCTCGCCCTCGTCTTCGGCAAAGTGCGCGTGAAGAAGGCACAGTGCCGACCAGCACGGATGTTCTGATGGTCAGTCACAATCCGGCGTCAGTAGGGTGATCGGTGTGCAGTTGAGGTACAGCTTCCGCGTGTACCCGAACGGTCCTCAGCGCTCAGCACTGGCCAGGGCGTTCGGGTGTGTGCGGGTGGTCTACAACGATGCGCTTCGCGCTCGTGAGGCCGCCCGCGCCGCAGGCGAGGCGTTCCCGAAGATCGGAGACCTGTCCAAGCTGCTGATCACCGAGGCTAAGCTCACCGAAGAGCGCACATGGCTCGGAGAGGTGTCCGCAGTCGTCCTCCAGCAGTCCCTCCGGGACCTGGACACCGCATACCGGAACTTCTTCGACGGCCTCAAGGGCAAGCGCCCGCGCATGGGCGCGCCCCGGTTCAAAACCCGCAAGGACAACCGGCAGGCCCTACGGTTCACAGCGAACGCCCGGTGGAAGATCACGACCGGTGGGGACCTGTCCCTGCCGAAGATCGGCGACGTGCGGGTCAAGTGGTCCCGTAACCTCCCCTCCGTGCCGTCCACGGTAACCGTCATCAAAGACGCTGCCGGGAGATACTTCGCGTCCTTCGTCGTGGAGACCGCCCCCGAGCGGCTGCCCGACGTGGCATCCGCCGTCGGCATCGACCTTGGCCTCGGGCACTTTGCGGTCCTCTCCGACGGCACGAAGATCGACGCCCCGCGCTTCTTGCGCCGGGCCGAGAAGAAACTGAAGAGGGAACAGCGCCGCCTGTCCCGCAAGGCCAAGGGGTCGAAGAACAGGGACAAGGCCCGCACCAGGGTCGCCCGTGCTCATGCGCGGGTGGCCGACGCACGGCGCGACTTCCACCACCAGCTCTCGACGAGGATCATTCGCGACAACCAAGCGATTGCCGTTGAGGACCTGGCGGTGAAGGGGCTCGCCCGTACGCGCCTGGCCAAGTCCGTCCACGACGCGGGGTGGTCCGCGTTCGTGACGATGCTGGAGTACAAGGCCGCGAAGTTCGGCCGCGGCTTCCTCCGCATCGGACGCTTCGAGCCGACCTCCCAGGTCTGCTCGCAGTGCGGCGTCAAGGACGGCCCCAAGCCCCTGCACATCCGCGTGTGGGAATGCGGGGCATGCGGGGCCGTCCTCGACCGGGACATCAACGCAGCGGTCAACATCGCCAAGGCCGCCGGACTGGCGGTGTCAGCCTGTGGAGCGCAGGTAGGACCGGGACTCGTCCCGGCACAGCGCGGCGAAGCAGGAACCCACCGAGACGGTCAGCCGACCGTGGTAGGAATCCCCGGGCTTTAGCCCGGGGAGCGGAAGTCAAGGTCGGTGCATGTCCAACGAGGATCGCGGTCCCGCAGTCCGGGCAGGTCGCGCTCCCGAAGGCGAAGGTCAGCATGTGTGCGACGTCGTGTTGGCCATCGGCGAACGCGATGTCGTGGAGACGTCGGCCGAGGCCTTCCAGGGCTGCGGGGCTCGTGCGTCGAAGCGGCCGGGTCTCGATGCTGTCGTCCGACCGTGCGTAGTCCTCGCTGGTGCAGAAGAACCCGCGTTCACCGAGGGTCTTCGGCGGAGCCGTAGGCGTGGCCGGGTTGCGGCCAATCTGTCATACAGGGGATCCCATCACACCTGTGGCTGCGAGAAACGACGAGACGGCCGCTCTGTCGGTGGCGGGCGATAGCCTCCCAGGTGTCGGAGGCGTAGGAAGCCAGGTGGGGCATGCCCGGTAGGGAAACCGAGTCGCAGCAAGGTAGCCGCCAGGGTGTTTGTGAAGTGACTGGGGTTCTGGAGCGGATCACCTATGCCAACGAGGAGAGCGGGTACACGGTCGCCCGGGTCGACACCGGGCGGGGCGCCGGGGACCTCCTCACCGTGGTCGGGGCGCTGCTCGGCGCGCAGCCGGGGGAGTCGGTGCGGATGGAGGGCCGCTGGGGCTCCCACCCGCAGTACGGCAGGCAGTTCCACGTGGACAACTACACGACGATCCTCCCCGCCACCATCCAGGGCATCCGGCGCTATCTCGGGTCCGGCCTGGTCAAGGGCATCGGGCCGGTCTTCGCCGACCGCATCACCCGGCACTTCGGGCTCGACACCCTCGACATCCTCGAAGAGGCCCCCGCGCGCCTGATCGAGGTCCCCGGACTCGGGCCGAAGCGCACGAAGAACATCACCGCGGCCTGGGAGGAGCAGAAGGCGATCAAGGAGGTGATGGTCTTCCTCCAGGGCGTGGGGGTGTCGACCTCGATCGCCGTGCGGATCTACAAGAAGTACGGGGACGCGTCGATCTCCGTCGTGCGCAACCAGCCCTACCGGCTCGCCACCGACGTGTGGGGCATCGGCTTCCTCACCGCGGACCGGATCGCCCAGGCCGTCGGCATTCCGCACGACAGTCCCGACCGGGTGAAGGCCGGCCTGCAGTACGCGCTGTCGCAGTCCGGCGACCAGGGGCACTGCTTCCTGCCGGAGGAGCGGCTGATCGCGGACGGCGTGAAGCTGCTCCAGGTCGACACGGGGCTCGTCATCGAGTGCCTCGCCGAGCTCGCGGACGATCCCGAGGGGGTCGTGCGGGAGGTCGTGCCCGGGCCCGGGGGGACGCCCGTCACCGCCGTCTACCTGATCCCCTTCCACCGGGCCGAGCTGTCCCTCGCCGGGCAGCTGCGACGGCTCCTGCGGACCGAGGAGGACCGGATGCCGGCCTTCCGGGACGTGGCCTGGGACAGGGCGCTGGCCTGGCTCGCGGACCGTACGGGGGCCTCGCTGGCGCCCGAGCAGGAGGAGGCCGTACGGCTCGCCCTGACCCGCAAGGTCGCCGTGCTCACCGGCGGCCCCGGCTGCGGCAAGTCCTTCACGGTCCGCTCGATCGTGGAGCTGGCCCGCGCCAGGAAGGCCAGGGTCGTGCTCGCCGCCCCCACCGGGCGGGCCGCGAAGCGGCTCGCCGAGCTGACCGGCGCCGAGGCCTCCACGGTGCACCGGCTCCTGGAGCTGAAGCCGGGCGGGGACGCGGCCTACGACCGGGACCGGCCGCTCGACGCCGACCTGATCGTCGTCGACGAGGCCTCCATGCTCGACCTGCTCCTGGCGAACAAGCTGGTCAAGGCGGTGGCACCGGGCGCCCATCTGCTGCTCGTGGGGGACGTCGACCAGCTTCCGTCGGTCGGCGCCGGTGAGGTCCTCGGCGATCTGCTGGCCCCCGGCAGCCCCGTACCGTCCGTGCGGCTGACCCGGATCTTCCGGCAGGCCAAGGAGTCCGGGGTGATCGTCAACGCGCACCGGATCAACGCCGGCACCCCGCCGCAGACACAGGGCCTGCCGGACTTCTTCCTCTTCGCCGAGGAGGAGACGGAGGACGCGGCCCGGGTCGCCGTGGAGGTCGCGGCCCGGCGGATTCCGGCCAAGTTCGGTCTCGACCCGCGCCGGGACGTCCAGGTCCTCGCCCCGATGCACCGGGGCCCGGCGGGCGCGGGCTCGCTCAACGGCCTGCTCCAGCAGGCCATCACCCCGGCCCGCCCGGACCTCCCGGAGAAGCGGTTCGGCGGCCGGGTCTTCCGGGTGGGCGACAAGGTGACCCAGATCCGGAACAACTACGAGAAGGGGGCCAACGGGGTCTTCAACGGCACGGTCGGCGTCGTCACGGCGCTGGACACCGTCGAGCAGCGGCTGACCGTGCGGACGGACGAGGACGAGGAGGTGCCCTACGACTTCGACGAGCTGGACGAACTCGCCCACGCGTACGCGGTCACCATCCACCGCTCGCAGGGCAGCGAGTATCCGGCGGTGGTGATCCCGGTCACCATGAGCGCCTGGATGATGCTTCAGCGGAACCTGCTCTACACGGCGGTGACCCGGGCCCGGAAGCTGGTCGTCCTCGTCGGTTCCCGGCGGGCGATCGCCCAGGCGGTCCGTACGGTCTCGGCGGGCAGGCGCTTTACCGCACTCGCCCACCGGCTCACAGGGGAGACCCTCGTGTGAAAGATCACGAGGGGCTACCGGAACCGGGGCGAAGGGGGCAGGATATGAAGGTTGGCGGCACTGAGTGCCGCCGAATGGCCCAATGAGCGACCCCGAGTGCACTCTCCTGAGCCAAATGGGGGATGGTAGAGACAGTCAGGGCACCTCGAAGAAGAGGCACTACGTCGGTGAGGGATGACGTGAGCGACAACTCTGTAGTACTGCGGTACGCGGACGGTGAATACACCTACCCGGTGGTCGAGAGCACCGTCGGCGACCAGGGCTTCGACATCGGCAAACTCCGAGCCCAGACCGGTCTGGTCACCCTGGACAGCGGATACGGCAACACCGCCGCCTATAAATCCGCCATCACCTACCTCGACGGTGAGCAGGGAATTCTGCGGTACCGCGGCTACCCCATCGAGCAGCTGGCCGAGCGCTCCACCTTCCTTGAGGTGGCGTACCTGCTGATCAACGGTGAGCTGCCCAAGGTCGACGAGCTGTCGACCTTCAAGAACGAGATCACGCAGCACACGCTGGTCCACGAGGACGTCAAGAACTTCTTCCGCGGCTTCCCGCGGGACGCCCACCCGATGGCGATGCTGTCCTCGGTGGTCTCCGCGCTGTCCACCTTCTACCAGGACAGCCACAACCCGTTCGACGAGGAGCAGCGCCACCTCTCCACGATCCGGCTGCTCGCCAAGCTGCCGACGATCGCGGCGTACGCGTACAAGAAGTCGATCGGCCACCCGTTCGTCTACCCGCGCAACGACCTCGGGTACGTCGAGAACTTCCTGCGCATGACCTTCTCGGTCCCGGCGCAGGAGTACGACCTGGACCCGGTCGTCGTCTCGGCGCTCGACAAGCTGCTGATCCTGCACGCGGACCACGAGCAGAACTGCTCGACCTCCACCGTGCGCCTGGTCGGCTCCTCGCAGGCGAACATGTTCGCCTCGATCTCCGCCGGCATCTCGGCCCTGTGGGGCCCCCTGCACGGTGGCGCCAACCAGTCGGTCCTGGAGATGCTGGAAGGCATCAAGGCCAACGGCGGCGATGTCGACTCCTTCATCCGCAAGGTGAAGAACAAGGAGGACGGCGTCCGCCTGATGGGCTTCGGCCACCGGGTGTACAAGTCCTTCGACCCGCGCGCCAAGATCATCAAGGCGGCGGCGCACGATGTCCTCTCGGCCCTCGGCAAGTCCGACGAGCTGCTCGACATCGCGCTCAAGCTGGAGGAGCACGCGCTCTCCGACGAGTACTTCGTCTCGCGCAACCTCTACCCGAACGTGGACTTCTACACGGGCCTGATCTACCGCGCCATGGGCTTCCCGACCGAGATGTTCACGGTCCTCTTCGCCCTCGGCCGCCTCCCGGGCTGGATCGCCCAGTGGCACGAGATGATCAAGGAGCCGGGTTCCCGCATCGGCCGTCCGCGCCAGATCTACACGGGTGAGGTCCTCCGCGACTTCGTCCCGGTCGAGGGTCGCTGACACCACCGGCCTCACGGGTCACACGAGCGAAAAGCGCCCCGCCACCGATCCCCCCACGGGTCGGCGAGCGGGGCGCTTTCCATATCCCGGTGCGGATTCCCCCCACGGGATCCGGGCCGGGCGTCCGGTGCGCGGTCTGCCGGGGTACGTACGGGAGGGCCGCTCAAAGCTCCCCGGTGCACGTGCCCCGGCCGCGCTTGCCTAGGGACGTCCCCCAAGACATCCCATGAACGTCCCCCAAGACGTTCTTGGCATCGCCCACTTAGACTCGCGAACAGCCCAGATGGTTACCCCCCAATATCTGTGATCTAGATCTCCTTGTGAAGGTCCTGTGCGTCACACGTAAGTGAATTCACGTGAACCGCCGGAGCCGAAGGCTGTTGGATACGACGAAGACGGACGAAAGGGCCATGGCCAGGCCGGCGATCATCGGGTTGAGGAGTCCGGCCGCCGCGAGGGGCAGCGCGGCGACGTTGTAGCCGAAGGCCCAGCCGAGGTTCCCCCGGATCGTCGCCAGGGTCCGCCGGGCCAGCCGGATGGCGTCCGCGGCGACCCGCAGATCGCCCCGGACCAGGGTCAGGTCGCTCGCCTCGATGGCCGCGTCGGTTCCCGTGCCCATCGCGATCCCGAGGTCGGCGCCGGCGAGCGCGGCGGCGTCGTTGACCCCGTCGCCCACCATCGCGACCGTGCGGCCCTCGGCGCGGAGCCGCCGGACCACCTCGGCCTTCTCCTCGGGCAGCACCTCCGCGATCACCTCGTCGATGCCCACCTCGCCCGCCACGGCCCGGGCCACCGCGCGGTGGTCCCCGGTGAGCAGGACCGGCCGCAGGCCCAGGGCGCGCAGCCGGGCGACCGCCTCGGCGCTGGTGTCCTTGACGGTGTCGGCGACGGTCAGGGTGCCCCGGGCGACCCCGTCCCAGGCGACGTGGACGGCACCGGGCCCGGTGGTCGCGGGCGCCTCGACGCCCTCGGCCTCCAGCAGGGCGGCGCGCCCGACCAGGACGAGCCGGCCGTCGACGGAGCCGCGCACGCCGAGCCCGGGCACGTTCTCGAAGGTCTTCGGGGTGGGGAGCTCCCCGCAGCGCTCGGCGGCGCCGGCCGCGATCGCGCGGGCGACCGGGTGCTCGGAGGAGTGCTCCAGGGCGCCCGCGAGCCGCAGCAGTTCGGTCTCGTCGGCCGGGTCCGTGCCGTACCGGCCGCCGTGCACGTGGACGCCGGTCAGCTTCATGCGGCCGGTGGTGACCGTCCCGGTCTTGTCGAGGACGACGGTGTCGACGCGGCGGGTGGACTCCAGGACCTCGGGTCCCTTGATGAGGATGCCGAGCTGGGCGCCGCGGCCGGTGCCGACCATGAGGGCGGTCGGGGTGGCGAGGCCCAGGGCGCAGGGGCAGGCGATGATCAGGACGGCGACGGCGGCGGTGAAGGAGGCGGTGACGTCGTCGGTCAGCAGGAGCCAGGTGACGAGGGTGCCGAGGGCGATGAGGAGCACCGCGGGGACGAAGACGGCGGAGATCCGGTCGGCGAGGCGCTGCGCCTCGGCCTTGCCGTTCTGGGCGTCCTCGACGAGCTTCGCGATCCGGGCGAGCTGGGTGTCGGAGCCCACGCGGCCGGCCTCGACGACGAGCCGGCCCGAGACGTTGACGCAGCCGCCGGTGACGGCGGAGCCGGGGGTGACGTCCAGGGGCAGCGACTCGCCGGTGAGCAGGGAGGCGTCGACGGCGGAGGAGCCCTCGGCGACGGTGCCGTCGGTGGCGATCTTCTCCCCGGGGCGGACGACGAAGAGGTCGCCGGTCCGCAGGTCGGTGACCGGGATCCGTACCTCCCGGCCCTCGCGCAGGACGGCGACGTCCTTGGCGCCGAGCTCCATCAGGGACCTCAGCGCGGCGCCCGCCTTCCGCTTGGCGCGGGCCTCCAGGTAGCGGCCGAGGAGGATGAAGGTGACGACGCCGGCGGCGACCTCCAGGTAGATCGAGGAGGAGGCGTGGGCGCGGTCGGCGGTGAGGTCGAAGCCGTGGCGCATGCCGGGCATGCCGGCGTCACCGAGGAAGAGCGCCCAGAGGGACCAGCCGTAGGCGGCGAGGGTGCCGACCGAGACGAGGGTGTCCATGGTGGCCGCGCCGTGCCGGAGGTTGGTCCAGGCGGCCCGGTGGAAGGGCAGCCCGCCCCAGACGACGACGGGGGAGGCGAGGGTGAGCGAGAGCCACTGCCAGTCGTCGAACTGGAGCGACGGGACCATGGCGAGCAGGACCACCGGCGCCGAGAGGAGCGCGGAGACGGTGAGCCGCTGCCGGAGGGAGGCGAGCTCGGGGTCCGCCGCCGTCTCCTCCTCCTGCTCCTCCGCCGGCGGAAGGGGTACGTCGGCGGTGTAGCCGGTCTTCACGACGGTGGCGATCAGCGCGTCGACGTCGACGTCCGGCGCGTGCTCGACGTGCGCCTTCTCCGTGGCGTAGTTGACGGTGGCGGTGACGCCGTCCATCCGGTTGAGCTTCTTCTCGATGCGGGCGGCGCAGGAGGCGCAGGTCATCCCGCCGATGGTCAGCTCGGTGACGGTGGTGCTTGGCATGCGTGATTCCCAACGGGAGCAGGGCCGTACCGGACAACGGTACGGCCCTGCGAAGCGTGTCCGGGAGGCGGTCAGACCAGCTCGTAGCCGGCCTCGTCCACGGCGGCCGCGACGGCCGCGTGGTCGAGGGGGGCGTCGGAGACGACGGTGACCTCGCCGGTCTTGGCGACGGCCGTGACCGAGGAGACGCCGGGGATCTCGGAGATCTCGCCGGAGACGGCACCCTCGCAGTGGCCGCAGGTCATGCCCTTGACCTGGTAGACGGTGGTGAGTTCGGTCTTCGTCTCTGCGGACATGGCGCTCTCCTCCTGGGGATTCAGGGTCTTACGATATCGAGACTATACCCCTAGGGGGTATAAATTCCACTCGGGCCGGGCTCCGGGCGGCGCGAGCGCCACGTCCCCCCGCCGAGGGGCCGTCCGACGGGCGCGTCGGGCCGGAGCCTATGGTAAACACCCGATATGTCGCATTCGGGGAGCACGCTCATCCTGATCATGGCGATCGCCGTCCTGGCGCCGCTGCTCGCCTACGCGGTGGGGCGCAGGCTCCCCGTCCCCCTGGTCATCTTCGAGATCCTGCTCGGCATCCTCATCGGCCCCGACGTCCTGGACTGGGCCCGCCCCGACGCGCTGATCGACGGGCTCTCCCAGCTCGGCCTGGCCATGCTGATCTTCCTCGCCGGGTACGAGATCGAGTTCGGCAAGGTGCGGGGCGACACCCTCCGGCGCTCCGTGTGGGCCTGGCTGATCGCCCTCGGCCTCGGGCTCGCCACCGGCGTCCTGCTCGGCGGCGGCTACACCAAGGGCGTCTTCATCGGCGTCGCCCTGACCAGCACCGCGCTCGGCACCGTCCTGCCGGTGCTGCGGGACGCGGGCGACCTCCACGGGCGGTTCGGCTCGGTCGTCATGGCCTTCGGCGCGGTCGGCGAGTTCGGCCCGATCATCGCGATGGCGCTGCTGCTCAGCGGGCGCGGCGCCGCCGAGTCCACCGCCCTCCTCGCGGTCTTCGCCGCGCTCACCGCCGGGGCCGTCCTGTGGGCGCTGCGGCCCCGCCCGCCGTGGTTCTCGACCGTCATCGCCAAGACCCTGCACAGCAGCGGCCAGTTCGCGGTCCGCTTCGTCTTCCTGCTGCTCGCGCTCATGCTCGGGGCCTCGACCGCGCTCGGGCTCGACGTGCTGCTCGGCGCCTTCGCGGCCGGACTCATCACCCGGCTGGTGCTGACCGGCGCCGCGCCCGAGGCGGGGCCCCAGATCCTGGAGAAGGTGGAGGGCGTCGGCTTCGGCTTCCTCGTCCCGGTGTTCTTCGTCGTCACCGGGATCGAGTTCGACCTGGACTCGCTCCTCGACGGGGGCAGGACCCTGGTCCTGCTGCCGGTCTTCCTGCTGCTCTTCCTGGTCGTGCGCGGCGGGCCGGTCTGGTTCCTCGCGCCGCGCGACCTCGGCCGCCGGGACCGGGGCGGCCTCGTCCTCTACGGCTCCACGGCGCTGCCGCTCGTCGTCGCGATCACCACCATCGGCGTGGACGACAAGGAGATGACGGCCGGCGAGGCGGCGGCGCTCGTCGGGGCGGGCATGCTCTCCGTGCTGATCTTCCCGCTGCTGGCCCTGAAGCTCCGGGCGCGGGCGGGCGAGAAGGCGCTGCCCGCGGAGTCGGTGGGCGGCTCGGAGTCCTGGTGACCGCCCTCCCCGGTCAGCCGGGGGACCCGACCAGCGGGGAGAGGTAGCGCAGCAGGACGGTCTTCAGCTCGGCGATCGTCGCGTCCCGCTCCGCCCCCTCGGGGGCGGCCAGGACGAGCCCCAGCCCGCCCTTGAAGATCGCGAAGGTCATGTCGGCGATCCTGGCGCGCTCCTGCGGGGTCAGCCCGGGGGCGAAGTGCGCGATCACGTCCCGCACCGAGTCCAGCAGGCCGGCGTGCAGGGCGTCGTGCTCCTCGGCGATCCGGCCGGGCACCTCGGAGCCGTGCATGAGCGCGAGGAAGACCGGGTTCTCGCAGTTGAACGCGATCATCGGGTCGACCACCACGTCCAGCATCTCGGGCAGCGGCAGGGCCAGGTTCGCCGGGGTGAACGCCTGGCCGTGGGCCTCCCGCATCTCGCTCAGGAGGCGCTCGCCGAGCTCTATCGCGATGGCCTCCTTGTTCGGGAAGTACTGGTAGAGCGTGCCGGGCGAGACGCTCGCCTCGCGGGCGATCGCGTTGGTGCTGGTCGCCGTGTACCCGTACGCGCAGAAGACGTTCGCGGCGGCCTGGAGCAGCTGCGCGATACGGCGCTCGCCGCGCGCCTGGCGGCGGCGCGGCTTCGGTTCTTCGGACATGACTGTCCCCAGCTCTCCTCAACACGTTTGACAAACACGAGAGGTCGCTCGCATTCTAAGGAAACGCGAGCGATCACTCGTGTTTGCCAGTCTATGGCAATGGGCGGCCCCCGCGACCTGCCGGGAAGCGCGTGCAGGGGCCACGGTGAAGGGGACACCGCGTCATGTCCGAAGTCAAGAAGACGGCCTCCCGCGGCGGGGGCGGCGGGGGATGGACGCGGTTCGTGACCGCCAGACCGCGCCTCACCCTCCTGGTGGCCCTCGTGCTCACGGCCCTCGCCGTCCTCGCGGGCGGAGGCGTCGCCGACCGCATGGGCAGCGGCGGCTGGGAGGACCCGGCCGCCGAGTCCACGTACGCCACCAAGGCCCTGGAGCGCCGGTTCCCCGGCTCCCAGCCGAACGTGCTGCTGCTCGTCGACGCCGGAGCCCCCGGGGTCGACGACCCGGCCGTCGCCGCCGAGGCCCGGCGGCTCGCCGAGCGCCTCGACGCCGAACCGGGCGTCGACGGCGTCGGCTCCTACTGGTCCACCGGCTCGCCCGCCCTCCGCTCCGAGGACGGCCGGCAGGGTGTGATCGCCGCCCGGATCGCCGGCGAGGAGAAGGACGCCGCCGCCGTCCTCGACCGGATCGCCCCCGCGTACCGGGGCGCCCACGGCCCCGTCGAGGTCTCCCTCGGCGGCGGGCTCGCCGTCCGGCACGAGATGCAGACGGTCATCCAGGAGGACCTGCTGCGGGCCGAGCTCATCGCCCTGCCCCTGACGCTCGTCCTGCTCGTCATGGTCTTCGGCAGCGCCGTCGCCGCCCTGCTGCCGCTCGGCGTCGGCATCGTCGCCATCCTCGGCACCAACGCCGTCCTGCGCGGCATCACCGAGTTCACCGACGTCTCCGTCTTCGCGCAGAACCTGACGACCGCCCTCGGACTCGGGCTCGCCATCGACTACGCCCTGTTCGTCGTCCGCCGCTACCGCGAGGAGCGCGCGGCCGGAGCCGACACGTTCGCCGCCGTCCGCACGACGCTGCGCACCGCCGGCCGGACCGTGCTCTTCTCCGCGCTCACCGTCGCCGTCTCGCTCGCCGCGATGCTGGTCTTCCCGCAGTACTTCCTGCGCTCCTTCGCGTACGCCGGGATCGCCGTCGTCCTGCTCGCGGCCACCGCCGCGCTCACCCTGCTCCCGGCCGCCCTCGTGCTGCTCGGGGACCGGGTCAACGCCCTGGACCTGCGACGCCTCCTGCACCGCGGCCGGGCGGGGAGCGGTACGGCCGGGGCGGGCCGGGGCGACTCGCCGGGCGCCGCCGGAGCCGGCTGGGGGCGGGCCGCCGCCCTCGTGATGCGCCGGGCACCCGTCTTCGCCGTCGTCACCACCGCCGGACTCGTCCTCCTCGGACTGCCCTTCCTCGGCGTGAGGTTCGGCACCGCCGACGACCGGCAGCTCCCCGAGACCTCCTCCTCCCGGGTCGTCCAGGACCAGCTGCGGGACGGCTTCCCCGGCAACCCGGGCGGTGGCCTCACCGTCCTCGCCGAGGGGACGGCCACGCCCGCGCAGTACGCCGGCTACCGCGAGCGCATCGCCGCCCTCGACGGCGTCGCCCGGGCCGAGGGCCCCGTCACCGCAGGCGCCGGATCCGCCTACTTCACCGTGGTGCCCGAAGGGGAGACCGTCGGCGCCGACGCCCAGCGGGTCGTCGGGGAACTGCGCGCGGCCGAGGCCCCGTTCGCGACCACCGTCACCGGACCGGCCGCCGTCCTCGTCGACTCCAAGGACGCCATCGCCGACCGCCTGCCCTGGGCGGCCGGGATCATCGTCCTCGTCACCCTGCTCCTGGTCTTCCTGCTCACCGGCAGCGTCGTCGTCCCCGTCCAGGCCGTCCTCCTCAACGCCCTGAGCCTCACGGCGATGTTCGGCGCCGTCGTCTGGGTCTTCCAGGAGGGGCACCTCGCCGGGTTCCTCGGCTTCACCTCCACCGGCGACATCGAGACCACCCTGCCCGTGCTCATGTTCTGCGTGGCCTTCGGACTCTCCATGGACTACGGGGTGTTCCTGCTGTCCCGCATCAAGGAGGAGTACGACGCCACCGGCGACCACGAGCACTCCGTCCGCTTCGGACTGCGCCACACCGGGGGCCTGATCACCGCCGCCGCCGTGATCCTCGCCGTCGTCATGGTCGCCATCGGCACCTCCCGCGTCACCAACACGAAGATGCTCGGACTCGGTGTCGCGCTCGCCGTCCTCATGGACGCGATGGTGGTCCGCAGCCTCCTCGTCCCCTCCGTGATGAAGCTGACCGGCCGCCTCACCTGGTGGGCACCGGGCCCGCTGCGCCGCTTCCACGACCGCTTCGGCATCAGCGAGACGGACGCCCCGGCCGGCCCCGGCAGGGGGGACGGGCCAGGCGCGGAGTCCGACGCCGACGCCGACGGGAGGGCCTACAGCGCCGTCCGCTGACCCCTGGCCCCGCACGGCGGAACGCCGGGCTCCGGAGGGGACCGGAGCCCGGCGCACGTCGTCCGGCCGGGTCAGTCGCGGCGGGCCCGGTTGCCGGGGCGGCCGGCGACCCAGGCGCGGATCGTGTCGGCGTACCAGTAGGGCTTGCCCGACTCCACGTGGTCGGGCGCCGGAAGAAGCCCGTGCTTCCGGTAGGAGCGGACCGTGTCGGGCTGCACCTTGATGTGTGCGGCGATGTCCTTGTACGACCAGAGCCTTGCGTCCGTCATGCCCGGTACCTCCCTGCGCGCCGCACAGCGGCGGCAGGGGGTGCCGTTCGGGGGCGCTGCGGGCGGGCGTCGGTGATCAAGCGATCAATCAGCCTCTGCCCGGTGCAACGCCCCTTCCGACAGGAGGGGAGCGGCTGTCGAGCGCCTGTGACGCACAGCCCGCGTAACGGTGACAAAAGTGACGGAAGCGGGATCCGGGTGACGGAAACGGCACATGCCTCCCCCGGTGTGTCCGCGTGCGTCACCCCTGGTCAGGGCGGTATGCGCCGGTCACACGCCGCAGGAGCGGAGGAAGCGCCGGGTCCGCAGGGCGATCGGGTACGGGACGTCCGGCTCGCACGGGTACATGTCCTGCTCGACGATCGCGAACAGGTCCACGTCCAGGGCCGACGCGGCGGCGAGCACCGGTTCGAGCGCGGGCACGCCCGACGGCGGCTCGCACATCACCCCCCGCGCCACGGCCGGACCGAACGGCACCCCCTCGGCCACCACCCCCGCGAGCACCTCCGGGTCGACCTGCTTGAGGTGGAGGTAGCCGATCCGCTCCCCGTACGTCTCGATCAGCTTGACGCTGTCCCCGCCGGCGTACGCGTAGTGCCCGGTGTCCAGGCAGAGGGCGACCGCGTCCGGGTCGGTGGCGTCGAGGAGGCGCGACACGCTCTCCTCGCCGTCGATGTGGGTGTCGGCGTGCGGATGGACCACGATCCGCAGCCCGTACCGCTCGCGGACCTCGCGGCCCAGACGCTCCGTCAGCCGGGTCAGGTCCCGCCACTGCCCGGCCGTCAGCACGGGCTCCTCCAGGACCCGGCCCGTCCGGTCGTCCCGCCAGAACGACGGGATCACGACCAGGTGCTCC
The DNA here is from genome assembly GCF_042733785.1 of Streptomyces sp. NPDC059695. Taxonomy (NCBI): domain Bacteria; kingdom Bacillati; phylum Actinomycetota; class Actinomycetes; order Kitasatosporales; family Streptomycetaceae; genus Streptomyces; species Streptomyces sp. NPDC059695. The sequence continues at coordinate 365,055 of NZ_JBHWFF010000002.1, read as the reverse complement.
GCGCCCATGGCCTGGGCGAGGGCGGCGTTCTCGGCGACGTGCGCCCAGGTCCGGTCCCAGACGTCCGGGCCGTGGTGCAGCCCGGTGAAGACGGTGCCCGCCGAGACCCGGAGCCCGCGCCGGGCGGTCTCCTCCGCGAGGACGGCCGGATCCGTCGGCAGATAGCCGTACGGACCCAGCTCGATCCACCCGTAGCCGGCGCCCGACACCTCGTCGAGGAAGCGCTGCCACGGCACCTGCCGGGGGTCGTCGGCGAACCACACCCCCCACGAGTCGGGGGCCGATCCGACGCGGATCCGGGACGGTGGCGACGGCTGCGGCGACGGACGGGGCGAGGGCGCTGCTGACGGCTGCGGCGACGGCTTCGTCATGACTGCCACCTTGGCCGCGGTCCGAGAGGAGCGTCAAGCCGTCGGGCCGTCCCACGTCGTCCGGATGTCCGGACATATCGTTGACACGCCTCCGGGCGGACGACTACACCTGGGAGCGGAGCCGAGGGCGCCCGAGCCGAGAGGTGGCACGTGGAGACGGAGCCGTACGACCTGATCGCCATGGGCCGCCTCGGCGTGGACCTGTACCCGCTCCAGGCCGGTGTCGGACTCGACCAGGTCGAGACCTTCCGCAAGTTCCTCGGCGGCTCGGCGGCCAACGTGGCCGTCGCCGCCGCCCGCCTCGGCCGCCGCACCGCACTCCTCTCCCGCACCGGCGCCGACCCCTTCGGCGCCTATCTGCGCCGCGAGCTCAAGGCCTTCGGCGTGGACGGCCGCTGGGTGGCCGAGGTCGACGCGCACCCCACCCCCGTCACCTTCTGCGCGCTCTTCCCGCCCGACGACTTCCCGCTCTACTTCTACCGCCGCCCCCGGGCCCCCGACCTGGAGATCAGGACCGAGGAGCTGGACCTCGACGCCGTCCGGGCCGCCCGGGTCTTCTGGGCGACCGGCACCGGCCTGTGCGCCGAACCCAGCCGCACCGCGACCCTGGACGCGCTGCGGGCCCGGTCCGGCCGGGAGACGACGGTCCTCGACCTGGACTGGCGGCCGATGTTCTGGACGGACCCGGCGGCGGCCCGCCCGTACTACACCGAGGCCCTGCGGCACGCGACCGTCGCCGTCGGCAACCTCGACGAGTGCCAGGTCGCCACCGGGGAACGGGAGCCCGAGGCCGCCGCCCGCGCCCTCCTCGCGGCCGGCGCCGTCCGGCTCGCCGTCGTGAAGCAGGGCCCCGCGGGCGTCCTCGCGCTCGCCGCCGACGGGACCCGCGCCGAGGTGCCGCCGCTGCCGGTCGAGGTCGTCAACGGGCTCGGCGCGGGAGACGCGTTCGGCGGGGCCCTCGTCCACGGCCTGCTCGCCGGACACGACCTCGGCACGGTCCTGCGGCACGCCAACGCCGCCGGCGCGATCGTCGCGGGCCGCCTCGCCTGCTCCTCCGCCATGCCGGACGCCGCGGAGATCGCCGAAGCGCTGGCCGCCGGCACGGGAACGATCCCGGAGAAGGGGTAGGGATCCGTCATGCACACGAGCCTCCACCTCCCCGCCGGCACCGCCGCGCACGGGCCGTACACGGTCGACATCGACCCCGGGCGGGCCGGATGGACGTACTCCGCGCTCCGGGTCCTCACCCTCGGACCGGGGGAGAACCACTCCTTCGAGAGCGGGGATTCCGAATGGGCCGTGCTTCCCCTCTCCGGTGCCTGTAGCGTGCGCGTCGACGGCGAGATCTTCGAACTCCTGGGCCGCGCGAGCGTGTTCGAAGGAGTGACCGACTTCGCCTACGTACCGCGCGACGCCCACGCCCAGATCGCCTCCGGCGCGGGAGGCCGCTTCGCTTTGGCAGGAGCGAAGTGCGAGCGAAGACTCCCCGCCCGCTACGGCCCCGCGCCGGAGGTTCCCGTCGAGACCCGGGGCAGCGGCAACCGTGCCCGCCGGGTACGGAACTTCGCCTCGGCGGACGCCTTCGCGTGCGACCGGCTCATCGCCGTCGAGGTCGTCACGCCCGGCGGGAACTGGTCCTCCTACCCGCCGCACAAGCACGACGAGCACCGCCCCGGCGCCGAGTCCGTCCTGGAGGAGATCTACTACTACGAGATCGCCGGCCCGCGGGGTCTCGGCTACCAGCGGATCTCGCCCTCGCGGTCCGGCGGCGCCGAGCTGCTCGCCGAGGTCCGGGACGGCGACGCGGTCCTCGTCCCCGACGGCTGGCACGGGCCCTCGATCGCCCAGCCGGGCCACGACCTCTACTACCTCAACGTCATGGCGGGCCCCGGACCCGGGCGGGAGTGGAAGATCTGCTTCCACCCGGACCACACGGAGGGGTACGCATGAGGCTCACCGTCGCGCAGGCCCTCGTGCGCTTCCTCGCCGCCCAGCACACCGAACGCGACGGCGAACGGCACCGGCTGATCGCCGCCACCTGGGGCATCTTCGGGCACGGGAACGTCGCCGGGATCGGGCAGGCGCTGGTCGAGGAGCGGGGCATGCCCTTCCACCAGGGCCGCAACGAGCAGGCCATGGTGCACGCCGCCGTCGGCTACGCCCGCCAGAGCAACCGGCTCTCCGCGCACGCCGTCACCACCTCCATCGGCCCCGGCGCCACCAACCTCGTCACCGGCGCCGCCCTCGCCACGATCAACCACCTCCCGGTGCTGCTCCTGCCCGGCGACACCTTCGCCACCCGCCCCGCCGACCCCGTCCTGCAGCAGCTCCAGGTCCCGTCCGCGGGCGACGTGTCCGTCAACGACTGCCTCCGCCCGGTGTCCCGGTACTTCGACCGGGTCACCCGGCCCGAGGCCCTCGTCCCCGCCGCCCTCGCCGCCGTCCGCGTCCTCGCCGACCCCGCCGAGACCGGCGCCGTGACCCTCGCCCTGCCCCAGGACGTCCAGGCCGAGGCGTACGACTGGCCCGAGGAGTTCTTCGCCGAGCGGATCTGGCGGGTCCGCCGCCCCCGCCCCGACACCGCCGAACTCGACGCCGCCGTCCGCGCCGTGCGGGCCGCCGAACGGCCGCTGATCATCGCGGGCGGCGGCGTGCGGCACAGCCGCGCCGAGGACGCGCTGCGCGAGCTGGCCGAGCGCACCGGGCTGCCCGTCGCCACCACCCAGGCCGGCAAGGGCGTCCTCCCGTACGACCACCCCTGCGACGTCGGGGGCATCGGCCACACCGGCACCGCCACCGCCGACGCCCTCGCGCGCGACAGCGACCTGATCATCGGCGTCGGCACCCGGTACACCGACTTCACCACCGCGTCCGGCAGCCTCTTCCGTCCCGACACGCCCGTCCTCAACCTCAACATCACCGGCTTCGACGCCCACAAGCAGGCCGCGCTGCCCCTCGTCGCCGACGCCCGCGAGGGCCTCACCGCGCTCACCGGGGCGCTCGGCGACCGCCGGTGGACCACGGCCGACCGGTCCCGCTCGAAGGCCGAGTGGCAGCGGCGGACCGACGAGGCCTACGCCGTCCCGGACGAGGACGCCCGCCCCACCCAGACCCAGGTCCTCGGCGCACTCGACACTCTGGTCGACGGGAGCGACATCCTGATCAACGCCGCGGGGTCGCTCCCCGGCGACCTCCACCAGCTCTGGCGGACCCGCTCGCGGGACCAGTACCACGTCGAGTACGGCTACTCCTGCATGGGCTACGAGATCCCCGCCGCGATCGGCGTCCTCCTCGCCGCGCCCGGCAGACCCGTCTGGGCGCTCGTCGGCGACGGTACATACTTGATGAATCCCACCGAAATCGTCACGGCCGTCCAGGAACGACTGCCCCTGAAGCTGGTGATCCTGCAGAACCACGGGTACGCCTCCATCGGCGGCCTCTCCGAGGCCGTCGGCGCCGAGCGGTACGGCACCGACTACCGCCACCGGGCGGCCGACGGGAGCTTCACCGGACCGCCGCTCCCCGTCGACCTCGGCGCCAACGCAGCCTCCCTCGGCATGCGCGTACTGCGCCCCCGCACCGTGCGTGACCTGCGAGAAGCCCTCGCGGACGCCCGGGCGGCCACGGATCCCACATGTGTCTACGTCGAGACCGAAACGGCAGACAGTGTGTCGGGCCCGCCCCCGGCGCAGGCGTGGTGGGATGTGCCCGTGGCCGAGACGTCGACCCGCCCGTCGGCGGCGAAGGCCCGCGAGGAGTACGACCGGCACGTCACCGCCCGACGCCGCCATCTCTGAAGGAGTAACTCGTCATGACGAAGAGCGTCCACCACTGGATCGGTGGCAAGACCGTCGAGGGCACGTCGGGCAACTGGGGCCCGGTCACCGACCCGGCCACCGGCGCCGTCACCACCCAGGTCGCCCTCGCCTCGGTGGAGGAGGTCGACGCGGCCGTCGCCGCCGCGAAGGACGCCTTCGCCACCTGGGGCACCTCCTCGCTGGCCCAGCGCACCACGATCCTCTTCAAGTTCCGCGCGCTGCTCGACGCCAACCGCGACGCGATCGCCGAGCGGATCGTCGCCGAGCACGGCAAGGTCCACTCGGACGCCCTCGGCGAGGTCGCCCGCGGCCTGGAGATCGTCGACCTGGCCTGCGGCATCACCACCCAGCTCAAGGGCGAGCTCTCCACGCAGGTCTCGAACCGCGTGGACGTGGCGTCGATCCGCCAGCCCGTCGGTGTCGTCGCCGGCATCACGCCCTTCAACTTCCCGGCCATGGTGCCGATGTGGATGTTCCCGATCGCCATCGCGACCGGCAACACCTTCATCCTCAAGCCGAGCGAGAAGGACCCGTCGGCGTCCCTGAAGATCGCCGAGCTGCTCGCCGAGGCGGGCCTCCCGGACGGCGTCTTCAACGTCCTGCACGGCGACAAGGTGGCCGTCGACCGCCTCCTGGAGCACCCGGACGTCTCCGCGATCTCCTTCGTCGGCTCGACCCCGATCGCCCGCCACATCCACACCACCGCCTCCGCCAACGGCAAGCGCGTCCAGGCGCTCGGCGGCGCGAAGAACCACATGCTGGTCCTCCCGGACGCCGACCTCGACGCGGCGGCCGACGCGGCCGTCTCCGCGGCCTACGGCTCCGCCGGCGAGCGCTGCATGGCGATCTCCGCGGTCGTGGCCGTCGGCTCCATCGGCGACGAGCTCGTCCAGAAGATCCGCGAGCGCGCCGAGAAGATCAAGATCGGCCCCGGCAACGACCCCACCTCCGAGATGGGCCCGCTCATCACGGCCGTCCACCGCGACAAGGTCGCCTCCTACGTCCACGGCGCCGCCGCCGAGGGCTGCGAGGTCGTCCTCGACGGCACCGGCTACACGGTGGAGGGCCACGAGAACGGCCACTGGATCGGCCTGTCCCTCCTGGACCACGTGCCGACCACGGCCAAGGCCTACCAGGACGAGATCTTCGGCCCGGTCCTCTGCGTGCTCCGCGCCGAGACGTACGAGGAGGGCCTCGCCCTCATCAACGCCTCGCCGTTCGGCAACGGCACCGCGATCTTCACCCGCGACGGCGGCGCCGCCCGCCGCTTCCAGCTGGAGGTCGAGGCCGGCATGGTCGGCGTGAACGTGCCGATCCCGGTGCCGGTGGGCTACCACTCCTTCGGTGGCTGGAAGGACTCGCTCTTCGGCGACCACCACATCTACGGCAACGACGGCGTGCACTTCTACACGCGCGGCAAGGTCGTCACCACCCGCTGGCCGGACCCGTCCGAGGCCCCCACGGGCGTCGACCTGGGCTTCCCGCGCAACCACTGATCCGCCCGATCCACGTCCGATGTCCCCGGGGCGCGCTCCCCGGGGACATCGGGCGTTCAGGCGCCCGGTTCCTCGTCCAGCGGCCAGCCGCGCATCGCGAAGACGCCCTCGTCGACCGCGCCCGCCGAGCGGTAGGTGGCCAGGGCGGGGCCGTTGTCCGTGTCGACGCCGACCCAGGCGCCGTAGCAGCCGCGCTCCCGCGCCTGCGCCAGCAGCGCCTCCGTCAGGGCCCGCCCGATCCCGCGCCGGCGGTGCGACGCGTCCACCGACAGCTCGTACAGGCACATCTCCGTGCCCTTGTCGGGATGCAGCATCTCGACGCCGGAGACGAAACCGGCCGGGAAACCGTCCTCCGCGTACGCGATCAGCATCAGGTGCCCCGGCGCCGCCAGGAAGCGGGCCGCCCAGGCCTCCCGGGGCGGCCCGTCGTACAGGTGCCCCGCCGCCAGCAGCTCCGCCACCGTCGTCGCCCGCCGGATCTCCACGCCGTCTCCCTGTCTCCGCGTACCGCGTCCGCTGTACGCGGACCGTACTGCGTACGACCTGAGGAGGCCGTCGATTTCCGTCCGTGGGCAGCCGTGCCCCGCGGCGGCGCCGCTTAGGCTCGACGGCATGCGACTCCGACTTCCCCGGTGGGCCGCGGTCACCGCAGCGCTCGCCGTCCTCGCGGGTGCCGGCACGTGGACCGCCGTCGCCCAGGACGATCCACCGCCTGTGCACCGCGCGGACCGGATGCTCGACGTCGACGGGGTACGGCTCGACACCTCGTACTTCACCGGCGCGGGCGACGGACGGCGCCCCGCCGTCCTCCTCGGCCACGGCTTCGGCGGCTCCAAGGACGACGTCCGCGCCCAGGCCGAGGGCCTCGCCCGCGACGGCTACGCCGTCCTCACCTGGTCCGCCCGCGGCTTCGGCGCCTCCACCGGCGAGATCGGGCTCAACGACCCCGACCACGAGGTCAGGGACGTCTCGAAGCTGATCGACTGGCTCGCCGCCCGCCCCGAGGTCCTCCTCGACAAGGCCGGCGACCCGCGCGTCGGCGTCACCGGCGCCTCCTACGGCGGCGCGATCTCCCTGCTCGCCGCGGGACACGACCCGCGCGTGGACGCGATCGCCCCCCAGATCACCTACTGGAACCTCGCCGACGCCCTCTTCCCGCAGGGCGTCTTCAAGAAGCTCTGGGCCGGGATCTTCTTCTCCACGGGCGACACGTCCGCCGCCTCCGCCGCGGGCGGCCGCCCGGCCGGCGCCGTCGCCGCCGGGAACGGCTGCGGACGGTTCACCGCCGAGCTCTGCTCCCTCTACCAGCGCGTCGCCGTCGCCGGGAAGCCCGACGCCGAGGCCCGCGCCCTCCTCGAAGCCCGCAGTCCGTCCGCCGTCGGCGCCCGCGTCAAGGTGCCCGCGCTCCTCGTCCAGGGCCAGTCCGACTCGCTCTTCACCCTCGCCCAGTCCGACGCCATGGCCCGCACCCTCACGGCCAACGGCGCCCCCGTCGCCGTCGACTGGATCTCCGGCGGCCACGACGGCGGCGACCGCGAGACCGACCGCGTCGAGCGGCGCGTCACCACCTGGTTCGACCGGTGGCTGAAGCGCGACACCTCCGTCGACACCGGCCCCGCCTTCCGGGTCAGCCGCACCGGCGGCGTCGACTCCACCGACGGACGGGCCACCCTGCGCGCCGCGACCGCCGGCCGCTACCCGGGCCTCACCTCCGGCACCACGGACGTCGCCCTCGGCGGGGCGCCGCAGACCTTCACCAACCCGCCCGGCGCCGCACCCCCGGCCGTCTCGGCCGTCCCCGGCCTCGGCGGCGGACTCTCCGGCCTCTCCTCCCTCGGCGTCGGGCTCTCCCTCGACTTCCCCGGCCAGCACGCCAGGTTCGACGCCAAGCCGCAGACCGAGGCCCTGCGCGTCACCGGCACGCCGACCGTCCGCGTCAAGGTCACCTCCACCGCCGCCGACGGCTCCGCCGTCCTCTTCGCCAAGGTGTACGACGTCGGGCCGGACGGACGGCAGCAGGTGCTGCCCGCCCAGCTCGTCGCCCCCGTCCGCGTCGAGGGCGCCAAGGCCGGGAAGAGCGTCACGCTGACCCTGCCCGCGATCGACCACGAGGTGGAGGCCGGGCACCGGCTGCGTCTCGTCGTCGCCGCCACCGACCTCGGCTACGCCTCCCCGGTGGTCCCTGCCCGCTACACCGTCGCCGTCGAGGGCCCGCTCACCGTCCCCACCGCGCCCGGACTCTCGACCCAGGCCGCCGCCCTGCCCTGGTGGGTGTGGGGCCTGCCGCTCCTCGGCCTCGCCGGGGCCGCGGCGCTGCTGCTCACCGCCCGCCGCCGGACGGCCGCCGACGCCCCCGACCCGGAACTCGCCGCCGTACCCCTCCAGATCACCGGCCTGTCGAAGAAGTACAAGGGCGGCGACCGGTACAGCGTCCGCGAGCTGTCCTTCCGCGTCGAGCAGGGCCAGGTCCTCGGCCTCCTCGGGCCGAACGGCGCGGGCAAGACCACCACCCTGCGCATGCTGATGGGCCTCATCACCCCCGACGAGGGTGAGATCCGGGTCTTCGGCCAGGCCATCAGGCCCGGCGCCCCGGTCCTCTCCCGGGTCGGCGCCTTCGTCGAGGGCGCGGGCTTCCTGCCGCACCTGTCGGGCCGGGAGAACCTGGACCTGTACTGGAGGGCCACCGGCCGCCCCGCCGAGGACGCCCACGTCGACGAGGCCCTGCGGATCGCGAACCTGGGCGGCGCCCTCGAACGCGCCGTCCGCACCTACTCGCAGGGCATGCGGCAGCGCCTCGCCCTCGCCCAGGCCATGCTGGGCCTGCCCGACCTGCTGATCCTCGACGAGCCGACCAACGGGCTCGACCCGCCGCAGATCCGCGAGATGCGCGAGGTGATGATCCGGTACGCGGCCGGGGGCCGGACCGTCATCGTCTCCAGCCACCTCCTCGCCGAGGTCGAGCAGTCCTGCACGCACCTGGTCGTCATGGACCGGGGCCGGCTCGTGCAGGCCGGACCGGTCGCCGAGATCACCGGCTCGGGCACCACCCTCCTGGTGAGCCTGGGCGCGGAGATCGACGACGCCCTCGTCGAGAAGATCGACGCCCTGCCGGGCATCGGCGCGGCGACCCGTGCCGAGGGCGGGATCCTGGTCCGCCTCGACGGCATCGACCCGACCGCCCTCATCGGCGAACTCGTCCGCCTGGACGTGCCCCTGACCGGCGTCGGTCCCCACCGGCGCCTCGAAGACGCGTTCCTGACCCTGATCGGAGGCGCCGCGTGACCACCACGACCACCCCGGCCACCGCCCCGACGCGTGCCCCCGGCTACCGGCCGGGACGCACCCTGCCCCTGCGCGTCGAGGCCCTCCGCCAGTGGAAGCGCCGGCGCACCCTGGTCATGGGCGGCATCCTCGTCGCCCTGCCGTTCGTCCTGATCGCGGCCTTCGCGATCGGCGGCTCCGGGGACGGCGACCGCAACGGCCGCATCACCCTGATGGACACGGCGACGGCCTCCGGCGCCAACTTCGCGGCGACCTGCCTCTTCGTCTCGGCCGGGTTCCTCCTCGTCATCCCCGTGGCGCTGTTCTGCGGGGACACCGTCGCCTCCGAGGCGAGCTGGTCCTCCCTCCGGTACCTGCTCGCCGCGCCCGTCCCGCGCTCCCGGCTCCTCGCGTCCAAGCTGACCGTCGCCCTCGGCTACAGCGCCGCCGCGATGGTCCTCCTCCCGCTCGTGGCGCTGGCGGCGGGCACGGTCGCCTACGGCTGGGGTCCGCTCCGGCTGCCGACGGGCGGCTCGGTGCCCGCCGGGGACGCCCTGCTCAGGATCGGGATCGCCGTCGCCTTCGTCTTCGCCTCCCAACTGGTCACCGCCGGACTCGCCTTCTGGCTGTCCACCCGCACCGACGCCCCGCTCGGCGCGGTGGGCGGAGCCGTCGGCCTCACGATCGTCGGCAACGTCCTGGACGCCGTCACGGCGCTCGGCGACTGGCGCGACTACCTGCCCGCGCACTGGCAGTTCGCCTGGATCGACGCGCTCCAGCCCCAGCTGGAATGGGGCGGCATGATCAAGGGGACGGCGATCTCCCTGACGTACGCCCTGGTCCTCTTCGCGCTCGCCTTCCGCGGCTTCGCCCGCAAGGACATCGTGTCGTAGCGGGGCCCTACAGCCACCCCCTCCGAGGGGGGGGGGGGGGGCGCGCGCGGCGCGGCGGGGGGGGGGGGGGGGGGGGCGCGAGGGAGAGCGCAC
>NZ_JBHWFF010000002.1:354489-355114 GCF_042733785.1 Streptomyces sp. NPDC059695 | reverse complement strand
GGCTGTACGTCCGCGCCGACATGCCGAGCCGGGCGGCCGCCGTCTCGTCCGTGACCCCCGACAGGAGGGCGTCGAGCACCGGGCGCAGCTGCGCCGGCAGATCACGGGGCGGCGGCCCGGGCGGTGTCGCGTACGCCGGCTCCTCGGCCGCCGCCCAGCAGGCGTGATGCACGCGGACGAGGGCCTGCACGACGACCGGGTCCCGGATCAGCAGCAGCCCGTTGTACAGCAGTTCCAGATCGAGCGGGATCGCGGCGACCGTCCGGTCGACGAGGATCATCTTGAAGGGGATGGCCTCCGCGAGGCGGGCCCGGCCGGGGATCCGGAGCCCTCCTTCGAGCCGGTGCAGCGCGTGCCGCGGGACGATCCGTCTGACCTCCTCGGCCCGCTCCACCGCGGCCCGCATGCACGCTCCCGCCAGCTCCAGGAACGGCTCGGGGATCGCGAAGCCCGTGGACGCGACCGGGTCGTCGAAGGTCAGCAGTTCGTGCCGGGTGGAGGGGGGCCCCCCCCCCCCGGGGGGGGGGGGGGGGGGCCCCCCCCCCCCCCCGCCCCCCCCCCCCGCCCCCCGCCCCCCCGCGGCGCGCCGCGGCGCGCCCCGCGCGCGCGCCCCACCACCCCCCCC
>NZ_JBHWFF010000002.1:310295-354479 GCF_042733785.1 Streptomyces sp. NPDC059695 | reverse complement strand
ACACAGCCACACCGCCGCCCCACACCGACTCGCCGTCCCCCTCACCCTCGAGACGCGGGCGTGCGCGGCACTCCCCGGCCCCCCCCCGCCCCCCCCCCCCCCCCCCGCCCCGGACCGGCCGCCCGGCGGGCCGCTGTCCCTCGGCCGCGGCCCGGTTCATCGCCGAACGGGCGAGCATCACGGAGCCCGCGCTCTCTGCCACCGCTGACCACCCCCGCGCGATCGATGTCCACTCCATGTACGCATGTGACTGCACACGGTGACAACCCCTGTTGAGAAGGATGGCGAATCCATGCCACGCCACTTCACCCCCGTCGCCGGCGCCGCACCGGGTTCCCTCCGCAACTCGTCCGCCCGCTCCCCGCGGGCCCCTCGCCCGTCACACGCGCAAGTGGCCTACGCGGACGGGGAGATGAGGGGGAAGCGCGCGACGTCCGAGGGCAGAATGGCCGCATGGCCACCCTGCTGCTCGCCCTCGCCGTCGGATGCACCGGGCTCTACGCCGGTTTCATGCTGATCTTCCGGGCCGGGATCATGCCCGCGCTCGCCCGCCTGACGGACCCGGAGTTCGTCACGGCGATGCGCCGGATCAACGAGTACGTGCCGAGGCCCGTGTTCCTCGCGGTCTTCCTCGGTGTCGTCGCCTTCCCCGCCGCCGCGTTCCTCGTCCCCCAGGACGGGCGCACGGACACCCAGAAGTGGCTGGTCCTCGCGGGGCTCGTCTGCGCGGTCCTCAACCACCTCGTGACCGTCGGCGGCAACGTCCCGCTCAACAACGCCCTGGCGTCCTCGGAGCGGGCGCCGGCGGGCGACCCGGCGGGCGACGCCTCCGCGGTCCGGGCCGCCTTCGAGGGCCGCTGGAACGGTCTCCACCGCGTCCGCACGGCCCTGATCACCGTCGCGTTCGGGCTGCTCACCGCCGCCGCCGTGCTCTAGCGGCCCCGGAGAACCGACCCCCCTGCCGGTTTCTGGCGTGATCTCGCGGGTGTGAACCCCCTCGGCACCCGCGAGGAGGCCTCGAAAGCGTACCCCCGAGTCCGGAAACAGCTTTCCGTGTACACAAGTTCTGCGCCACTGACGGAAACGTGACGTGAAAATTTCCGGACAAACGGGGTGAAGCACCACGATATCCGGGACCGTCATTCCGTACCCTCCGGTTTCTTATTGACATGCCTACGGGGGTCTTTTCTAATCATCGAGAGTCATCCCGCGCGCAGACACCGCACAGGCATGAGGGGGCAAGGTGGACGTCCGGATTCTGGGGGGACTGTCGGTACGTGAGAACGGGGTGTCGATCACCCCGACGGCGGCCGCACCCCGGCAGCTGCTCGCCCTGCTCACGGCCAGCGCCGACCAGGTCGTCCCCGTGACGGTCCTGACGGAGGAGCTGTGGCCGTCCGGCGCGCCGCGCGGCGCCCGCGCCGAACTGCAGGCGCACATAGCCGAGCTGCGGTCCCTCATCGCGGGCGCCCTGCGCGACACCGCCCCGGCGGAGCCGCGCCCCGGCTGGTCGGACCGGCGCAGCGCCGACGCGATACTCGTCTCCCAGCCCGGCGGCTACCGGCTCGACACCGGCGGCGGCGTCAACGACGTCTGGCAGTTCGAGCGCGCGGCCGGCGCCGGATACCGGGCCATGGAGGCCGGCGACCTGTCCCGGGCCGCGCTCCGCCTCGGCGAGGCGCTCGCCCTGTGGCGCGGCGAACCCTACGCGGGAGTCGCCGCCGGACCCCGGCTCCGCAGGGAGGTCGAACGCCTCGAAACCTCCCGGCTCAGCGTCCTCGACCAGTGGATGGAGGCCCAGCTGGGCCTCGGCCGGCACGCCGAACTCGTCTCCGAACTCACCGGACTCGTCGCCCGCTACCGCGCCAACGAGCCCCTCCACGCCCACCTCATGGTCGCCCTCCTCCGCTGCGGACAGCACGACGAGGCCCTCGTCGTGTACGAGCGGCTGCGCGTGCACCTCAAGGGCGAGAGCGGCATGGAACCCTCGGCGCGGCTCCGCCGCCTCCAGCGCTCGGTCCTGGCCGTGCGCGACACGGCCGGACGGCCCGTGTACGCCCCGCGGATCCCCACGCAGCACGTCCCCACCCAGCACGTCCCGGCCGCGTACGTCCCCGCCCAGTACGGCACCGCGCGGTACGGTCCCGCGCGCGAGCGGCTCGTTCCGGCGGGCTCCGTCGGCTGACCTCCGGCGGTCCTCCGGCCGCCGTACGGCTGCCGACCGACGGAGTGACCGCCCGTCACGGGGAATGAAGTGCGGCAACTCACCGTTGACCGACTCCCGAAGCCGAATTATTTTCGGCGAGCAGTACGGGTTTCCTCCGAGGTGCCCGATTTCGCTCGACTACGGGGGCAGGGGCCATGACGATGGACGGCGCGGACGGAGCCGGTGGTGGCGACGCGCTGCTCACGGTCCTCGAACTGCTCGCCCGGCAGGCTCCGCCCGCCCAGCTCGACGCACTTCTCGAAGAGGCCCGCGGGGACGGACTGAGCGGTGCGGAACTCCACCGCCTGGAGCGGGCCGTGGGACTGGCCGGCGAGGTCCACGCCGGCCGCGCGTGCGAGGCCCGCCGCGACGCCGCGCTGACCGCCCTCACCGACACCACCCGCGACCTCACGCTCTCCTACGACCTCGACAGTCTGCTCCGCGTCATCACCCGGCGCGCCCGGCGCCTCCTCGGACTCGACCTGGCGTACGTGACCCTGCGCGGCCCGCACGGCGCCTGCTACGTCCACACCACCGAGGGCTCCCGCGCCGCGACCGGACCGGGACCACGTCTCACCCCCGGCCTCCGGATCGCCGAGGGGTACGGACTCGGCGGCGCCGTCCAGCTCCACGGCGAAGCCGTCTGGACCGCCGACTACCTCGCCGACGAGCGCTTCGCCCCCTCCGGCTCCCTCGACGCGGGCGTCCACGCCCCCGCCTTCGACGAGATCGCGGAGTCCGCGCTGCGCGCCGAGGGCCTCCACGCCATCGTGGCCGCCCCGCTGCGCAGCGGAGACACCGTCATCGGTGCCCTCCACGGCGCCGACCGGCGGGTCCGCCACCACACCTCCGAGGAGATCGCGCTCCTCTCGGGACTCGCCGACCTCGCCGCCCTCGCCGTCGAGAAGGCCGGTCTCCTCGACCGCACCCGCGCCGAGGTCTCCGAACTGGAGCGGGACAGCTCCCGGGTGCGCACCAGCCTGACCCGGATGCGGCACGTCAGCGAGGCCCACGGCCGCATCATGAACCTCGTCCTCGCCGGCGGCGACCTGTGCAACGTGGCCAAGGCGGCCGCCGACGCCCTCGACGCGACCGTGCTGATCCGCGACCCCGGCGGCCGGCCCCTCGCCACCGCCGGAGACATCCCCGGCCTCGACGAGGAGGCGGTCGCCAAGGCCTCCCTCGACGCCCACGCCCGCCGCCGTCCGGTCCTCGCCACCGACGACACCTGGGTCGCGCCCGTCATCGCGGGCTCCGAGGACCTCGGCGGCCTCGTCGTCCGCGCCGCCGGAAGCCTCACCGGCGAGGACGAACGCCTCCTCGAACTCGCCGCGCAGTCCGTCGCCTTCCTGCTCCTGATGCGCCGTTCCACCGCCGTCGCCGAGGGGCCCGTCCGCGACGAGCTCCTCGACGACCTGATCGCCGACCCGCCGCACGCCCCGCAGCAGATCGCCCAGCGTGCCCGCCGCCTCGGCGTCGACCTGGGCAGGCCCCACGTCCTCGTGCTCGCCCGGCCCGAGGGCGGCGAGCAGGGCCGCGCGGTCGTCTGGGCGTCCTCGTACGCGTACCGCCTCTCCGGCCTCAAGACCGTGCAGGGCGGCTGCATCGTGCTGCTGCTCCCCGGCATAGACGCCTCGGCCGCCGCCAAGGCCGTCGCCGCCGAGCTGTCCCCGCTGCTCGGGCACCCGGTGTCGGTGGCCGCCGCCGGACCCGCGCAGAGCCCGGACGGCGTCGGACGGATCCACCAGGAGGCCGGGCGCTGCCTGGACGCGATGAGCGCGCTCGGCGGCACCGGCTCCGCCGCCTCCGCGCAGGACCTCGGCTTCCTGGGGCTGCTGCTCTCCGACGACAACGACGTCGACGGGTTCGTCGAGGCCGCGATCGGACCCGTACTGGACTACGACGCCGAGCGGTTCACCGACCTCACCCACACCCTGGAGGCGTACTTCGCCTCGGGCGGCAGCCCCACGAACGCGGCCGAGGCGCTCCACGTCCACCCCAACACGGTCTCCCGCCGCCTGGAACGGATCGGCGAACTCCTCGGCCCCGAATGGCAGAAGCCCGGACAGGTCCTGGAGGTCCAGCTGGCGCTGCGTCTCCAGCGCACCCGGGAGGTCCTCGCCCGCGGACGCGCGACGGCGGGTCCCGCGGGACCCGCCGGACCCGCGTGAGCGTCAGCTCGCCGAGCGCCCCGAGACATAGCCCGTCTCGTACGCCGCGTCCCAGCCGCCGGCCATGACCGTCGCCGCGTGGGCCGCCGAGGCCAGCGTGATGTGACGGTGCCAGCCGCGGAACGAACGGCCCACGAAGTCCCGCAGGCCCGAGCCCTCGCCGACCTCGGCGAAGTCCCGCTCCACCCGGCGGGCCAGCTTCGTGATCCGCAGCAGCGAACCCACCGGAGAGCCCGTCAGATCGCTGATCCACACCCGGGCCGGGGCCCGGCGCGGGTCGTCCCACTCGCCGAGCAGCACCAGCGGACGCATCCGCTCCCCGCCCGGCGCGGGCAGGGCCACCCGCACGGCCGTCGCCAGCGAGGTCCGCGAGGTCCGGGCCCCCGCCACCGTGTCCACCCAGCTCACGGGCCTGCGCAGGCCCTTGAGCGACTCCAGTATCTGCACGGCGGACAGCGGACCCGCCCCGAAGCCCGGCAGCGAACGGTCGGCGATCGCGAGCCGGGAGCCCGGGTTGATCCGGGCCACGACCGGCACGCCCGCCCCGGCGAGCCGGGTCAGGGCCGCCCGCCCCGCGCCGCCCCGGATGTCGAGGAGCACCGGCTTGCGGGTGACGTCGGACCAGCGGGCGGTATCGAGCGCCGCCGCGACCGCGCACTCCTCCAGCGTCTCCTCGCCGGCCTCCTGGGGAACCTCCGCGCGGTCGCGCCGCGTCCGGTCGTTCACCCAGGGATCCGGCAGGAACAGCCGCCAGTTGACCGGCACGCTCAGCTCGTCGCTCGCGAACCACACGCCGAAGGCCTGCTGACCGTGGAAGACCTGCCCGCGCTCCGGGTCGAAGCGCCGGTCCACGCCGACCGAGTGCTCCCCGGCCTTCGGGATGGGCATCGGACGCACCACCCACGCCTGCGGGCAGCCGTTCCGCTCCAGGTACCGGGCGAGCGACGCCCGCATGGGCTGCCAGTCCCAGGTGGAGCTGGAGACGAAGTGGTGCAGGCTCTGCTCGGCCGCCGGCCCGCCGATCTGCGCGGCGATGTTCCGGATCGACTTGCGGCCCTGCGCCGTGAGCAGACCGTGCAGGTACTGCTCGGCCTTCAGGCGCTGGTCGCGCCGCGGGAAGCCGGAGAACAGCGCGGCACACAGCTCGGCGTAGACGTCCTCGCGCGAGTCGGCCGCGCCGCCGGAGGACCTGACGACGCCGAGGGGCACGGCCGGGGAGACGGCCCCGGTGGCGGCCCTGCGCTTTGTTGCGACGGATGTACTCACGACACTCCTGCCCGAAGGTTGAGCAGCTCCCTCCCGCTGCTGCACCAGCCTCGCCCGGACCCGCCCGCCGGGAGGAGGTGTACCCGGCACCCGAATCGGCCGCCGGATGGTGGCCAGGCCACCTCCCCTCGTGTCGCCGCAGGTCAGAGCCTCGTCGTCGCTGCTGCGGAGATCCGTCATGACCCCCCGACATGGCCGTCCGGAATGCCCCGGAGGTCCTCCGGTCATACCCCGAGGGGGGATCTGACAGACTCGCCGGCCCCGCTTTGACCCGTCGCACGGAGTGGCCGGACCATCGCAGAGCGAGGCTGCACGGGCCGGACCCCGGTTAATGCCCCAGGCCGGGGGCCGCGCCTGTGCGCCTCGCCTCGACCCGGCCGCCGTCACGGCGCCCCGGGGGACTCTCGTAATCTGGGCGCATGGGGCTGCGCAAGGAACTGCCGGTCGTCGCGGCGGTCGCCGCCGGCGGCTCCCTCGGCGCGGTCGCGCGCTACGCCGCGTCGCTGGTCTGGCCGACCCCGGACGGCGCCTTCCCCTGGACGGTCCTCACGGTCAACGCGACCGGCTGCGCCGTGCTCGGCGTCCTCATGGTCCTCCTCACCGAGACCACGACCGCCCCCCACCCGCTGCTCCGGCCCTTCCTCGGCACCGGCGTCTGCGGCGGGTTCACCACCTTCTCGACGTACGCCCTCGACACCCAGCGCCTGCTGAGCGCCGGCGACCCGACGCGGGGCCTGCTCTATCTGGGCGGGACGCTGCTCACCGCCCTCGCCGCCGTCGCGGCGGGCGTCGCCGCCGCCCGGCTGCTCGTACGGAGCCGGGGGAGGCACGCGTGAACTGGCTGCTCGTCGTGGTGGGGGCCGCCGTCGGCGCGCCCCTGCGCTACCTGACCGACCGCGCGGTCCAGGCCCGCCACGGATCGGTCTTCCCGTGGGGCACCTTCGCCGTCAACGTCGTCGGCTCGTTCGTCCTCGGGCTGCTGACCGGCGTCTCCTCGGCCCAGGCCCACCTGCTGCTCGGCACGGGCCTGTGCGGGGCGCTCACGACGTACTCCACCTTCTCGTACGAGACGTTCCGGCTGTACGAGAACGGGGCGAAGGGCTACGCGGCCCTGAACGTGGCCGGAAGCCTGGCCGCCGGGCTCGCAGCCGTGTGGCTGGGAGTGGAGACGGCGGCCGGGCTCGGCTGACCCACCGGGTCAGGCGGTGATCCAGTCGCTGGTCGCGATCACCGGCTGGACGCCGTCACGGTGGATGGTGCCCTCGATCAGGCCGTACATCCGGTCGGCCGCGAAGTACACCTCGTTGTCGTTCTTCAGCCCGAACGGCTCCAGATCCACCAGGAAGTGGTGCTTGTTCGGCAGGTTGAGCCGGACCTCGTTGACCGTGGAGACGTGGTCCAGGACCCGGTCCGCCATCGCGTGCAGGGTCTGCTGGAGCGAGTAGCTGTACGTCTCCGCGAACGCCTCCAGCATGTGGCGCCGCACCTTCGCGTACGAGGCGTCCCAGTCGTGCCCCGCGTGGGCGGCGGCCGAGGCCGAGTTCGCCCAGCGGGCGGTCACCTTGGTCGCCAGGATGCGGTCGTACGCCTCCTGGAGCGTCGTGTACCTGTCCTTGATGAAGCCGTGGAACTCGGAGTTGGTCGAGTTCATGACGGTCAGTTCCCTCAGGCCCGACAGGACCTGCAGCCCGGTGTTCTCCGAGTACGTGATCTGCGCGGTGCGGACCTCCTGGCCCTTGCGCGCGAAGGAGTGCTGCTCCTTGCGCGAGGGCACCGAGATCCGCTCCCAGGCGTACTCCTCGATCCGGATCTGCGCCTCGTGGATCACGGCCTGCGAGTTCACGAAGTGCCGGGCGAGGAGGATGCCGAAGGCCTCGGGGGAGTCGACGCCGTGCTCCTTGGCGAAGGCGTAGACCGTGTTCTTGGTGGTGTCGGTCGGCAGGCAGTTGCCGTTGTCACCGGTGAGATGGACGTCGCGGTACTCGCCGCGCAGCGCCACCGACACGTTCAGGTCGCGGATCTCGTGCCACGCGCCGTCGCCGCCCTTGCGGGTCACCGTGACGATGCGGTTCTCGGCCTTGCCGTACTGGTTCTGGGCCAGGACGTGCTTGCTCATGTGCTGCTCAGCTCCTGCGGGTACGTGGATACGGATATCCCGTACGCCCGGCGTCCAGCGCCCTCCGTCGTCCTGGAGTCCGCTCCCCGCCGTCCGGCCCGTGAACGGCGGACCGCCCCGGGACTGACGAGCATCCCGGTCCGTAGGTGTTCGGCTCGAAGATAGGTCCGTTCCCGGTGGCTGGCAATGGGGAGGCGCCGACGTACCCGGGCTCGGCGCCGTGCGGGCCCCGGCCGACGGTCAGCAGGGCAGCACGCGGGACTCCGCCGCCGGCAGCCCCTTCACCCACCAGTGGTCGTAGCGGCGGTAGACGTGCGGGTCCCGGGCCGCGAGCAACCGCCCGAGCGAGGCGGCCTCGACGCCGACGGCCTCCCAGTCGGCGGGGGACAGCGGGTGGAAGGCCGAGACCTCGATCCCGCCCCCGACCGGTCGCCACACCCCGGCCACGTACCCGTCGACGAGCAGCGTCGGGAGCGTGTCGCCGTTCACGCGGATGACGTGCCGGCGGTACTCGGGCGGGATCACCCGGCTCCGGTCCGCGTAGGCCAGCAGGACGCTGTCCCACATCGCGAGGAGCCGGGGCGGCACGCTCAGGTCCCCGTCGGCCCGGGGCGCCCCGGGCAGGTCGTACAGCACCGTCCCGTCGGGCCCCTGCAGACGCTCCAGTTCGCCCTCCAGGGTCTGCACCGCCGCGCGGACCAGGCCGCGCGGGGCCGTCGTGAACTGCGCCATGTCCGGTACGGAAGCGGGCCCGAAGCCCTCCAGATAGCGCCGGACCAGGACGGCCAGTCCGGCGGCGGACGCCTCCGGGTCGCGGAGCACCGGCGGTTCGGCCGCCGTGACGAAGGCCTGCGCGGTGCCGAAGGACCACGGCGGGCCCGTCGGCGCGTGCCACAGCGGCGCGTACTGCCGCACCATCCGCCACACGACGGCCTCCACCGGCCCGCCCCGGACCTTCTCGATGTGCTCCCGCAGCTCGGCCCCGGTCCGCGCGCTCGCCGCGTACTCCAGGAGACCCGGCAGCAGCGCGTCGGCGTCGGCGGCGGTGAACCCCGCCTTCGTGAACCGGGGATCGTGCAGCCGCGAGCCGCGCAGCGTCGGCTCCATGCCCTCCCGGAAGGCCCGGTAGTCCTCCGCGCGCACCAGGTGCAGCGTGAGCCGCATCAGCGTCGACCTGACCAACTCGAAGGCGCCCAGGGCCTCGTCGAGGTCCGCCGGCTCGAAGCCCGCGATCCGGTTCCACAGCGCCACGTAGGGCGAACCGGGGTGCTGCGCCTGGAGGCCCACCACCCGCCGCACCGCCTCCGCGACGCCCACCGGCTCCCGCTCCAGGAGCAACTGCCGGTGCAGCGTCTTGCGGTTGAGGGCGCGCGCGGTGATGACCATGACGCGATTCTGCCTCCCCGGCGCCCCGGACACGCACCGTAGGGTCGTGGCCATGTGGAGACGGAGCAAGCGGCCCGAAGCCCGACGGCGCACCCCGGCCGCACGGATCACCGCCGCGCTCACCGAGAACATGCCGAACGCCGGAGACTTCGGCCACGAGGTCCCCGGTGCCCACCAGCGGCCCGAGGGGAGGTACGCGCCGTAGGGGGTGTCCGACGCCGCCGGTTCACCCCGGCCACGTCCGTGGGTCACCCCGTCCTCACCCGGGCTCGTGAGCATCGGGGCATGAGCCTCCTGTCCCGTGTCACGCGCCCGGCCGTCGTCGGCCCGGCCGTCGCCCTCGCCGTCGGCGTCGCCCTCCTCGCCCCGTCCTCGCCGGCGTACGCCGCGGGCAACGCCGTCCCCACGTACGAGGTGAAGATCAACCTGACCGCGGCGGCCCTCGACGCGGGCTCCGCGCCGAGCGCGGCGGTCAAGTCGGCCTTCGGCATCACCGGTTCCGCGAAGGCCCGCTCGTACAGCTACTACGACACCGACGCGCTCGCGCTCGACGCGCAGGGCTGGAGCGTCCGCCTCCGCCACAAGAGCGGCTCGTCGTTCGAGGAGACGTACAAGAAGCGCTTCCCCGTGACGAACGGCGACATCGACGCCGCGCTCACCACGGCCAACGCGGCCGGCTTCGACAGCGGCGACACCAACTACGACGCCGAGGTCGACTGGGGCTACGCCAAGCAGACCCTCAGCTTCTCCAACGAGAAGTCGCACAGCGCCGGCGGCTACTCCGGCACCGCCCTGCCGACGAGCACCACCGGCCGCACCTGGCTCGTCAACGACATCCCCGGCAAGCTCCAGGACTGGAAGTCCACCGGCTGGGGCAAGACCACCCTCCAGGCCTCCCGCGCCCACGGACCCGTCACCGCCCAGGTGTACGGCGGCGCCTGGGGCCCCTCCGACGACGCGAGCATCGAGGTGCTGCCCGTCGTCGGCGCCAACGGCACGGGCACCGAGTACGTCGTCGAGCTGTCCTTCAAGACCGACTCGTACGCCGACGCGGCCGACCTGCACGCCGACGCGATCTCCGTCGCCGAGGCCAACGGCTGGCTGTACCACGGCGACATCCTCAAGACGCAGCTCATCCTCGACCGGTACTAGGGAATCGGCGGGCCGGTGACGGACCGCGCGTTCACCCAGGACTCGCCCCGATGTCGCCAACACGTCGCCCCGTGTTGCGCGCAGGACTGGACCATGAGGCCGCCCTCACCGGCGACTTTCCATGTACTCCAGGGAGTTCAGATGAATCCGCGCCTCCTGCGCCGGCCCGCCCTCGTCGTCCTGCCGCTGTCCGCCGCCCTCGCGTGCTCGGTGGTCGTGGGCACGGCCGACGCCACCCCGGCGCACCACGGCGGCCCCGCCGCCCGGGTCGTCTCCACCTCGACCCTGCCCGACCTCCCGCTCGCCGCCTTCAGCAACGCCCTGCTGCCGGGCAGCGTCGCCGACGACCGGGGCGTCGACCTCGGCGGCATCGGCAGCGACCTCTACCCGGCCGAGCGGCGCGGCGAGTACTGGACCGTCACCGACCGCGGCCCCAACGGCCAGATAGCCGTCGGCAAGGACAAGCGGCGCACCTTCCCCGTCCCCGGCTTCGACCCGGCCATCGTGAAGATCCGCACCGTCGGCGACCGGATCCAGGTCCTGAGATCCATCCCGCTGACCACCGCCTCCGGCGCCCCCGTGACCGGACTGCCCAACCAGCCCGGCCGCGACGAGGCCCCGTACTCGTACGACGCCTCCACCCCGCTCGCGTACGACCCGAACGGCCTGGACACCGAGGGCCTCGTCCGCGACCGGGACGGCAGCTTCTGGCTCGTCGACGAGTACGGGCCCTCGCTCGTGCACGTCTCCGCCCGGGGCCGGGTCCTCGCCCGCCACGTCCCCCGGGGCCTCGGCCTCACCGGCACCGACTACCCCGTCGTCGAGTCGCTGCCGTCGATCCTCCTCCAGCGCAAGATCAACCGCGGCTTCGAGGGTCTCGCGCTGCTCCCCGACGGCGACCTCGTCCTCGGCCTGCAGAGCCCGCTGCTCAACCCCGACAAGGTGTCCGGCGAGGACTCCCGCAACACCCGGCTGCTGCGCTTCTCGCCCCGCAGGAACCGGGTCACCGCCGAGTACGCCTACCGCTTCGACGCCGTGGGCACCGTCGAGCCCGGCCAGACCAAGACCTCCGAGCTGAAGCTCTCCGCGCTCGTCGCGGTCGGCGGCGACCGCCTCCTCGTGCAGGAGCGCACCGACAAGGCCGCCCGCCTCTACGAGGTCCGCCTGCGCCGCGGCTCCGACATCCTCGGCACCGCCTGGGACACCGCCCAGGGCCCCACCCTGGAGCAGCTCGACGACGCGGCGGCGGCCGAGGTGCCGGTGCTCGACAAGCGCCTGGTCATCGACCTCAACACCGTGCCGGGCGTGCCCGGGAAGATCGAGGGCGTCGCCGTCGAGGGCTCGTCCACCCTCGTCCTGCTCAACGACAACGACTTCGGGATGACGGACGGCCCGGCCGCCTTCGACGCGAACGGCCGTCTCGTCGACAGCGGCGTGGAGACCACCCTCGTCCGGGTGCGGCTGGACCGTCCCGTCCGCTGAGCCCGTCCCGCGGTGCGAGGTCCTACGGGGCCTCGCACAGCGGATTGGCCATCGGTACGTAGCGGGCGTCCGCGCCGTCCACGTCGAGCCAGCGCAGCAGCAGGTTGGTCTTCGCGGGCACGTGCGGCGAGCCGAGCAGCGCCGTGACCTCCGCCGGACCGCCGTGCTCCGCCACGTACCCGGCGAACACCGCCCGCGCCCGGGGCCACAGCTCACCGGCGAGCTCCGGGTGCCGGTCGGTGAGGGCGCCGGCGATCTCGGACAGGTTGTTCGTCACCAGGCAGTACGCGAGCCGCTCCCAGCCGTGGGCCGCGTCGAGCACCGGAGCGGGCCCCCGCGACCGGTGCCGCTCCAGGAGCGCGCGGTGCCGCTCGGCGACGATCCGCACCCCCTCGTGGTCGCGGAAGACCACCCGCGCCGGGAGGCCGCCCGCGTCCACGCCGACGAGGACGTTCTGCAGATGGCACTCCAGGACCAGGCCGTGCTCCCGCCAGGCGTGCAGCACCGGCGGCACCAGCAGGCCGAGGTAGCGGCCCCACCAGTCGAGGGCCCGTTCCGGTGTCAGCCCGTCGACCGGGTTCCCGGGGAAGCCCTCGCCGATGCCCGCCGCGAGCAGCGGCGTCACACCGGGCGGCAGGTGCGGCCGCAGGCCCTCGCGCGCGATCACCGCGAAGCCCTCGAAGGCGTGCTGCCCGCCGAGGTCGGCGGTGCGGTAGCCCCGGTCGGCGAGGAAGGACGCCGTCGGCAGGGCGTCGAAGGCGGGCGCGAGGAGATCGCCGACCGTCCGCAGCCACAGCAGGTCGCGCAGCTCCAGACGGCGGTTCCCGTTGGTGATGCGCACGTCCAGGCTGAACTTGCAGAAGACGTCGGCGTCCGGCAGGTACACCGTGCGGACCGAGGAGGTCGCCACGGCGAGACCCGCCCTCGGCGCACTCGCCCCGAGCCGCAGCAGCCGCCCGTCGCGGAACGCGGGCAGCTCGCGCGCGCGGAGCAGGTCCAGCTCCCAGGGGTGGATCGGGAGGAGCACGTACCCGTCGGGCGCGGGGCCCGAGGCGAGCACGTCGAGCGGGGACAGGTCGCCGTCCTCCGCGACCACGTCGGCCCTGACCCCGAGGAGCTCCAGCGGGAAGCGGGCGTACGCCTCCGGCGCGTACGGCAGCCAGGTCTCCGGGGCGCCCGCCCCGCGCGCCTTGGGCGCCGGGTGGTAGCGGTGCCCGGCGAGCAGCGCCTGCTCCGACCGCAGGTACGGGTCCTCCGACGGGCACGCGGACGCGCGCGCGTCCTGGAGGGCCGCGACGACGTCCCGGCTGTCGGTCATCTCGCCGACGACGGTCCTGTTGGCGACGCCGGTGCGGCGGGTGAGCTCGTCGGCGGTCAGCGCCACGAGGGCGTCGAAGGTCAGCGGGAGCCAGCCGCCGTCGGTCCGGACACAGGGTTCGGTGGGCCGGCGCCCGGCCCGCACCCGCAGCAGCCGGCCGGTCGCCGGGAGCCGGTGGACGGCGTGGTCCGCGTCCGGGCGCGGCGCGGGCCCGGCGACCTCCCGGATCAGGCAGTTGAGGAGGGCGGTGGCCGACAGGGCGTCGGCCCGGCCTCTGGCTTCACTCACGACAGCGCCTTCCACCGGAGCCCCGGCGGGTCGTCCACCGGTAGGGACATCCTGCGCAGGGTAGTGAACCTTCATGCACCCCGCTCCGGATCACGATACGAGCGCCCGACGCGCCCCGCGCGCCCCCGGCCCGGCGCCGGTGCGCACCCCCGCGCCCGCCGCCGGCACGGAGGACGGGTTCGCCGACCGGCTGGCCGACGTGGCTCCCCGGCTCCTCGCCGCCTACCGCCGGGAACTGCCCCCGGCGCGGGCCGCGGTCCTCGGCCGCCTGTGGCGTGCGCTGCTCCACGAACCGCTGCCCGGGGTCACGGCGCGGGACCCGGACGGCGGGCGGGTGGACCTCGCCGACGGCCGGGTCCTGAGCGGGCCGCCCCGGCTCCCGCACGACCTGGTGGTCCCCGGCGAGGACCTGACGGTGCGGCTCGACGGCCGCGTCCACGACCGCCCGGCCGCCCTCCTGGCCGCGCTCGGCCTGCCGGGCGCGACGGCCCTCGTCACCGAACTCGACCACAGCGTGGCCTCCCTGGCGCTGTCCAGGGCGGGGGCGGCGGATACGGAGGGCGGCGGGCGCGCGGGTCCGGATACGGGCGCGGGCGCCGGTGCGCACGGGGCGCCCGGCGACCCCCTCGCCTCCGTCGAGCAGGGCATCGTCGACGGGCACCCCTACCACCCCTGCTGCCGCAGCCGCCCCGGCCTCTCCGTCGCCGAGCAGCTCGCGTACGCGCCCGAGCACCGTCCGGTCGTCCGTCTCGACCTGGTGGCGGTCCCGGCCGCCACGTGCCGTGTCGCGGGGCAGTGGCCGGCGCGGCTGCGGGACGGCGACCGGCTGCTGCTGCCCGTGCACCCCTGGCAGAGCGAGCACGTCCTGCCGGGCCTCGGACACCTCCCGTACGTCACCGGCGCGATCCCCGCCCGGCCGCTGATGAGCGTACGGACCCTCGCCCCGCTCGACGGCGGATCGCACCTGAAGACGGCGCTGACCACGCGGATGACCAGCGCGATCCGCGACATCTCGCCGGGCGGCGTCGAGAACAGCGCGCCCCTCTCGGCCCTGCTGGCGCACGTCGTGGCCGACCTGGCCGGCACGTTCCGGATCACCCGCAACCTCGCCGGCGCCTCCGCGCTCGTCCGCGGCGGGCCCAGCGCCGACCTCGCCGTGCTGCTCCGCGAGTCACCCGCGGCCGCCGCCGGACTGCGCGCGGGGGAGACGATCGTCCCGGTGGCGGCGCTCGCGGCCCGCCCCGCCGGCGACGGACCGCCCCTGATCCGTACGCTCCTGGCGTCCGCCGGCGCACCGGACGCGGGCGCCGACTGGCTGGCGGCCTTCGCCGCCCTCGCGGTCCCGCCGCTCCTGCGCCTCCTCGCCCGGGGCGTGGCGCCCGCCGCCCACGGACAGAACCTCCTGGTGGTGCTCGACGACCACGCCCGCCCCCGCCGGCTCGTCTACCGCGACCTCGCCGACGTCCGGCTGAGCCCGGAGCGCCTCGCCCGGCACGGATACGACGCCGCCCCCGTCGGCGGACGGGTGATCGACGACGACCCGGCGGTGCTCCGCACCCTGCTGTTCGGCCATCTCTTCGGCACCACCTTCGGCACGCTGGTCTCCGCCCTCGCCGACCGGGACCGGACCGCCGGGGCCCGGCTCTGGGCGGCCGTCGCCGCCGCGGCCCACCGCGCGTACGACGACCTTCCCGCGACCCCGGAGAACCGGGCCGACCGCGCGGCCCTCTTCGCCCCGGAGCTCCGGATCAAGGCGCTCACCCTCATGCGGCTGCGGGGGGCGGACCACGACGCGTGGATCCCGGTCGCCAACCCCCTGGCCGGTACGTCGCCTCACAGGAAGTGCACGTCGTAGCGGTCCTGCGCGGCGAGGAGGCCGTCGAAGGTCTCCAGGCCGTGCTGGACGCGGCCGAGCGACCGGAAGTAGCCGAAGCGGTCGATCCCCGGGGTCAGGACCACGAGCAGCTCCGCGGCCGAGCCGGGGGCCGCACCGAAGGAGTGGGGCGTTCCGGGCGGTACGGAGACGAGGCCGCCCGCGCCCACGGTCGTCGTCCCGCCGTCCAGGGTGAAGCGCATGACCCCGTCCAGGACGTAGAACAGCTCGGTCGACAGCGCGTGGAGGTGCGGCCGGGCCCCGGCCGCACCCTCGCCGAGGGAGAGCCGGTTGGCTCCGAGGGCGCCGCCGGTGTGCCGGGCGTCGGCGAGGAGGTGGAAGGCGCCGCCGTGGGGGAGGCCGATCCGCTCGGCCTCCTCGGCGCGCACGATCAGCGCCTTCTGGTGCTCGGACATCGTTCACGGTCCCTTCCGGGTGTCGGATTCGCTGCGTTCCCCATTCGAGCCGGGGAAGAGGGGCCGCACCACAGGCGGTTGCAGACGGCGGAGATCACCGTTCGTGATGAATGCGGGGGAGGAGCCGGGGTGGAGCTGCGGCAGCTGCGGTACTTCGTGACGGTGGCGGAGGAGGGCGGTTTCGGCCGGGCCGCCGAGCGGCTCGGCGTCGTCCAGTCGGCCGTCAGCCAGCAGGTCAGGCGGCTCGAACGCACCTGGGGCGTGGAGCTCTTCGAGCGCACCACCCGGAGCGTGCGCCTCTCCGGTGCCGGTGAGCGCATGCTGCCCGAGGCCCGCGCCGTGCTCGCCGCCGCCGACCGCGCCGCGCGCGTGGCCGTCGACGTCACGGCGGGCGAGGACGGCGTCCTGCGCCTCGGCGGCGTGCACGGTCCGGGGGACAGGATCGACCGGGTCCTGGCCGAACTCTCCGCCGGAGCACCACGGTTACGAGTCCGTCTGCACCGGCTGCCCGTCACCCGACGCCTGGAGGCGGTACGCGACGGGGAGCTGGACGCCGCCCTCGTACGGGCGCTGCCGGACGGGCCGGGGGCCGCTCCCGGGCTCGAAGCGCTGCCGCTGTGGAGCGATCCGCTGTACGCCGCCCTGCCCGCGGACCACCCGCTCGCGGCCGAGCCGGAACTGCGCCCGGAACGGCTGGCGCACCTCCCGCTGAGGCTCGCCCCGCCGGAGCGGAATCCGCCCTTCCATGCCCTGGTCGCCGACGCGTTCCGGGCCGCGGGGGTCCGGCCGGAGGCGGGCCCGCCGTTCACCGACCTGCGGGCGACGCTCACCGCGATCGGTACGGACCGGGAACCCTCGTGGACCCTCTTCTACGAGGTGCGGGGACTGCCGGGGACCCCCAGGGTCGCGGTGCGCCCGCTCACGGGCCTCACCGTCACCACCTCGCTGGCGGTGCGGCCGGGCCCGCCGGGCCCGGCCCTGCGGCACCTGCTGAGGGCCCTCCACGCGGTCGGGTGACCAGGACGTCACCGCCCAGCCGCACCACCGGACCGGACGACCAGGCCCTGAGGGTGGCGGGACTGCCGAGGGAGTCCCCCATGTCGACGTGGACGCGGTCGACGCCCAGCTCGCCGAGGCGGGCGGCGAGGCAGGCCGTGCCGTTGGCGTTGGCGATGTCCTCGGGGACACCGATCGACGGGGCGAACATCCGGGCGGCGACCCGCCCCGAGGGCGACGGCGCCGCGTACACGTAGCAGCCCAGGAGCCCGAGGCGGTCGCAGGCGGCGAGGAGCCGCTCCATGTCGGGGGCGAGGGCGCCGAGCACGGACGGCGAGGCCACCGGGACCAGCAGCCGGGGCCGCCCGACGGAGGCGATCCGGACCCCGGGTCGCCGCGTGTCCGGGCCGATGCCGAGCGCGGGCAGGACGAGCTCGCACGCGCCCGGGTCCGGCCGGCGCAGCTCCACCGCCCCGTACGGGAAGTCGACCTCGGCGTACGGCCCCTTCCGTACGGCCCGGCCGGGGAAGGTGCGGCCCGCGACGCGCAGGATCACCCGGTACGTGTCCGTGTCCGCCCGCGCGGCGAGGTACCCGAGGGCGGCGACCGTCCCGTGCCCGCAGGAGGGCAGCTCCCCCTCGGAGGTGAAGAACCGGAGGGAGAAGACGGGAGGTCCGTCCCGTGCGGGGCCCGGTGAGACGAAGACGGCGTGGGAGGTCCCCGCGACCTCCGGCACCCGTCGCCGCTCGTCGTCGCCGTACGGCCCGTCGTCCATCACGGCCGTGGGGCTGCCCCCGCGGCCGTCCCGCACGCACGCGTGGACGACACTCACGGACGCCCCTTCGAAGAACACCACACGACCTCCCTACCCACGGACGGCCGCGAGCGTGCCCCGGGAGCGGAGCGCGGGCTCAGAGGCTGCGGGCGGTGATGTCGCCGTAGGAGGTGGTGGCGTGGATGCTGAGTCCGGCGCCGGCGCCCTCGGTGTTCCGGAGGGAGTTGCTGACCCGGCCGTAGGCGGTGCCGGCGTCGAGGGAGGCGGAGACGCCCCGGGCGGCGGCGACGTCGATCGTGCCGGCCTCGGTGCGGAGCACGACCGTGCCGCGCAGGGCCTCGCCGATCCGGAGGTCGCCCTGACGGGTCCTGATGTCGGCGTCGCCGCCCAGGCGCCCGACCGTGACGTCGCCGGACTGGAGGGTGAGACGGGCGTGCGCGGTCTCGTCGAGCTTGACGGTGGCCTGCGCGCTCTCGAAGGTGACGTCGCCGAGCCGCCCGACCCCACGGAGCTCCGCGGCGGCGGTCCTGGCCTCGACGCGGGACCCCGCGGGCAGCTGGACGGTGACCTCGACGGCCCCGGGATGACCGAAGAGCGGGTTCCTGGCCGCGGGGGCCTCGATCCGCAGCACACCGTCCCCGAAGGAGACCCCGGTCTGCTGGGCGGCCTTCACGTCGCGGCTCTTGGAGGCGTCGGCGGGCAGGACCTCGACGGTGGTGTCGGCCCGGTCGGCGGCGATGAACCGGATGCGCCCGGCGGGGACGTCGAGGACGGCGGAGACGGGGGCGGCGGTGGCGAACTTCTGCATGGTGCTTCTCCTTGGACTCGTCGTTTCCGATGAAGGAAAAGCTACGTTGCATTCACGAGCGTGGCAACAAGAGTGTTGCGTGAATCCAGCATCAGTACAGGTAGAGAGGGGGATTTCATTGCAATGAGGCAAAGGGTAACGCAACACCGAGAGGCCAGGCCATTGCAATGAATGAGGGTGAACGCAAGGGCGGGCGTCAGGGACGCCATCTCGTGTGGCGCGGGTCACGCCCCCTCGCCGATGAGTCCGCCGCCCGCCACCGGTCAGACGTGCGACAGGATCCGAACCAGGAAGGCCCGACATGACCCAGACGCTCGGCGCCCGTCCCCGCGCCCTCCGCACCCCGTCCCCTTCGCGGTCGGCGGGTCGCGGCCTGACGGCCGGCGCGGTCGTCGCGGGACCGCTGTTCCTCGGGGCGGGCGCCCTCCAGGGGCTGACCCGTGACGGCTTCGACTTCCGGCGCCACGCCATCAGCCAGCTCGCGCTCGGCGAGGCGGGCTGGACGCAGACCGTGAACTTCCTGATCGCAGGAGCCCTGTTGATCGCGGGCGCGGCCGGGCTGCGCCGCCTCCTCGGCGCCGGCGCCGTCTGGGGCCCGGCTCTGGTCGGGACCTTCGGCGCCTCGTTCTGGGCCGCCGCGGCCTTCCCGGCGGACGCGGGCGCGGGCTTCCCGGCCGGTGCGCCCGAGGCGACCGTGATGAGCGGGCACGGCTCCGCGCACATGCTGGCGGGGATGGTCGGCTACCTCTCGCTGTGCGCCGCGTTCGTGGTCCTCGCCCGGCCGCTCGCCGCCCGGGGGCACCGCGGCTGGGCCGTCGCCTCCCGCCTCGTGCCCGTGGCCGTCCTCGCCGGATTCGCGGCCTCGGCCGTCTCGGTCCTCGCCTTCACCGCCGGCGCGGGCCTCGGCCTGCTGTGGCTGGCCGCGGTGGCGGCGCGGCTGTCGGCCGCCCCGGCGGACCGCTGGAGGACCGCCTCCCCGGCGGACCGCTAGACGACCGCCGACCACACGCGCATCATCGACACAGCAAGATCGTCCAGGCCGTCCAGGCCGTCCAGATCATCCAGGCCATCCAGATCATCCGGAACAGGAAACGAGGCATCGCCATGACGGACGCGGTGAAGGGTCCCGCCAGCTACTTCCCCTCCATCGAGAAGAAGTACGGCCGTCCGATCGGGGAGTGGCAGGAACTCATCCGCACCTCTCCGCTCACCCGGCACATGGAGCTCGTCAGCTGGCTCAAGTCCGAGCACGGCCTGGGCCACGGCCACGCCAACGCCCTCGTCGCCCACACCCTCGCCGAGGACTCCGGCAAGTAGCCCGGGGAGGGTGCCGGGGACAGCCGGGGGCGCCGTCGGCTCGACAGGTCCGGCGGCAGCCCGCTCCCGGCGAGTGCGGCGGTCACCCCCGCGGAGGGAACCGGCTGTGCTCCGGCAGGGTCACGGCGACCGTCAGGCCTCCGTCGGGCCGTGGGCGGGCGGTCACGTCGCCTCCGTGGGCGCGAGCCACCGAGCGGACGATGGACAGGCCGAGGCCGGCGCCCTTGGCGGTGACCAGGCGCTCGGTGCCGAGGCGCCGGAACGGCTCGAAGAGGGTGGGGACCTCGTAGGGCGGCACCTCGGGGCCGGTGTTGCTCACCTCGACCTCGGCCCGGCCGTCCTCGAGGGTGCGGCTCGTGACCCGTACCCATCCGCCGTCGCCGCTGTTGTGCCGGATGCCGTTCTCCACGAGGTTCTGGACGATCCGTTCGAGCAGCAGGGCGTCCCCCGTGGTGGGTGCCGGGCCGGCCTCCTCGTACAGGCTGATCCCGGCCGTCTCGGCCTCGGGGGTGCTCTGCGCGGTCACGTGCGCGACCATGTCGGCGAGGTCGACGCTCTGCCGCTCGGGGACGCGGTTCTCCGAACCGGCCAGCAGCAGAAGTCCGTTGATGAGCCGCTCGTGCCGGACGTTGATCTCCAGGAGGTCCCCCCCGAGACGCTTCACGTCGGGGGAGGCGGTCGTGCGGTGCATGGCCAGTTCGACGAGGGCGCGGCCCACGGTCAGCGGGGTGCGCAGTTCGTGGGAGGCGTTGGCGACGAAGCGGCGCTGGCCGTCGAAGGACCGGTCGAGCTGTTCGACCATGAGGTCGAAGCTGTCGGCGAGGTCCTTCACCTCGTCGTCGCGGCCGTCGAGCGCGATGCGCTCGTGCAGGCCGCGCCCGGCGGCCGGAGCGGAGGCGATGCGGCGGGCGGTGTCGGTGACCCGGTGCAGGGGAGCCAGGACCCGTCCGGCGATGAGCCAGCCGAAGCCCGCCGCGACGCCGCCGACGAGGGTCAGCGCGATCCCGCCCTGGGTGATGAGCGAGGCCGTGGCGGCGTCGTGCAGTCTCTTCTGCTCGTCGGCCACCCAGTTGAGGCTGTCGGACGGGGTGTTCCGCCCCGGGGAGGCGTTGCCGCTGGAGTCGGAACGGACGCTCAGGTCCCCACCGCGGTCGAGCTGCTGGGCGAACAGGACGTGGGTGACGCCGAGCAGGACGATGCCGGCGGCGAAGAACAGACCGCCGTGGAGCAGGGTGAGCCGGGCGCGCAGGGTGATGCGGCGCTTCCTCATGGGATCCGGTACCCCACGCCCGTGACGGTCTCGATGACCGGCGGGTCTCCGAGCTTGCGGCGGAGCTTGAGGACGGTGAGGCGGACGGCCCCGGTGAACGGGTCGGTGTGCTCGTCCCACGCCTTCTCCAGCAGGTGTTCGGTGGAGACGGCCGCACCGTCGGCGCGCAGCAGCTCGGTCAGGACGGCGAACTCCTTCTTCGCCAGCGGCACGTAAAGGTGCTCCCGGAACACCTCGCGCCGCGCCGGGTCCAGGGCGATGCCGCGGCGGCGGAGCACGGGTGGCGCGGCCGGGCGGGAGCGCCGGCCGAGTGCGAGGACCCGCGCGGCGAGCTCGGGGAAGGCGAAGGGCTTGGTGAGGTAGTCGTCGGCGCCGAGGGAGAGCCCGGCGACGCGGTCGCTCACCTCGCCGGCCGCGGTCAGCATCAGCAGCCGCGCCTGGCTGCCGGACGCGACGAGGTGGGCGCAGACGTCGTCGCCGTGCACCAGGGGGAGGTCCCGGTCCAGGACGATGACGTCGTAGTCGTTGACGCCGGCCCGCTCCAGAGCGGCCGCGCCGTCGTACGCGACGTCGACCGCGTGGGTCTCCTGCCGGAGCCATTCCGCGATCGCGTCGGCGAGCAGCCGCTCGTCCTCCGCCACCAGGAGCCGCATCCGTCGCCGTCCTTCCCTCGGGGCCGCCGCCCGTCCGGCGGGCGGTGACGTCTCGGGCCCATGGTCGTACAGGGGGCCGTTTCCTCCTCGTAAGCGATCGCCCACCGGGTTCGCAAGCGATTCCCCACGGGGTTCGCAAGCGATTCCCCACGGGGTTCGCAAGCGATCCCCACCAGGTTCGTAAGCGATCCCCACCGGGTTCGTATGCGATCCCCCGCCGGTTCGTTCGAGGCCGGCGGGCCTGACGGGGAAACAGTGAGGTAACGCCACCGGGAGTTGCATCCCTTCCGTCGGCCGGCCCCCCGCCGGCCCCACGGCAAGGAGACGCCTCACATGCCTCGTACACGCACCCCCGCCCGGTTCGCCGCCCTGTCCCTGGCGGCCCTGGCCCTGACACTCACCGCATGCGGGTCCGGGGCCGACGGCACCGGGGTGGCCTCCGCGAACGGCGGCACCAGGAGCGCGACGGCCGGCACCGGCGCCGGCCTGAGCCGGGACGAGATGAACGTGCGGTACGCGCGGTGCCTGCGGCAGCAGGGTCTGGACGTGGCGGACCCCAAGCCCGGTCAGGGCATCGGGCTCTCCGTCGACGGCGCGAACAAGGACAAGGCCGACAGGGCCGTCGAGGCGTGCCGTTCGGCCGCACCGCCGGCGCCCGCCGACCAGGACGACTCCAAGGACCGCCGGGCCATGCTGGACCTCGCGCGGTGCATGCGCGAGAACGGCGTGGCGGAGTTCGCCGATCCCAAGGAGGGCCAGGGCATCGACATCGGCCCCGCGCAGGCCGAGGACCCGGACTTCGAGAAGGCGTGGAAGAAGTGCGGCGGCGCTCAGGGCGAGCGCGAGCAGGCGGGGAGCGCCCGGTGACGGTCGCGCACCCCGACGAGCGATTCGACGAGCGGCAGGCGGATCCGGCACCCCGGCGCGGCCGTCCCCGGCACCGTACGCGCCGCGTCGTGAGGACGACGGCCGCCGTCCTCGTCCTGGCCGCGGCCGGCGCGGGCACGGCGCTCGTCCTCGCCCCGGACGGCGGCGGCAAGGCCGGCGGCAGGGCGGCGAGCGGGCTGCCGCCGGCGACGGCCGAAGTGCTCCGGCAGACGCTCAAGGACACCAGGAGCGCCGACGCCCGGCTCGGTTTCGGCACGGAGCGGACCGCGGTCGGCCGGCTTCCGGGCACGCTCACCCGACTCCCCGCGCCGGGTGCGGAGATCACCCGCGGCAAGACCCTGTACGCGGTCGACGAGCAGCCCGTCGTCGTGCTGTACGGATCGCTGCCCGCCTATCGCGTCCTGGCGAAGGGCTCCGAGGGAACCGACGTCAGGGAACTGGAGGAGAACCTCGTCGCGCTCGGCTACACGGGGTTCACGCCCGACGACGAGTACACCGGCGCCACGGCGAGAGCCGTACGGCGCTGGCAGGACGACCTCGGCCTGAAGGAGACCGGGACCGTGGAACCCGGCCGCGTCGTCTTCACCGCCGGTGCGATCCGCGTCGCCGCCCTGAAGGCCGAGCCGGGGGACCAGACGGGACCGGGCCGGAGCGTGCTCTCGTACACCGGCACCGCCCGGGCCGTCACCGCGGAGCTGGACAGCGCCGACCGGCGGCTCGCCAGGCGGGGCGGACACGTCGAGGTCACCCTCCCGGACGGAGCCGTGGTCCGGGGCACGATCACCGAGGTCGCCGGCGTCTCCAGGGCCGCCGAGGGCCAGAAGAAGGCCGGGACGAAGATCAGGGTGGTCGTCGGGCTCACGGACGCCCGGGCCCGCGCGGCCGTCCGCGGGTACGACGAGGCCGGCGTCCACGTGACCTTCACCGCGGCCACCCGCGAGAACGTCCTCACCGTTCCCGTCTCCGCGCTGCTCGCCCTCGCCGGGGGCGGCTTCGGGGTGGAGGTGGTCGAGGGCTCGACCTCGACGTACGTCCCCGTCACCACCGGGCTGTTCGCCGAAGGCCGCGTGGAGATCTCCGGCACCGGCGTCGTCCGGGGCGCCGAGGTGGGGATGCCCGAATGATCACCCTCACGGACGTGACCAAGACCTACCCCGGCGGGGTGACCGCCCTCGACGGGGTGTCCCTGACCGTCGGCCCCGGTGAACTCGCCGCCATCGTCGGCCCCTCCGGCTCCGGCAAGTCCACCATGCTGAACCTGCTCGGCACCCTGGACCGGCCCACCACCGGTCGCGTACACGTCGCCGGCCACGACGTCGGCGCGCTGTCCGACAACGAGCTGTCCGCCCTGCGCGCCTCCCGGATCGGGTTCGTCTTCCAGCAGTTCCACCTCGCCGCCGGCACCTCCGCGCTCGACAACGTCGCCGACGGGCTCCTCTACCGCGGGCTGCGGCCCGCCGAGCGTAGACGCCGCGCGACGGGCGTCCTCGCACGCGTCGGGCTCGGCCACCGCACGGACCACCACCCGCACGAGCTGTCGGGCGGCGAGCGCCAGCGCGTGGCCATCGCCCGTGCGGTGGCGGGCGACCCGGCGCTGCTGCTCGCCGACGAACCGACCGGGGCGCTGGACTCGACGTCCGGGGAGGCGGTGATGCGGCTGCTCCACGAACTGCATGCCGCCGGAACCACGGTCGTGATCATCACCCATGACCGGGAGCTCGCCGCGTCCCTGCCCCGCCAGGTGCGCATGCGCGACGGCCGGGTCGTCGACGACGTACGCCGACGGGAAGCCCCTCCGCGGGCGCGGGCGGGGGAGGGGAAGCGATGACCGCCGACACCCTGCGGCCGGCCAGGATCGGGCCCGGCGACGTGGTCAGGGTCGGTGCGGTGGGCCTGCGGACCCGGCCGACACGGGCCGTGCTCTCCGCGCTGGGCATCGCCATCGGCATCGCCGCGATGATCTCCGTGGTCGGGGTCTCCTCGTCCTCCCGCGCCGGGCTCGACCGCACCCTGGCCACCCTCGGGACCAACCTGCTCACCGTGGCCCCGGGCGACACCCTGACCGGCGGAACGGCCCAACTCCCGCTCACCTCGGAAGGGATGATCTCGCGCATCCGGCCGGTGACCTCCACCTCGGCCATCGGCCGGCTCCCGGACGCCGACGTCTTCCGCACCGGGAAGATCCCCGAGGCGGAGAACGGCGGCATCACCGCGTACGCGGTACGGACGAGCCTTCCCGCCGCCACCGGTGCCGAACTGCGCGGCGGCACCTGGCTCAACGCGGCCACCGGCAGGTACCCGGCGACCGTGCTCGGGGCCGAGGCCGCCGAGCGCCTGGGCATCGGCGCGGCCCGCCCGGACACCCGCGTACTGATCGGCGGGCGGTGGTTCACCGTCATCGGGATCCTCGAACCGGTCGCCCTCGCACCGGAGCTGGACGCGGCGGCCCTCGTCGGCTGGCCGGCCGCCGAGACCGTCCTGGGCTTCGACGGCCGGCCCACCCGCGTCTACGTGCGCAGCGCGGACGCCGACGTCGAAGCCGTCCGGTCCGTCCTCGGGGCCACCGCCCATCCCGCGGCGCCGCACGAGGTCAAGGTCTCCAGGCCCTCCGACGCCCTGGTCGCCAAGCAGGCCGCGAGCAGGGCCTTCACCGGCCTTCTCCTCGGCCTCGGCGCGGTGGCGCTGCTCGTCGGCGGCGTCGGCGTCGCCAACACGATGGTCATCTCGGTCCTGGAACGCCGCGCCGAGATCGGCCTGCGGCGCTCCCTGGGCGCCACCCGGGGGCACATCCGCACCCAGTTCCTCGCGGAGTCCCTGCTGCTGTCCGCCCTGGGCGGGGCGGGCGGCGCGCTGCTCGGGGCCGCCATGACCACCGGGTACGCCGTCTCCCGGGGCTGGCCCGCGGTGCTCCCCGGCTGGGCGGTCCTCGGCGGTACGGCCGCCACCCTGGTCATCGGCGCCCTGGCCGGCCTCGGTCCGGCGGTCCGCGCCTCCCGGCTCTCGCCCACGGAGGCCCTGGCCGCACCCTGACCGGCCACCGGACCGACCAGAGCGGCCCGCGCCCCCCCCCGCGGCCGGGGGCCCCCGCCCCCCGGGGGGGGGCGGCCCGGCCGCCCCCCCCCCCCCCCCCCCCCCCCCCCCGGCCCCCCCCCCCCCCCCCCCCCGCGCGCCCGCCCCCGCGGGGGGGGGGGCCCCCCCCCCCCCCAGGCGGTGGGGGGACGGTCACTCCACCCGGCGCACCCGCCATCCCCACCTGATCCCGCCGAGAACGTGCACGATGCCGCGCCCCGACCGGTCCTTGGTCCCGGTGTCGTGCGTCAGGAAGGTCTCGGCCGCGAACTCCTCGTCGAGGTCGGCCCTGCCGTCGAACGCGATCTGCGAGGTGTCGTGGAAGTTGCAGACCTCGGTGCCGTGGACCGAGGTCAGCCCGCCGTCCATGTAGAACGGGTTCGCCCTGCCGATGTTGTCGACCTCGTGCCGGTTCTCCACGGTCCCGGACTGACGGACCACCTGGATCCAGCGCAGGGTCTCGTGGATGCCCGGATCGCCGGCGCGCAGGTCGGGCTCGTACACGACGTACAGCCCGCCCCCGAAGGTCGTCGCCGGCTGCGCCTCCGTCGCCTCGGTGGCGAAGACGCCGTACGACTGGACGCGGAACTCCCCCCGGCCCCGGAAACCGCCCACATGACGGAACGCGTAGTGCGCGCCGAACGCGGCGGCGAGGGTCTGCGCGAAGGCGATGGCC
The DNA here is from genome assembly GCF_042733785.1 of Streptomyces sp. NPDC059695. NCBI lineage: Bacteria > Bacillati > Actinomycetota > Actinomycetes > Kitasatosporales > Streptomycetaceae > Streptomyces > Streptomyces sp. NPDC059695. The sequence goes on along the minus strand of NZ_JBHWFF010000002.1, from coordinate 328,353 downwards.
GGGTCCGCGGGAACGGCCTGGTAGAGGGGCTCGGAGGAGAGGAGACCGACGCGGTGCGGGACGCCGTTGAAGGCGAAGTCCCGGGAGGCGGTGTGCCCGCCCAGCGTCCCGGTCGGCTTCCCCGGCATCTCCGGCCAGCCGGTGGGCTGACTCGGCCGGTAGTCGAGCACCAGGTGCCCGCCGGCCGGGTCCCCGGGCTTCGGCACGGCGGCCGCCGGCCCCGACACCAGACCCGACAGCCCGAGAGCGGTGCCGGCGGTGAGCAGGGACCTTCGCGACACCCGTGGGCGACTGGCTGAACGCATGGTGACACCTCGCGATCACGACGCGGACTCGACGCCCGCGGCGGGCCACCGTGACCCGCCGCGGCCATTCGAACCGACGGGACGTTTCCCGGGCGTTACCCGATCCACCGACCGCTCCCCGCCGCTCCCACCCCCACCTAAAAACGGCCCCTGACAAGAGTTTCCGCACACTCGACCGGGTCGAGGGAGCATTGACGAAGCCCGTCAGGGTGAACAAACAGGGGAAGATCGGTTTCGACCCCGTCATCGACTCCATGTACGCGGCAGCCCGTCTGACACCCCGGGGCCGGGGCGCCGACGACCTGCTCACCGCCGTCCCTCGTTGTAGGCATCGGCGGGGCCGGCGGCCGTGGCACACCGCCCTGCTTGGTCCTGAGGTCTGTTTCAGAAGGACCTGCGCGTCTTGAGGTCGACCTTGCCCAGAGTGCACAGGGCAAACATGAGGTCGATGCATGCGGACGTGGACCGCATCATCAATTTGATGAGGCCGAATGCCGGTCCGATCACGACGGCTTCCTCTCTAGGAAGGCACGCTGGCGAGCCAGACGGCCACACCACCGTGGTGAGAGCAGGTACCCCGTCGGTGCGCGGAATAGCTGTAGCTACCGTCGTTGCATGGGGCGGTGGTTCCTGCGGGCGCCTGCTGCGAGCCGTCTGAGGACGAAGAGGAGCTGGAATCACTCCCCGACGAGGATGAGCCGGTCGGTGAACTGGAGCTGATCGGCCAGGGGGCAGTCTTGGTACGGCCCGAGGCGATGAGCGGGCTGTGGTCCGGGATGCCTTCGGCGACGGAGGAGCCTTGCCGATGGCTGCGGGGAGGCTCTGTCAGGGGCGGATGGCACCATGCCCCGCATGGATCTCGCACACCCGCTCGACGGCCTGGACGCTTTGCCTTGGGCCTCCTCCTCCCACGCGTACGGCAGCGCGGAAGACGTTCCCGACTTGCTTCGAGCTCTAGCAGGTCCGGACGCAGCTGCGGCGGACGAAGCATTGTCGGAGCTGTACGGGAGCGTGCTGCACCAGGGGACGGTCTACGCGGCCAGCGCGGAAGCGGTGCCGTTCCTCGCCAGGATCGCGGCGGCCGGCCACCGTACGACTGATGTTCTCGGGTTGCTCGGCGGCATGGCCGAGAGCGAGGACGAGTACGGTGTCGCATCGGGTGGCGTCCGTGCTGCCGTGGCCGCGCAGTTGGAGCTGCTTCTGCCTTTGCTGGCCGATGCCGAGCCGGAGGTCCGGCGGACCGCCGCCTGGGCGGTTTCACACACCCGCGCAGGTACCGTCCTGTCCGTGCTGGGGATTCGCTGGGCGGAGGAGACCGAGCCGGCCGTCCGGGCCGAGGTCCTGGCCGGGATCGCTCGGCTCGACCCGCAGCGCGGAGCGGTTGAGGCGGCTTCCGTCCTGGACCCGTCCCAGCCTGCCGTGGTGCGGCTGGCCGCCCTCTTCGCCTGCCTCGACGCGGACGCTCCGTGGACTGATTCCCTGTACGCGACGACGCTGTCGCTCCTGCCTGCCGATTCCTTGCGTTCCGACCTCGATTTCGAACGCGGCGAGCCGCTGGCCGCCCTTGTCGAGGCCCTCCTGGGCCGGGATCGTGGGCCGGAGCGGGAGGCCGCGTTCGCCCTGGTCGACGCGGCCCTGCGCGACAGCCGGGCCGAGGTCCGGGCCGAGGGCGCCTGGGCGGCCGACCGCGCCTGCATGCTCTCGCGCAGTGCCCCGCAGCAGTTGGTGGAGAGCCTGCGTGCGGCGGCTGTCGACGACGAGGCAGTGGTGGGCATGGCGTCTCTCTTGGAGCGGCTGGCCCGTGCTGCCGAACCCACTGCGGCCGTGCTCGCCCCTCTCGCTGGGAGGAACCTGGACCGGGAGGATGATCACGCCGATCGTGCTCTGGCCGCACTCGTGCTCGTCGCACCCGAGCAGGCTGCCCCGCTCCTCGCCGCCGGCCTCGGGCACCGCCCGCGCGCCCTCGACGCGGCGACCGGCCTGTGGGACGCGGAGAGTGCGGCTTTCCCGTTCGACAGGGAACTCTTCGATGCTGTTCGCTCCCGCCTCTCCCAGCCGGAGGCACTCAGCAGCAACGAACCATGGCAGCTGACCAGTCTGTTGGCCGGGTGGGGCGCCGAAGCGGCGGCCGCGCTGCCCGAGCTGTGTGCAGCGGTCCCGCACTTTCCTGCCCAAGCCTCACGTGCCCTCGTCTCCGTCGTGGCGGACTGCGCTCCGTCCGATCGCGACATGGCCCTTGCCGCGCTGCGTACGGCAGCCCAAGGGGACGTCCTCCCGGCGGCGAAGGCCCTGTACGACCTCACGGAGGATCCCGCACCGTTGCTGCGATGCCTCGAACAGGAGCTCGGCCGTGGTGGCTGGGACCTGCGCGATGCCGCCAGGACCGCTGCCGCGCTCGGTTCCCGAGGAGCTGCTCTGGCGCCACTCCTGCGTGGAGCCCTCAGTGACCCGGGCAAGGACACCACGCCCGCGCTGGACACGGACACGGCCCTCGCCGAAGCCCTGTGGCGTGTCACGGGGGACCCGGAACCTGCCGTCGCCGTCCTTGCGTCGGTTTTCGACCGCGCCGCGCAGAGCCAGTGGACCCGCTGGTCGGTGGCGAGGGCCGCCCGGGCGACCGCGCTCCTCGGCCCGGCCGGTCGTCCGCTCACCGCCAGGCTGGAGGCGGCCCTCGACGATCCGGTGCAGGCGCCGGCCGTGGTGCTGGCCCTCGCAGCAGTGGCGGACCCTGTTGTTCTGGACCATGCCGCACTCGCCTCGGCCGCCCTGGCGTCCGCCGAGTCGGACGCCGATCCGGCAGGGGCCTGTGGCGCTCTGGAAGCCCTCGGATGCGCCGCACTGAACGACGACCACCTGCGCCGGCTCGAAGTCCTCGCCGACGGCGACGCCCGCGTAGTCCGCTCGGGAGTCGAGAACCGCATCATCCGCCAGGACGAAGCCTTCCGGGACCGCGCCCGGGCGCTCCTCGCCACGTTCAGGAATGCCGCGACGCCCTGAGGGGGCGACTACGAGCGTTGTGCCGGCGGCGCGGGACGTTCTCCTGCGCTCCGGCCTACTCGGGTTCCGGCATGCGAACGGGCATGATGCCGAGAACGAGGTTCTCCATGGCCTCGGGCATACGGCCGAATCGCGCCAGCCAGTCGTCGACGACGTACAGTTCACCGTCCTCGTCCAGGCCGAGAAACGCGTGACCACCGGCGAGTTCGCCCACCGAGAAGAGGCGGTGGCCGATCTCCTCGCTCCGCTCGTCGAAGCGCTCGGCTTCGCCCAGCGCCAGGAGCGGGTCCAGATCGAAGGGTTCTCGGGCGCGTGTGATGCCTGCACCTCCGTGCCCGACCACCAGTTCGCCGAACTCGCCCAGGAAGTCCTCGGCAGCGGCATGAGAGCGGAAGCCGTCCTGCTCCAATTGCTTTTTCCAGCCGGTCGTATCGACAGCCCGCCCGGGACGCCAGCCCGCCTCCCGTAGAACTCGCTCCACCTCGGACGACCAGGCCCGCGGCCCCTCCGGCCTCACGGCGCCATCGGTGCGCACCAGGCCCGCTGCGAACGCGGCGGCTACCTCGTACCCGTCGGGCCGGGCGAACATCGCCGGAAGTGGGGCGTGCCCCCACTCCTCCCATTTGTCCTCAGTGGACACACTCAGCTGCTGCATCGACACCCAGGGATACATCGCACCGAGCGTGGTGTTGCGGCCGGCCGCCTCGATCAGGCGCCCCAGGGACGGCGGACCCTGCTGCTCATCAGCGGGCCGAGGACGGTACGTCTCCAGCAGCTTCGGCCAGGCTGCCGTGTGACCGAGCGACGCGGGAGCGGAATCCATGCACCGACCCTGGCGGTGTCGATCACCTCCGTCAACGGATATGTCTGTGGACACCGGCATCCGACGTGCGACGATCCCGGCGTGAACGCTCCAGACGACCCTTTCTCGCGGGGTGGCAGGCAGTGTGCTGGATGATGGGATGGTGCAGCTCCCCTACGTCTACCGCGTGACCAAGTACGACCCCGCCGACCGTGACGAACACGGGCATTACACCGGCAGTGAGGACACGGTCAGCGATCACGGCGAGGTCGAGGCGTCTTATCTTCAGGCGGTCGCGGCCTTCGCCGAAGGCACCGGCGTCGAGCACCTGGCCGTACGTGAACCGCAGGTCCCGTCCTTCGCGCACTTCGGTTCGGAGCCTCCAGTGGACGGCTTTGGGTTGGCCGGACTCTTCCCTGCCGGTCCGACCGGTCTTCACGACGGAGCAGAGGTACCGCTCGACATCGCGCTGGAGCTGGTGCGCGCCATGTTGCGTGGCAGTGGTGCCTGGTGCCGGCTGGAGGCGGAAGGCGCGTTCGCGGTCCATGTGGGATGGGACCAGTACCTCTACATCGGCAGTAGCCGGCCCTGCGAGGAGGCGCTGGCCCGAACCCGCGCGCTGGGGCTGTTCCCGGAACGCCTGGGCTCCTCTCCGTACGCGATGGAGACCGACGGCGCTGATGTCCAGCGGCCCGGCGACGACGAGTTCTGGGCCGGTCTGCGCTGGGCGGTCGCCGCATGCCGCGCCGGGCTTCTGGAAGAGACGCACGTCGAAGGCGCCTCGCGATGGCACCGCCTCACGCGCGACTCCGTCGACACGGTTCGCGCCGGGATCGCTCCCCGCGCCCGGCTGGCCGTGTGGCCGGACCTGTCCTCCGACGTCGACGCAGCCATCGGTGCCCTCCCCGCCGAGGGCCTCGTCGAATGTGTCTGGCAGGACAAGGACGGCCGGATCCACAGCGCCGTCGCTGACGAGGATGAGTTCGCGGAGCTGGCCGCCCGGCTGTCCGATGCCGAAGCTGCAGCAATCCTGTCCGTGTATGCCGATGAGCGTGCGCCTCTGTTCACCGCCGTCATGCCTGACGACGACGGAGTGGTACGGGCCCGCTGGCAGACCGAGCCGACGCCGAGCGACCGGAACTGGGCCCTTCTCAAGACTTTTCACCGAGGCGAGATCGTCACCGGCACGGTGACCCGCATCGCCGACTTCGGCGTCACCTTCGTGGACATCGGCGGCTTCGAAGCGATGATCAATATCCCCGAGCTGTCATGGCGCCCCTTCGACCACCCATCCGACATCGTCTCCGTCGGTCAGGAGGTCAACGCCGAAATCCTCGACGTCGATCCCGTCCGCGAACGCGTATCACTGTCCCTCAGGGCCCTGTACGAAGATCCGATGCCACTGCTGACCGTGGAGATCGGCCAGACCCTCGTCGGCCGCGTCACCAAACTCATACCGTTCGGCGTCTTCGTACGCATTGAAGAGGTGGAGAACGGTTTCGAGGGGCTGGTACACAACTCCGAACTGGCCGACGAGTACCTGGAAAACCCTCAGCTCGGCATCCAGGTGGGTGACGCGCTACTGGTCAAGATCCTTGACATCGACACGGTCCGGCGTCGAATCACCCTCTCGCACCGGCAAGCTGTTTCAGGGCTCTAGCCCCAGGCTGCCTGACGATCAAGGCGACGGGACGAAAGTCGCCGACTGGTCAACCAGGAAGGGGGAGCCGGACGCGGCAGGCTCCCAGCCCTGCGCCAGTGCCCCTTTGATGCTGGCGGCAACATGATCCGGCCTGACGGGCTCCGCTTCAACGCCCAGCCAGTTACTGGGGTGCGGTTGGCCAGTGGTGACAACCAATGTCCTGCCGGGGCGGTCGTCGTCGGGCGAGTTCGACGGCGTCGGCCATAGGCGTCCAGCACGGTCCCTGCATGTAGGACGGCTTCCGGCGGATCCGCCAGCGGTAGGCGGCCCCGTCGGCTGTGATCCGCCGAGAACCCTTCTTGTCCAGCGCCTTCAGGCCCCCTCTCCTGCTCTCGGACTGCAACGCCCTGCCATCGGCCTGTCCCCGTAGATTCCTGGAGGAGGTGCCGCCGCTCCTCCGCGATGCCGATCCGCGGCCCGGCCGACTCGGCTGGCAGGTGTGGGGCCGAGCCTGTCGTCGGGGATCCGTACCTGTGATGCGCCAGCTTCAGCGCCAGCGTGCCGCACGACTTGTTTGCGATCTTCGCCTCTTCGGTCGCTTCGCCCCACGCCGCGCCCCGCTCCACCCTGCCGGCCGGTGCGGAGGGGTGGCTCACCGTCGTCCGGCCGGGGGCTGATCGACACAGGAGAGCCCGCCGGTCGGACTGAGGCATGGCTGCGGGCAGGCCCAAACTTCGGGAAGTTTTCGGGAAGACCAGCCGCCGGAGGCCGCCCCTGACCGGTCCCAGTCGGACGGATTCAGCCATCCGACACTCTCTCTTCGGTACCCCCGCCCCCGGCCGAAAACCGCCCATGACCAGCAAAAAGACCCCTCCCGAAGGAGGGGTCCCGCTGTGCGCCCCCGGCAGGACTCGAACCTGCGGCCAAGTGCTTAGAAGGCACCTGCTCTATCCACTGAGCTACGGGGGCCGGGTGGTGGCCGTGTGGCCGGGAGCCCCTGGTGGGTGGGGTGTGCCAGCCGGGACAAGGATAGGGCTCCGATCGCCTTGGCCCGGTTGCTTCACCTGCGTGGCACGATGTGGAGGTTCGGTGAAGCGAACCGATAATCGCAGGCAGGTGCGATTCGCGCAGCGCTTTTCGCGCCGCTCGGGGCGGGTGTTGTGCACTCGTTATGCCCGGCCTTCCGGTCACCACCCTTCTCTTCGGCGCGCAGGGTCGCAATAGGCTTCAAAAACACTCATAAATTGGGCATTCTTCGCATGTGGTGACCTTGGACGAACGGCCTCAGCTGATCGACGCACTCTCCGCCCTGCGCGACCGAGTCGCCGCCGTGCGTCTCCCCCTGCCCCTCCCCGACACTCCCCGCGCCCGCCAGACCCGGGCCGAGCTGCTCGCCCAGCTCGACGACTACCTGGTGCCGCGGCTGAAGGATCCTGACGCCCCGCTGCTCGCCGTCGTCGGCGGATCCACCGGGGCCGGGAAGTCCACCCTCGTCAACTCCCTTGTCGGGCGCCGCGTCAGCGAGTCCGGGGTGCTCAGGCCCACCACCCGGACCCCCGTGCTCGTCTGCCACCCCGAGGACCACCACTGGTTCGCCGGGATGCGGGTCCTCCCGCAGCTCACCCGCGTCTGGCTGCCGCAGGCCGACGAGGAGCACCCCGTCGAGGAGCCCGCCCCCGAGGAGAACGCGCTGCGCGTCGAGACGGCCGCCTCGCTGCCCCGCGGGCTCGCCCTGCTCGACGCGCCCGACATCGACTCCCTCGTCGTCGAGAACCGGCTCCTCGCCGCCGAGTTGATCTGCGCCGCCGACATCTGGGTGATGGTCACCACCGCCTCCCGGTACGCCGACGCCGTGCCCTGGCACCTGCTCCGTACCGCCAAGGAGTACGACGCCACCCTCGTCACCGTCCTCGACCGCGTCCCGCACCAGGTCATCGGCGAGGTCTCCCGCCAGTTCGAGGCCCTGCTCGACAAGGCCGGCCTCTGCGACGTCCCCCGCTTCACCATCCCCGAACTGCCCGAGTCCACCGACGGCGGCAGCGGACTCCTGCCCGACAGCGCCGTCACCGCCCTCCGCGACTGGCTCGCCCACCGCGCCCAGGACCCGGCCGCCCGCCAGCAGGCCGCCGACCGGACCGCCTCCGGGGTCATCGACTCGCTCGACGCCCGGCTGCCCGAACTCGCCGCCGCCGTCGCCGCCCAGTACGCCACCTCCGTCCGCCTCGGCGGCGCCGTCCGGACCGCCTACGGCGAACAGGGCAAGCGGGTCCGCAAGGAGCTCGGCCGCGGCGCCGTCCTCGCCGGCGACGCCCGCACCCGCTGGCGCGGCTATCCCCGCGACAGCACCGCGGACGAGCTCCTCGACGCCCTCGCCGAGTCCCTCGCCGCCCTCCTCCACTGCGCGGTCTCCGCCGCCGAGGAGCGCGTACGGGACACCTGGCGCCGCGAACCCGCCTCCCAGGCCCTCGGCCCGTCCCGGACCGGCGGCGACCGGGAGGCGGTGGAGCGGATCGGCGTGGAGGTACGCCGCTGGCGCCGCGTGCTCGAGGAGCTGGCCGAGGAGGAGGTGCGCGACGTCGAGCGCCCCCCGGGTTCGCGCGCGGCCCGCGCCGCCGTCCCCGAACCCGACACCGTCGCCGCGCTCCTCGCGGCCTCCCTCCTCGGCGGCCGCCGCGCCCGCGCCGCCGGCGAACGCCTCGCCGAACTCCTCGGCGCCCAGGCCGCCCTGCGGCTGCGCGACAAGGGCGGCGAACTCGTCCTCTCGTACGTCGACCGGGTCCTGCACGCCGAGCGCGACCGGCGGCTCGCCCCCCTCGACGCGCTCGACGTGACCCCCGAGCCGCAGGCGGAGCTGATCGCCGCGCTCTCCGTACTGCAGAAGGAGAAGTGACGTGGTGGACGACGACCGGGAGCGCGCCCGCGCGCGCTGGGACGACGGCCTGATCGCGCGGCGGGCGGGCGAGCGGTCCGCCCCCGGCGCGGACGAGACGGCCGAGACGCCCCCGGAGGCACCGGAGGAGGACGTCCTGCCGTCCTTCGGCGGCAGCTACGGCGGAGCCCTCCGCAGCCGCCTCGACGCCCTCCACGAGCTGGTCGGGCTCTCCCGCGCCCGCGTCGAGAGCGAGGCGCTCGCCGAGGCCGGACGCGTCCTCGACGAGGCCGCCGCCCGCCAGCGGCTCTCCTCCCGGCACACCGTGATCGCCCTCGCCGGAGCCACCGGAAGCGGCAAGTCCACCCTCTTCAACGCCCTCGCCGGCGTCCCCGTCTCCGAGACCGGACTGCGCCGCCCCACCACCTCCGCGCCCATCGCGCTCAGCTGGTCCGAGGGCGCCGCCGGGCTGCTCGACCGGCTCGCGGTGCCCAGCAGACTGCGGCGCCGCCCCCTCGCGGGCGGCGCCGCAGACACCGAGCTCCAGGGGCTCGTCCTCGTCGACCTGCCCGACCACGACTCGGCGGTCACCGCCCACCGCGACCAGGTCGACCGGGTCCTCGGCCTCGTCGACGCCGTGATCTGGGTCGTCGACCCCGAGAAGTATGCGGACGCCGCCCTCCACGAGCGCTACCTGCGGCCCCTCGCCGGGCACGCCGAGGTCACCTTCGTCGTCCTCAACCAGATCGACCGGCTCGGCACCGAGGCCGCCGACCTCGTCCTCGACGACCTGCGCCGCCTCCTCGACGAGGACGGCGTGGCGCTCGGCGAGCACGGCGAGCCCGGCGCGACCGTCCTCGCGGTCTCCGCCCTGACCGGCGACGGCATCCCCGAACTGCGCGAACTCGTCGCCCGGTTCGTCCAGGAACGCACCGCTCCCGAACGCCGCCTCGCCGCCGACGTCGACGCCGCCGCGGGCCGGCTGCGCCAGGCGTACGTCGCCGAAGGACGGGCCGGCCTCGACGAGCGCGCCCGGGACGCCTTCACGGACCGCCTCGCCGTCGCCGTCGGCGCCCAGGCCGCGGGCGAGGCCGCCGAGCGGGTCTGGCGCCGGGGCGCCATCCGCGCCTGCGGAACCCCCTGGCTGCGGCTCTACCGCTGGTACGAGCGGACGCGCGCGCACGGCGCCACCGACCCGCGCCTCGAACCCCCCGTCGAGGACGAGCTGACGGCACGCCAACGCGTCGAGCAGGCGGTGCGGATCGTCGCCGACGAGGCCTCGCGCGGGCTCCCGGTGCCCTGGGCGCAGGCGGTGCGCGAGGCGGCGGCGCGCGGGGCGGAGGGGCTGCCGGAGGCCCTGGACGAGCTGACGGTCTCCCTGGGCGACCCGGCCGCCCGGCCGCCCCGGCCCGCCTGGTGGCCCGCCGCCGTCCTGGCCCAGGCGGTGATGACGCTCCTGCAGATCTTCGGCGCGCTGTGGCTGGTGGCGCAGATCGTCGGTGTCGTGCAGCCGGGCCTGCTGCCGCCGGTCCTCGTGATGCTCGGCGGCATCATCGGCGGCCCGCTCGTCGAATGGGCCTGCGAGGGCGCGGTGAAAGGCCCGGCCCGCCGGTACGGCCAGGAGGCCGAGCGCCGCCTGCGGGAGGCGACCGCCGCCTGCGGCCGGGCCCGGGTCCTCGACCCGGTGGCGGCGGAACTCATGCGCTACCGGGAGGTGCGCGAGCAGTACGCGACGGTCGTGGGCGCCCGGCCCTCGGCGGCGTCCCGGGTCGTGGGCGGCGGCCGCCGCTCCGGCACGGCGCGGCTGGGGGCGACGCGGGCGGGCGTGCGGGGGAGGTAGCGGGACGGCCGGCGGCGCGAAGCTCCGAGCCGTCCGGGTAGTCGAGCCGTCCGGGTTCCGAGTCGTCCGGGTACAGGGCGGTTTCACCCGTGTGGGTGGGGGAGTTGTCCACCGGTACGGAGCTGTCCACAGGCCCGAGCGGGGTCCGCCCGGCCGCCCCAGCATGGTTCCCACGGGGTGGCCCCACGGCGGGGCACCGGGACACAGGGGGCGCAAGCATGAACGACACGACCGTGACGCTCGTCGGCAACGTGGCGACGGCGGTGGAGTACCGGGACACCGTGGCCGGCGGGGTGGCCCGCTTCCGGTTCGCGGTGACGGCGCGCCGCTGGGACCGGGAGAGCGGGCTCTGGTCCGACGGGAACACCAGCTTCTACACGGTGTCGGCCTGGCGCTCGCTCGGGGCCAATCTCGCGGCCTCGGTGTCCGTCGGCGAACCGCTCGTGGTGCACGGACGGCTGAGGGTCCGTGAGGAGGAGCGCGACGGCCAGCGCAGGACCTTCGTGGACGTGGACGCGGTGGCCGTCGGACACGACCTGAGCCGGGGGACGGCGGCCTTCCGGCGTGCGGCGCGGGTGGAGTCCCCGCCTCGGCCGGACCCCCGGCAGCAGCCGGAGCCGGACCCCTGGGCGGCCGCGGCGGAGGAGGGCGAGGCCGTGACGCCTCAGCTGGTAACCGCCTCCTGACCTTGTGTTGTGGGGATTTGTCGACCAACTGGCCTGTGCGATAACGATTCCGAGTCGGAATGGTTATCTGACCGGAAGGCAGGGCACCGGGGGGTTTCGCGTCCCTAGGATTCCCGGATACTCATGTGGCACGTGAGCCCATCGAGTCTGTGAGTTCTGCTGGCGTGCGCTCCCCCCACGCGAATCGACCATGTTCGCGGAGCGGCGCGCCCGGAGGGGAATCCAATGTTTTCAGTTCGTGGGCGTGGCGTTGCCCGTGCGGCCGCCACGATCCTGGTCTCCGGCCTGGTCGCCGCCGGTGCGATAGCCACCGCGGGTCCTGCGCTGGCCGATGACGGTGCCGGCACCGGCGGTGTCACGGCGAAGCTCGGAGGCCTCACCGAGGCCGACGGCGTCGTCATCGAGGAGAAGGACGGCAAGACCTGGCCGGTCTCCGGTGGTCTCTTCACGATGCAGGTCGACGGCGGGGGCACCCTCCAGACCTACTGCATCGACCTCCGTACGGGGGCGAAGCGCGACTACACCTACAAGGAGGTCGGCTGGGACGAGTCGTCCCTGCACAACAACGGTGACGCGGGCAAGATCCTCTGGATCCTGGAGAACGCGTACCCGAAGAACTCCGCCGAGGCCCTCGGCGCGAAGCTCGGCGTCGACCTCTCCAAGAAGGAGGCCGCCGCCGGCACCCAGGCCGCGATCTGGACCCTCTCGGACGACGTCAAGGCGACGCCGAAGAGCCCCGACGCCGAGAAGCTGACGGAGTACCTCCTCAAGGAGGCCGTGAAGCTCGAGGAGCCCAAGGCCTCCCTCAGCCTCTCCCCGGCCACCGTGGCGGGCAAGGCCGGCGACAAGCTCGGCCCGATCACCGTCACCACCAACGCCGAGAAGGCCAAGCTCCAGACGGCCGCGGGCACCCCCGCCGGCGTCAAGGTCGTCGACAAGGACGGCAAGCCCGTCACCGACGCCAAGAACGGCGACCAGGTCTTCCTCGACGTCCCGGCCGGCACCGCCGACGGCACCGCCGAGCTGACCGCCGAGGCCACCACCAAGGTCTCGCTCGGCCGCGCCTTCGTCTCCGTCGACGGCCCGTCGCAGACCCTGATCCTGGCCGGCTCCAGCGACTCCACCGTCACGGCCAAGGCCTCCGCCTCCTGGGCGAAGAAGGGTGCCGTCCCGGCCGTCACGGTCGCCAAGGACTGCGCCAAGGGCGGCCTGGAGGTCATCGCCTCCAACGCCGGTGACGAGGACTGGACCTTCGACCTGAAGGGCACCTCGTACACGGTCCCCGCCGGGGAGACCAAGACCATCACGGTCCCGCTCGCCGAGGACGAGGCGTACAAGTTCACGATCACCGGCCCGAACGGCTTCGAGGAGACCTTCGAGGGCGTCCTGGACTGCAAGACGGCCACCCCCGGCCCGAAGCCGTCGGAGACCCCCTCCACCACCCCCTCGGCCACGCCTTCCACCCCGTCGACCACCGGTGGCACCACCGGTGACACCACGGGCGGCTCGACCGGCACCACCGGCACCACCACGACCGGTGGCGGCGACCTCGCCGAGACCGGCAGCTCCAACGCCACCCCGATGATCGCCGGCATCGCCGCCGCGCTCGTCGTGGTCGGTGGCGGCGCGGTGTTCTTCCTCCGCAAGAAGAAGACCGCCGGCCAGTGAGCCCGCTCCCGGGTGCCGGACCCACGCCGGCACCCGGGCCGCAGCCCACGCACCGGGGCCCGCGCCCCACGCAGGGGCGTGACCCAGGGCGCCAGGGCCGCTAAGCCCTGAAGCCAGGGCCGCGCCCCAGGCGCCCGGCCTCATGGAGTGAGCGGCCGACCCCGCGGAGTGATCCGCGTCAGGACGCTCCACCCCATGACCCCCGCACGACCCCGGACCGCATCCGCGCCCGGGGTCGTCGCACGTCCAGGCCCCGGGGCGGTCGGGCAGGATGAGGTGCCGTCAGCCTGACGGGCATGGAAATCAGGGTCCTGGTCAGCGACTCGCCGTCGGGCCGGAGCCCGGGAAGCGTGACCTCGATGCTCAGGAAGCCGGTGCGCGCGCCCACCTTTCCGGCCCAGGCCCTGCGGGAGCAGGCGTTCCCAGGACGGCCGGCTCTTCCGGCGCGTGCGCATGAGCCGGCGGGACGCTGTGCCCGAGCGCGGCGCGTGGGCTCCGGTGTGGGCGACGATGCGTGCCCTGGCCGACGTCCACGGTGATGAGCAGGTCCGGCTCGTCGTCTGGTTCGACGGCTAGACGACGTAGCGCTGCAGGGCTCGCGCGGCGGGCTCGCCGGTGCGGCGCGCGTACGCGGTGCGGGCCTTGACCTCGCGCAGGGTGGTGGGCCGCCAGCCGGGGCCTCCGCAGCAGCTCTTGTGGAAGCCGATCCCCGCGTGGAGAAGGACCGACAGCACTCGCCAGGCGTCCTTGTCGCGACGCCGGGGCGGCGCGAACGCCGAACCGGCGTGGATCATCACCCGCGCGCACCGCGGACAGCGCCGTTCGCGATCGGGGCCGTGGAATTGCTTGTACGAGGCCCGACACGGCAGGCACACGTAGGAGGTCTTGCCGTGGCTCATGGGGGCAGGCTAGGCGCTTGCGCGGCAGCGCTGCCAGGCAATTGCCCCGCTGACGTGGGTCAGCCATCCCGAGTCGGTCGGATACTCACTCGCGTCAGATCGGATCGGTTCGCCCACGGCGGGCCGAAGAGACCCGCCTTCCGTACTGCAATCCCAGCAACCGGCCCCGCCCGATAGCGCCTCTCCAGGACCTCAGGGTGGCCGGTATGACTGTCGCTGACCGATCCAGCGAGAGCTACGGATCAGAAGACAGCCGTGCCTATTCCGTGTCCGACAGTGCGGGAAGCCGGACTCGCTCAGGCACCTGCTTGCCATGGCTACGCAGAAGGTCGGCAGCAGCCAGCCGCATGTCCCGTTCGATGGAGGCGCGCTCGTCCGGCCAGTCTTCCCAGCTGCTCCATAGCCCTATGAACCGGTGCACAAGCTCGGTCGTAGTGTCCGTCCGTTCCAGATGGCAGGCGCACCAATAGATCTCGTTGCTGGCCTCAAGGTGCGTAAGGGAGCCGTTGAGCATGCCTTCCGCCGCCCCGAGCATTCGTTCGCGCCAGGCGTCCTCGACCCCGGGCACGGGGAGCCCCAGCTCTGCCATGGCCTCCACGAAGAGGTCGCGGATGTCGGCCGGCGGGTCACGTCGAGAAAGCCCTGCCAGCTCGACCAGGGCCGGGCTGTCCAGGCCGTCGGCCAGGGCCTCGGCAGCGAGCATCGGCAGGTCTTCGGTGGGCTGCTCTCCGAGGGCCAGCTTCAGGGCTGCACGGCGTAGGCGATCCATGAGGGCACGTTAACCCTCCCGCTCATGCGGTTACCAAGGAGTATCCAGGCAGGCCCACCCGCGCGCGGGGAGCCGTCTCCTTCGCCCACGGCCAGGACGTTCCCGGTGGTGCGCATCTCAAGGGGGTGGGCGGCGCCCCCCCCCGTGGCGGGCAGGTCAGAGCCGAGCATTCCCGGGCCGTCCGCAGGCCGTGCGAGGGGGCTCAGGGGTGATCGTCGGCGACCGACAGTGACAGGTGGGCTACGCGAGGGGCTCGGGAACGTGCAGGTCAGGGGGAGTCCCGCCTACTGGTTGGCTCCCGGGGGTGGCGGTCAGGCAAGATGGGGTGTATCTGCCCACTCACTCTTTGCCGGACGGTTTCTCTTGGCTGAGTACATCTACACGATGCGCAAGGCGCGCAAGGCGCACGGCGACAAGGTCATCCTCGATGACGTGACGCTGAGCTTCCTGCCGGGCGCGAAGATCGGTGTGGTCGGCCCGAACGGTGCCGGTAAGTCCACCGTTCTGAAGATCATGGCGGGCCTGGAGCAGCCGTCCAACGGTGACGCGTTCCTGTCGCCCGGGTTCTCCGTCGGCATCCTCATGCAGGAGCCGAAGCTCGACGAGAGCAAGACCGTCCTGGAGAACGTCCAGATGGGCGCCGCCGAGACCATGGGGAAGCTGAAGCGCTTCAACGAGGTCGCGGAGCTCATGGCGACCGACTACTCGGACGCGCTCCTGGACGAGATGGGCAAGCTCCAGGAGGACCTGGACCACGCCAACGCCTGGGACCTCGACACCCAGCTGGAGCAGGCCATGGACGCCCTGGGCTGCCCGCCCGGCGACTGGCCCGTCACCAACCTCTCCGGTGGCGAGAAGCGCCGCGTGGCGCTCTGCAAGCTCCTCCTGGAGGCCCCCGACCTCCTGCTCCTCGACGAGCCCACCAACCACCTCGACGCCGAGTCGGTGAACTGGCTGGAGCAGCACCTCGCGCAGTACAAGGGCACCGTCGTGGCCATCACCCACGACCGGTACTTCCTCGACAACGTGGCCGAGTGGATCCTGGAGCTCGACCGCGGTCGCGCCCACCCCTACGAGGGCAACTACTCGACCTACCTGACCAAGAAGTCCGAGCGGCTCAAGGTCGAGGGCCAGAAGGACGCCAAGCGCGCCAAGCGGCTCCGGGAAGAGCTGGAGTGGGTGCGGTCGAACGCCAAGGGGCGTCAGGCCAAGTCCAAGGCCCGTCTCGCCCGCTACGAGGAGATGGCGGCCGAGGCCGACAAGATGCGGAAGCTGGACTTCGAGGAGATCCAGATCCCGCCGGGCCCGCGTCTGGGCTCCATCGTCGTCGAGGTCGAGAACCTGTCGAAGGCCTTCGGCGACAAGGTCCTGATCGACGACCTGTCGTTCACCCTGCCGCGCAACGGCATCGTCGGTGTCATCGGCCCGAACGGCGCCGGCAAGACCACGCTCTTCAAGATGCTCCAGGGTCTGGAGACCCCGGACTCCGGCTCCGTCAAGGTCGGCGAGACCGTCAAGATCTCGTACGTCGACCAGAGCCGCGCCAACATCGACCCGAAGAAGACGCTGTGGGCCGTCGTCTCCGACGAGCTCGACTACATCAACGTCGGCCACGTCGAGATGCCCTCGCGCGCCTACGTCTCCGCGTTCGGCTTCAAGGGCCCGGACCAGCAGAAGCCGGCCGGTGTGCTCTCCGGCGGTGAGCGCAACCGTCTGAACCTCGCGCTCACCCTCAAGCAGGGCGGCAACCTGCTGCTCCTCGACGAGCCGACCAACGACCTCGACGTCGAGACCCTGTCCTCCCTGGAGAACGCGCTCCTGGAGTTCCCCGGCGCGGCCGTGGTCATCTCCCACGACCGCTGGTTCCTGGACCGGGTGGCCACCCACATCCTCGCCTACGAGGGCGAGTCGAAGTGGTTCTGGTTCGAGGGCAACTTCGAGTCGTACGAGAAGAACAAGATCGAGCGCCTCGGCGCGGACGCGGCCCGTCCGCACCGCGCCACGTACAAGAAGCTGACCCGAGGCTGAGGTCAGTGACCAGGCACATCTACAGCTGTCCCCTGCGCTGGTCGGACATGGACGCCTTCGGGCACGTCAACAACGTCGTCTTCCTGCGGTACCTGGAAGAGGCGCGGATCGACTTCATGTTCCGGCTGGCGCCGGGAGACGGTTCCCCCTCGTTCTCCGGCGGGTCCGTCGTGGCCCGGCACGAGATCGACTACAAGCGACCGCTGGTCCACCGGCACGAGCCGGTGACCATCGAGTCGTGGGTCACGAAGATAGGCGCGGCGTCGCTGACGATCGCCTACGAGGTCAAGGACGCCGACGTCGTGTACGTGCGGGCGTCCACGGTCGTCGTGCCCTTCGACCTGGAGGCGCAGCGGCCGCGGCGGATCACCGAGGAGGAGCGCTCGTTCCTCCAGGAGTACGTCGACGACGGGATGTCGTCGGCCGCATGACCGTGCTCGCTCCGCTGCACTTCGCCGACGCCCGGGAGGCGGCGGCCCTCGCCGCCTTCCTCACCCGGCTCGTCCACTACGACCGGGCCGCCGCCGTCCGCCTCCAGGCGGGCGGCGGGGCGCTGGCCGTCTTCGGGCGGCCCCCGTCGTTCGAGGTGCTCGCGATCCGCACCGCCCGCCTCGTCGACGCCGTCGACCTCGACGTCACCGTCTCCGCCGGTGAACTCCTCGACGGCGTCGAGGAGTCCGCGGGCAAGGCGGTCGTCCCGGGCTCCGTGACCGGCCCGCCGTGGGCCGGGGTGCTCCCGCCGCGCGGCGGCTGGGAGCCGGTCCCCGGCCTCCCCGACGTCACCGCGATGCGGGGCGCCGTCGCCGCCGCCGTGGCCGAGTTCCGCACGCGGGACGAGCAGCTGCCCCAGGAGCGGCGGACCCGGGCCGAGCGCGACGCCCTCGGCCGCGACATCTGGTCCCGGACCCTCGGCACCACCGGGCTGCCGCTGCGCGCCGTGCACGCCGCCCAGTCGCTCGGCTTCCTGCCGCCGGGGGAGGCGCCGGTGGGGCTCTTCGCCTCCGGGCCGTGGCTGCGGCTGCGTACCCCGTACGGCTCGATCGCGCTGCGCACGGTGCCGATCTCGCTGGGTGTCGCCCCCCGATGACCGTCGACGTCCAGGTCGACGGGCCCCTCACCGGGGAGGAGCTCAACGCCCTCTTCCACGCGTCCTGGCCCGGGCACCGGGACACCGACTTCGGTCCGGTCCTCGCCCGGAGCCTGCTCCGGGTCACCGCCCGGCGCGCCGGACGGCTCGTCGGGTACGTGAACGTCGCCGGGGACGGCGGCGTGCACGCCTTCCTCCTCGACACCACCGTCCACCCCGACGAGCGCCGCCGGGGCCTCGGCGTCACCCTCGTACGGGCGGCCGCCGGAGCCGCCCGGGAGCGTGGCGCGCACTGGCTGCACGTGGACTTCGAGCCGCACCTCACCGCCTTCCACGAGCGGTGCGGCTTCCGTCCCACGGCCGCCGGGCTCATGGCGCTCGACCCTCGGACGGCTTAGGGGGTGTGGTGGGGGTGCCGCCCCGCCGGCCCGCGCGCGGCGCAAACAACCCCCCCGGGGCCCCCCCC
>NZ_JBHWFF010000002.1:297142-310285 GCF_042733785.1 Streptomyces sp. NPDC059695 | reverse complement strand
TTGGTGGTGTTTGGTGTGTTTTGTGCCAAACGCCCCGGGCCCCGTCCCGAAGCCCACACCCACCCCCTAGGGCCTCAGCCCTCCGCGTCGTCCGGCCAGACCCCGATGTGGTCCTGCTCCAGCTCCAGCGCCACCCGGTGCTCCATGCCCAGCGCCTGCGTGTACTCCGCCGGGAGCTGGAGCCGGCCCGCGCGGTCGAGCATCGCGTACTCCCGCGCCACCAGCGACTCCTGGCCCTGCTCGTCGACCTCCGTGCGGCGCAGGACCTCCGAGGAGGTGCGGCCGTCGCGGATGGCGACCGTGCGGCGCACCTCGGAGGCGACCGCCTGGTCGTGGGTCACGATGACGATCGTCGTGCCCAGCTCCTCGTTGGCGCGGCGGAAGGCCGCGAAGACCTGCTCGCCGGTGGCCGAGTCCAGCTCGCCCGTCGGCTCGTCGGCGAGGAGCACCGAGGGGTTGTTGGCCAGCGCGACCGCGATGGCCACCCGCTGCTGCTGGCCGCCGGAGAGCTGGTGCGGCCGCCGGTCGCGGATCTCCGGGATGCCCAGCATGGCGAGCAGCTCCTCGGCCCGCTCCGTCTTCTGCTTCGAGCGACCCCGCAACTGCATCGGCAGCGCCACGTTCTGGGCGGCCGTCAGGTACGGCAGGAGGTTCCGGGCGGTCTGCTGCCAGACGAAGCCGACGACCTCGCGGCGGTAGCGCAGCCGCGCCTTGCCGTCCATGCCGAGGAGGTCGCAGCCGGCGACGCGGGCCGCGCCGGCGGTCGGCACGTCCAGGCCCGCCAGGATGTTCATCAGCGTGGACTTGCCGGAACCCGAGGCGCCGACGAGGGCCATCAGCTCGCCCTCCTTCACGAGGAGGTCGAGCCCCTGGAGCGCCTGCACCTCCACGCCGTCCGTGGTGAAGATGCGGACGAGCCGGTCGCAGGCGATGAGCGCGTCATGACCGTACGAGGGCCGGTCGCGGTGCGCCGTGGCCCGCCGCTCCAGCTCCTCCAGGGTCGTGTCGGACGGGGCCGTGTCGGTCTTCGTCATCGTGCGTCTCCTGCCCTGAGTTCCTTGATCGAGCCCCTGCGTGCCGCCCACCAGGCCTGTGCCACCGCCGCGAGTCCGGTGAGGACGACGACGGCGAGCGCGGGCAGCACCAGCGACCACGGGTCGGCCCGCAGCGGGGCGCTGTCCAGCGGAGCGAAGCCCGGTGCCGTCGCGAGCGCCAGCCGGAACAGGTCGATGCCCGGGGCGAGCAGGGGAACCGTCGCCCATCCGACCAGCATGCCGCCGAGCGCGGCGAGGACCGCCTGCGGCAGCGCCTCCAGGCCGAGCAGCCGCCGCGACTGCTTCCGGGTGAGTCCCATCGTCCGCAGCCGTGCGAGGAGGGTGTTGCGCTCGGGCGCGCTCTGCATCAGCGAGAGGAGCACGGCGACCACGGCGAGGGCCGCGCCCGCGCCGATCGCGCCCAGGTAGATCCGCTCGGCACCGGACTGGAGCGGCGAGTCCACGTACAGCGTCCGCTCCTCGCTCCGCAGCTTCACGGCGAGGGAGTCCGACTTCGCCTTCACCGCGGCACGCAGCGCGGCTCCGTCGACCGTCCCGGTCACGAGCAGCGAGGTGTTCGCCCGGTGGGTGAGGTCGGCGCCGTTGACGAGGAGGAAGTCGGCGTCGTCCAGGGCGGGGGTGGCGGAGCGGACCGCGACCACCTTCACCCGGAAGACCCCGGCCGCGGACACGATCTCCTGCGGGGCGCGGCCGAGCCGGTCGGCGACGGCCGGGGAGGCGATCGCGGGCAGGACGCGCTCGGTGTCGGCGACGGCGCCCGCGCCGCCCCTGCCGGTGGAGGCGAGGAGACCGGCGGGGAACGGGCCGAAGCCGGTCCGGTCCGCGAGCCGGGTGTACGAGGCGGGGTCGACGCCCACGATCGGCGCGCTCATCGGCAGTGCGGCGGTCCCCTGGTCCGACGGCAGGGAGACCCCGTACTCGATCTGCACCGGGGCCACGTCGCGTACGCCCTTGAGACCGCGCACCGACTCGGTGAGCCCGGCGGGCAGCGGGCTCCACTCGATCGGGCTGCCGATCCGGGCGTCCGCGCCGGTCGCGAGGAGCGCCGCCCGGTCGCGGGCGTCGGCGACGCCCGCGAGGACGGAGCCGCCGAAGGCGGCGGTGGTCAGCGCCAGCACGAGGGCGAGCAGCGGGAGGGTGCCCGAGGACGAGGCGCGTCCGGCCCGGGCGAGGGCCAGCGGCCCGACGGCCCCGCGCAGCCGGCGGGCGGGGCGGGCCAGCCACCGCAGGGGCAGCGGATAGACCCGTACGAGGACCATGGCGGCGATCAGGCCGACGAGTACGGGAGCGGCGCTCACCAGGTGGTCCCCGGAGTCGGCGGTGCCGCGCAGCCGCAGTGAGGCGACCGCGCCCACGGCGAGGACGAGCAGGGTGAGTTCGAGGACCGTGCGGCGCCGGGAGGGGCGTGCGGTGAGCAGGTCGTCGCGGCCGCCGTGCAGGCGCGGGCGCCGGTGCGCGACGACGGCCCGGACGGGCAGCACGAGGAGCGCGATCAGGGCGACGAGGGCGGTGGCGAGCACGGACGGGGTGAGGGGGATCTCGCCGGACCCGCCGGCGGGCGGCCGGACGGTCGTGACGGCGAGGACCAGGGCGAGCGCGGCGGCCGGCAGGACGACGGCCGAGGTCTCGCCGAGCAGGCGCAGGCCGATGCCGGTGAGGGAGGCGCCCCGGGAGCGGATCAGCGAGAGCTCGCTGTCGCGGCGGGCGACGAAGAGGCCGCCGGTCATCGCGAGGACGACCGCGGCGACCGCGCCGATCCCGAAGACGGCGACGGCCACGACCGGGTTGATGGCCTCGCGCATCGAGCGGTACGACTCCACGATCGCGTCGAGCTGGGTGGTGAGGGTGGCGTTGCCGATCACGGCGCGGCGCATCTTGACCAGGTCGGGGCCGCCGTTCGCGGAGTCCAGCGCGGCCGTGAGCCGGTCGGTGTCCCGCCCGGAGAGGTGCCCGGCCTCCGGCATGTACCGGAAGAAGACCTCCGGGTCACCGGTGGTGGCGAGGACGGCGGGCGCGGAGTCGGGGGAGAGGAGCAGCGCCGCCTGCCAGTAGTACTTCACCTCGTCGCCGACCATCGCGGCGAGCGCCGGGGTGCGCAGCAGCTGTTCGACCGCCCAGTACGGCGACTCGGGGGCGCGGGGTTCGACGATCCCGGTGACGGTCACGGCGATCGGCTCGGGGCTGAGCTTGCTCGGCACGTGGACGACGGAGCCGGGCTTCAGGTGCATGGCCTCGGCGGTCTTCGCGGTGACGACGGCTTCGGGGGCGGCGGCCGTCCCCGCGGCCGGCCGGCCCTTCCGCAGCGTGGAGTGCCCGGCCAGACCGGACGGGGAGGCGAGCACGAACTCGGGCGGGAGCCCGTCGGGCCGGGGCAGCCACGGGTCGGTGCCGGTGACCCGCTTGACCGTGCGGACGCCGTAGACGGTCTGGTCCGGGTCGGTCTGGATCGGCGCGGAGAACTGGGCCCGCACGTCGTCGCGCTTCTTCTGGAGGACGGCGTCGGTCAGTTTGGCGCCGTGCTCGTCCACGGGGATCGGGTAGGTCAGTTCGAGGACGGAGCTGCGGGGGGCCGCGGTCCGGATGTCGTGCCGCAGGCCCTCCGTCTCGTACCGGTCGACGGCACGCGGCAGCGCGGCCGCGAGGTAGGCGGTGACCAGGACGAGCAGGGCGAGGGAGGCGGCGGCCCAGGGCGCGGTCCGCAGCCGGGTCCGCACCCAGGGCGCCACCGCGCGGGCGGGCTTGTCGGACCGGGGCATGTCGGGGGCCTTCCTGCGGACGGCGTGCGGTGCGGTGCCGTCGTCGTCGTGGCGGTCGCGGTGCGGGGCGGTCGGCGGCATCAGTTGTCCCCCTGGTGGCGCAGGGTCACGGCGGGGTCCGCGCGGCGCAGGGCGATCGAGGCGACGATGGCCAGCGGCAGCGCGGCGACGCCGGCGAGGAGCAGGGCCACCTGGCCGAGGGGCAGTTCGACGAGGACCGGCGGTACGGGCCGGGCGGCCTGGCCGGTGAGGACGACGAGCGGGACGACGGCCCGGGCCAGGACGGTGCCGAGCCCGATGCCGACGAGCAGCCCGATGCCGATGAGGAGGCCCTGTTCGGCGGCGACGAGCCGGGCGAGCTTGCGGCGCGGTGCGCCGAGCGCGCGCAGCACGCCGAACTCCGCGGACCGTTCCCGCATCGCGCCGGCCGAGCCGACCGCGAAGCCGACCGCGGCGAGCGCGGCGGCGGCCGCGGCGACCGCCATCAGGGCGGCGTTGGGCCCGGCGCCGAGCGGGTCGCCGAGGAGTTCGTCGGCGACCTCGTCGCGGACGAGGACCTGGGACGGGTCGGTGTCGCCACGGGTGCGCAGGGTCTGGGCGACCTCGTCCGCGCGGCCGGGGGCGGTGGTCAGCCACCACTCGGTGGGCGGCAGGGTCGCGGTCCCGCCGGAGTCGGCCGCCAGGAACTGGTTGACCGCGGCCAGGTCGAGGAGGATCGCGCCGCCGTCCTCGGGGGTGGCGACGCCGGAGGCGACGGAGACGGTCCGGCCGCCCGGACCGGTGGTCGGCAGCTCTTCGACGACCTGGTCGACGGTGACGTCGATCCGGCGGCCGGCGATGTCGACCTCGATCAGGTCGCCGGGCTTGGCTCCGCTCGCCGTCATGAAGGCCGCGGTGGCGACGGCCGTGAGCTTCTTGGGCGTCTTCGGGGCGGGGGCTTCCAGCCGCAGGGTGAAGTCCGGCGGGCTCTCGAAGATGTCGGACTTGATGCCGAGGAGCGGGTACGCGACGGAGTACGGGGCCGGGCGGCCGCCCGGCCCGGCGGAGCCGGCGCGGGCGATCGAGGCGCCGCCGGTGCCGTTGGACTGCTCGAAGCCCGAGGCCCAGGCCCCGAGGACCCGGCCGGGGGCGTGGGCCGTGGTGGTGCCGTCGGCCTTCACCGTGGTGAAGCGCTCCACGCGGAGGGTCTGGTCGGCGTCGAGGTCGTCGGGGACGGTGCCGGTGAGCTCCAGGCCGGTGAGGGTGAGCAGACCGCCCGAGCCGCGGCCGCTGTCGGAGCCGGGCACGGCGGTGAGCGCGCCGATGTCGATGGTCAGCCGGTGCGTGCGGTCGTCCGCGGGCAGCTGGCCCAGGGCCTGCCGGTACGGGATGCCGGTCGGGTCCTCCAGGACGGCCGTGACCCGGGTCACGGGCATGTCCTCGGCCCTGGACAGGTGCAGGTCGGCGGTGAGCGTGCGGGTGCCCGCGGGCAGCGGGAGTCCGGGGCGGGCCCCGGACTTCGGGGTCAGCGGGGCCAGCAGGTCCGGGACCGGGAGGCCGGAGAGGTCGGAGCGGAGGAGCATCCCGCCCGCGTTGCGGGTGTCGACGGCCAGGACGGCGGCGTTCTTGCCGGCGACGTCCAGGGAGGTGCGGTGGACCGGGGCCGCGGCGGTGACGCCCGGCACGGTGGCGAGGCGTTCGGTCTGCGTCGGCTCGCCGGGGCCCGCGCCGAGGACGCGGATGTCCGTACCGACGCGGAAGTCGGCCTGGTCGCTCTGCGAGCGCTGCCACGAGCCGCTCTGCCCGATGGCGAGCATGCCCATCGCCACGGCGAGGACGAGGAGGAGGACGGGGCCCGCGCCGCGCAGCGGCCGGCGGCTGAACTGCCAGCCGGCGAGGGCGGCGGAGAGGCCGCGGCCGCCGGCCGCGCGCCGCTCGGCCAGCTTGGCGGCGGGCGGCAGCAGACGCAGCGTCAGGACGGTGCCGGCGAGGAGGGCGAGGGCGGGTGCCGCGACGAGCACCGGGTCGACGGAGCCGCCGCCGGTCCCGTCCGCGCCGAGGGTGCCGCCCGCGGCGGCCGGACGCTGGAGCTGCCAGTAGGCGACGGCGGCGATGGCGAGGAGGCCGAGGTCGGCTCCGGCGCGGACCGGAGCGGGAAGGGCCGCCGAGCGGGCCTTGCGCAGCGAGACGACGGAGCCGTCCCCGGCGGCCAGAGCGGGGGCCACGACGGCCCCCGCGCAGCACAGGGCGACGGCGGCGGCGACCAGCCACACCTGGGGCGAGGGCGAGGTGTCGAGGTGGACCCCGAGCTCGGAGAGCGCCGACCTCGCGGCGAAGAGCCTGGTCAGCGGCCCGGAGAGGAGGGGGGCGGCGAGCGCGGCGGGCAGGGCGAGCAGCAGTGCCTCGGCGGCCGCGAGCCCGGCGATCCGGCGTCGGGAGCCGCCGCGGGCCCGCAGCAGGGCCGTCTCGCCGGAGCGCTCGGTGCTGAGCAGCCGGGCGACGAGCAGCAGCGCGTAGGCGGCGAGCAGCACCAGCTGGACGGCGACGATCAGGAGGGTGGAGCGGGAGACGAGCAGGGCCCGCTGGGTCTGGTCGAGGACGGTGGGGAGCGCGGTCGCCGCGGAGATCGTCGTGCCGAAGGCGTCCGTGGACTCGGCCAGCTTCTTCGGGCCCTCGGTCGCGGTGGCGCGCAGGGAGTCCATGCGGTCGGTGGTGAGGCCGGTGAAGTCGGCGGACCCGAGCCAGGAGGTGTCGCCGGAGCTGAGGGCACCGGAGGCGAGGACGGCCGGGTCGACCTGGAGCGGGCCGTACGTCGTGAACGCGACGGTCCGCACGCCGCGGCCGCCCGCCGGGTCCAGCTGCCAGTACAGGTCGGAGGTGTCGGCGGGCCGGTAGACGCCGGTGATCCTGGCCTTCACCGTCCGGTTCTCCAGCCGGTCGGTGAGGTCGAGCACGGTGCCGGGGCCGACCTTGAGCCGTCGGGCGGCCTCCTCGGGCAGCGTCGCCTCGACCACGCCGCCGGCTCCGGCGGACGAGGGCCAGGCGCCCTTGACGAGCGTGAGGCGCGAGCGGTCGAGCGCGGCGAACTGCGTCAGGTCGGGGTCGCCCGCGCGGGCGGCGGGCGGCTGGAGGGCGCGGGGCAGCGCGTACGGCCCCGAGCGTTCGAGCCGCCAGACGGCCACCGGGAGGCCGGCGAAGGTCTTCCGCGTGCCCTCCTCGACGGCGGTCTCGGCACTGGCCCGCTTCTCGGCCGGTACCTGTCCGCCCACCTGCAGTGTGGCGGCGGCCGCGGACCGGCCCCGCAGGGAGGCCTGGAGCGCCGCGTCCCCGATCGCGCCGGAGAAGGCGGCGAGGGTCGCGAGCACCGAGGTCGTCAGGAGCACCGCCAGCAGTGCCGCGGCGAGCAGCAGCCGGTGCGCCCTGACGCGCAGAAATACGAACCCCGTCACCCATCCCCCTGGACCCGCTGAAGTTTCCTCGGATGCTTTCAGAGGGCACACGCCGCTGGTAACCGCTTCCCTGCGGACCTTGATGGGATCGTGACCGTTATTCGGCGTTCCGTGTCCGGAACGTTTCAGTCCGTGCCGCTGTTCGGTCGCCCCACTAACCGGCCGTGTTCACCATCGACGCCGCCGCGTATGTCAGGTAGCGCCACAGCTCGCTCTCGTGCTCCGGAGCGAGGCCGAGCGAGTCGAGGGCGTCGCGCATGTGCCGGAGCCAGGCGTCGTGCGCCGCCCGGTCCACGGTGAACGGGGCGTGCCGCATCCGCAGCCGGGGGTGGCCGCGGTGGTCGCTGTAGGTGCGGGGGCCGCCCCAGTACTGCATCAGGAAGAGGACGAGACGCTCCTCGGCCGGGCCGAGGTCCTCCTCGGGGTACATCGGGCGCAGCAGCGGGTCTCCCGCGACGCCCTCGTAGAAGCGGTGGACCAGGCGGCGGAACGTGTCCTCGCCGCCGACCTGCTCGTAGAAGGTCTGCTCCTGCGCTGTTTCCCCGGGAATCTCGTTCACCGTTCCATCGTCTCAGATGCCCGGGCCCAGGACCGGAGCCCTAGGACCCCTCGGACGGGGGCTCGCCCGCGGCCCCGGAGGGCGGGAGAGTGGGGGCATGGGTGCGCTGCGGGACGAGTACGCCGAGGCCGGCGCGCGGGAGCGGCACGCGCTCGTGCGGGAGGTCGAGGCGGACGGCCTGCTGACCGACCCCGCCTGGCGCGCGGCCTTCGCCGAGGTGCCGCGCCACCTCTTCGTCCCGTACTACTACGTCTCCGCGCCCGGCGGCTACGAGCGGCTCTGGTCCGGCGACCCCGAGCCGGACCGGCGGGAGCGCTGGCTGCGCGGGGCGTACGCGGACACGGCGATCGCCACCCGGGTACGGGACGGGGACCTGGTCTCCTCCGCCAGCCAGCCCTCGCTCATGGCGCTGATGCTCGACGCCCTGGACGTGCGCGACGGGGACGACGTCCTGGAGATCGGCGCCGGCACCGGCTACCACGCGGCCCTGCTCTGCCACCGGCTCGGCGAGGGGCACGTCACCACCGTCGACCTGGACGAGGAGATCGCCGAGGCCGCCCGGACCCATCTGGCCGCGGTCGGCTACCGGCCGGCGGTGCTCGCCGCCGACGGCGCCCGCGGCTGCCCCGAGCGCGCCCCGTACGACCGGATCGTGGCGACCTGCGCGGTGCCCTCCGTGCCGTACTCCTGGCTCGCCCAGTGCCGGCCCGGCGCGCTCGTCCTCGCCCCGCTGTCCACCGGGCTGATCCTGCTGCGGGTGCGCGACGCCGGGCACGCGGAGGGGCGCTTCCTGGCGACCTCCGCGTACTTCGTGGCGCTCCGGGGCGCGGGCGCCCAGGGGCCCGGGCGGCCCCCGCCGCGCCACGGCCAGGCCGGGGACGAGCGCTTCCTCTTCCTGTGGGGGCTCGTCGGCGGGACCCTCGACCGACGCGAAGCGCTCTCGCTCTGGCTGCGCGAGCGGCGGCCGGAGCGGGAGCGCTTCGGGGTGACGGTCAGCGGCGGCCGGCAGTGGGCCTGGCTGGACGACCCCGGAGGGCCGTACGCCTGGCCCCTGCGCTGAGGCCGTCCGTCAGGAGAGGCGGATCGTGATCGTGGTCCAGGCGCCGACGTGCACCCGGTCGCCGTCCTGGAGCTGGACGGGGACGTAGGGCTGGATCGGCTCCTCGCCGCCGTTGACCGTGGTGCCGTTGGTGGAGTTCTGGTCCACCACCGCCCACGACCCGTCCGGCTGCTGCACGAGCACGGCGTGCTGGTGCGAGACGCCCGGGTCCTCCGGCGGCACCGACAGGTCGACGTCGGGGGACTCGCCGGTGGAGTGCCGGCGACGGCCGATGGAGATCTGGTTGCCCCGGAGCGGCAGGTGCTTGTCCGGCGAGAACGCGGGCAGGTTCAGGCCCGTGGCCTCCGGACCGCTGCGCTGCATCATCGCCATGAAGTACTCGCGGTCCGGACCGATGACCGCCGTCCAGCTCAGCGGCTGCTGCGGCTGCGGGGGCGGCTGCGGCGGCTGGAACTGCTGCTGCCCCTGGTGCGCGGGAGGCCCCTGGTGCTGCTGCTGCCCCTGGTGCGCCGGAGGACCCTGATGCGGCGGAGGACCCTGATGCGGCGGGGGCCCCTGGTGCTGCGGCGGCTGGTGCAGGTGCTGCTGCGGGGGCGGAGGCGGGGGCGCCTGGTGGGGCGGCGGTGCCTGCGGTCCCGGGTGCGGCGGGGGCGCCTGGGGTGCCTGGTGGTGCGACGGCGGTGACAGGACCCAGTCGTCGTCCCCGCGCGGCTGCGGCGGCGCGGGCGGCGCGGGAGCCTGGGCCGGGGCCTGGAGGTACGCGGGCGGCTGCTGCTGCGCCTGCGGGCGCTGCGGCGGGGCCTGGTGGTGCGTGGGCTCGGCGCCCAGCGGCTCGGCCGGCCGGTTCACCTGCGAGGGCCGCGAGCCCTGGTACCCGAACGGGTCCTGCTGCTGCGGGGGCTGCTGCTGCGGGGGCGCGGGCGGCGGGGACTGGAAGCCCGGCGGCAGGTTCAGTCCGGGCGGCGGCCCGGGCTGCTGCGCAGGGGCGTTGTGCGGGGCCAGCGGCGTGTACGAGGTCGCCGTGTTCGTGAGGAAGTTCCAGCGGCACTCCTCGCAGAACGGCGCCATGTGCTCGCGCGGCGTACGGCACTGGGGGCAGAGCTCCGCCTGGGCCGTCGCGTTCGGGTCGCCACCGGGGCCGAAGCCGCCGGGAGCCCCGGGAGCACCCGGGCCGAAGCCGCCCGGACCGCCCTGGTGGCCGCCCGGACCTCCGGGCGCGCCCGGAGGCGGGCCCATCGGGGGCCGGCCGGGGCCGTCGGGGCCGGGGTATCCGTACGCGGGGGGCGGCGGCGGGGGAGGCGGCGGTACGGCACCCGTCGGCGCACCCGCCCCGGCCATGCGATGGCCGCAGACCTCGCACCAGTCGTCGGAGACCGACTGGTGTCCGTTCGGGCAGGTCGGCATGTCGGTGCTTCCCCCTCTCGTCGTCCGGCCCGGTGGCCGGGCTACCTCTTCACGCGAACGGTCTTGGTGGAGCGGGTCTCGAGTGTCATCTCGTCCGCTTCCGCGACCTTCGCCTTCAAACGCACAGTACCGGTCGCCGCGTCGACGACGTCGACCACCTTCGAAAGCAGTTTCGCCGTATCCGCGTTGCCGGAGGCCGCCGCGAGCTGCACGGCACGGCCCAGTTTGGCCGTCGCGCCGTCACGATCGCCCGATTTGCGGGCATCGAGACCCTGCTGGATGACGTCCGCCAGCTCCGCCTGGCCCGTGTAGTGCGCGACCTGCGGGTTGATCGACGTCGACATCGCGAGGTCGTCCGTCCACACCGCCCGTACCAGCCCTTGAGACAGCGGGCGCGGGTCGCCGCCCGCCGGGTCCGGGGCGATCAGGGAGACGCGGGCGGCGAGCATCTCCTGGCCGACCGCCGCCTGCGGGACCCGCACGCTCACGTGGTAGTCGCGGGACTCGTCGCCCCACGAGCCGGTCGGGTAGTCCCCGGCGCGCGGCCCCGCCTCGGTGCGCCGTCCGGTGAGGTCCTCGACGGCCGGTGCGACCTGCTTCACGAACATGATCTCGACCCCGACCGGGGTCCACAGGCGCAGGGCGACGTCCGCGACGCCCTTGCCCATCGCGTGCTCCATCATCGCCGTGAAGTCGGCCGCGAGCCCGGCCGGGTCGGCGACGATGTCGGCGGTGCCGAGGAGCGCCGAGGCGATCCCGGTGACCTCCTTGACCTCCCAGTCCGTGCCGACCCCGCGCGCGTCGCAGGTGAAGCGGCCCGCGCAGGCGTCGAGCGCGGCGCGCAGCTCCTCCGGCGTCTCGTGCTCGTTGCGGCCGTCGGTGAGCAGGATGCCGTGCCGGATGGTGAGCTCGGAGGAGGAGAGCAGCCGGTCCGCGAGCCGCAGCCAGGTGCCGATCGCGGTGCCGCCGCCGGCCGAGAGCCGGCGCAGCGACTCCTTGGCCTCGGCGCGGGTGCGGGCGTCGGCGACGGCGAGGCCGCCGTTCCCCGGGTAGACCTCCTTCGCCACGTGCGTCCCGGCGACGACGGCGAAGCGGGTGCCGTCGCGGAGGGTGTCGACGGCGGCGGCGGTCGCCTCGCGCGCGCCGCGCATCTTGGTGGCGGGGTAGTCCATGGAGCCGGAGCAGTCGACCATGAGGACGACGCCGGCCGCGGCCGGGACGCCGCCCGCGAAGCCTCCGGTGGTGCCGCCCCCGGTCGAGGTGACGGTGACGATCGCGCTGACGTCCCGGCCGCCCTCGGGCAGGAACTCGTTCTGGTAGACGTCCACCGAGAACCGGGGCGCGGTCGGCTTGGAGAAGTTCGCCATCTGTTTCGTGCTCCTCGGGGCGACGACGGTGAAGGGGGCGGGGATCGGCGACCGCTCTCAGGCGGATCCTGCCCCTCGGGGCGTGACGGTGAACGGGACGAGCGCGACCGTGATGTTGTCGTGGCCTCCGCCGTCCAGGGCGTGGCCGACGAGGACCTGGGCGCTGTGCAGCGGGCGGTCGGCCGCGTCGGCCGGGACGACCCGGGCCATGTCCTCGGCGCCCTCGGCGTAGTTCCACAGGCCGTCCGTGCAGACCACCACCACACCGGAACGGTCCGGCTTGAACGCGGCGGTGTGCGGGTCCAGTTCGTACGAGTCGGCGCCGAGCCAGCCGGTGATCGCGTGGGCGCGCTCGTCCGCGTACGCCTCGGCCTCGTTCATCAGGCCCGCGGCGACCATCTGCGCGGCCCACGAGTCGTCCTCGGTGAGCCGGGCGGGCGGCGTGCTGCGGTCGTCCGGCACCCAGTAGGCGCGGCTGTCGCCGACCCAGCCCACGACCAGCAGTCCGGCGGCGGCGACGGAGCCGACGATGGTGCAGGCCGGGGCGTTGCGATGGCGGTGCGGGTCGTGCTCCGCACCCTCCTGACCGGGCTCCTCCGCCAGGGAGTTGACGGCCTCGGCGGCGGCCACGATCGCCTCGTGCATCGCCTGCTGCGGGTGCGTGCCCCGGGGGAGCGCGGCGAGCAGCGAGGCGCCGGCGGCCTCGGCGGCGGCGGCGGAGGCCTCGTCGGGACGGGTCGCCGAGGAGACGCCGTCGCAGACGATCGCGAGGACGGCGGGGGAGCCGTCGGGCAGGGTGGTCGAGGAGACGGCGAACGCGTCCTCGTTGCGGTGGTGGCGCAGCCCGCGGTCGCTGACGGCGGCGACGCCGGTGAGCTCCCGCTCCATGTGGTCGCGCTCGCGCGGCTGGGCGTGCCCGCAGTTCGCGCAGTAGCCGTCGGTGTCGAC
Organism: Streptomyces sp. NPDC059695; assembly: GCF_042733785.1. Classification (NCBI taxonomy): domain Bacteria; kingdom Bacillati; phylum Actinomycetota; class Actinomycetes; order Kitasatosporales; family Streptomycetaceae; genus Streptomyces; species Streptomyces sp. NPDC059695. The sequence goes on along the minus strand of NZ_JBHWFF010000002.1, from coordinate 297,708 downwards.
CCGCCCGGCCCGGCAGGCCACGCAGAGCGCGGGACCGCCTGCGGCGGCGGGGGCGGCCGGAGCGGCCTGGGCGACCGGAGGGACCGGAGCGGCCTGGGCGGCCGGGGCGGGATCGGCGCGCACGGCGGTACGGGGGTCGGGCGCGGCCAGTTCGAAGTCGCCGTCGGGGGTGGCGACGGGAGCCCCGGGCGCGGGAGTCCCCGACACGGGGGCGGCGGGAGCGGGGGCGGCGGCGGGCGTGGGGGTCCCGGCCGCGGCGCCCGGTGCTCCGGTCTCCGGCGGTGTCGGGCCGTCCGTGCGGACCGCCGTCGCCGGGAGGTCGCGGCCGCCCGAGTCGGTGCCCGGGAGGTCGCCCGGGTGCTGGGTCGCCGTCGACAGCGAACCGGGTTCGCGCGGCGGGGCGTCCGGCCAGGCGACGGGGGTGCCCTAACCCACCCGGGGGGGTAATGACGCGGCCCGGTGGGCCCTCAACGTGTTATCCCCCCCCCCCCCCACAACCGCACCCCCCCCCACCGCGCGCCCCCGCCCGCACCCGGCCCGGAAAGGCCGCCCGAGGGCGCCCGCCG